>JAFEFZ010000199.1 GCA_018240325.1 Pseudomonadota bacterium
CCGGCGCGAAGCGCAGCACGGCTGCGGCCGGCGACGGGCAGGATGCGCGCGCGCCGGCGCGCCGTGCGCCGGCCGGCAAGCGCGCGGCGGCGGTGAAGCGGGCGCCCGCGGCGGCCAAGCAGGCCGGCGGGGCCAAGACAGCCGCATCGGCAAAGAAGGCAGCCGCGGCAAAGAAAGCCCGCGCGCCGGCGCGCACTCCCACGCGCCAGTCGGGTCCGGCCCGCCAGCCGGCCGCGGTCAAGCGCGGCGGGCAGCCGCCGCGACGCCGCGCATGAGGTTGCTGGTGTTGGCCGTGGGCCAGCGCCAGCCCGCCTGGGCCGATGCCGCCTGGGCCGACTTTGCCAAGCGATTTCCACCGGAAATGCGGCTCGAGCTCAAAGCCTTGAAGGCCGAGGCGCGCGGCCCGGGCCGCAGCGTCGCGCAGTGCCGGGCGGCGGAAGCGGCGCGCCTGGAAGCCGCGCTGCCCAAGGGTGCGCGCCGCATCGTGCTCGACGAAGGCGGCACGCGCCGCAGCACCGCCGAGCTGGCCGCGCGCTTGCGTGCTTGGCGCGACGACGGCCGCGACGCCGCCCTGCTGATCGGCGGCGCCGACGGGCTCGACGACAGCCTGCTGCGCAACGCCGACGAGACGCTGCGCCTGTCGGACCTGACCCTGCCGCATGCGCTGGCGCGCGTGCTGCTCGCCGAGGCGCTGTACCGCGCCTGGACGCTGCTGCAGGGCCATCCGTACCACCGCGAATGAAGGGCGGACCGGGATTCGTCTGGCTCGCGTCGCAGAGCCCGCGGCGCGCGCAGCTGCTGCAGCAGATCGGCGTGAAGTTCCGGCTGCTGCCGCCCGACGCCGGCGAGGACGCCGAGGCGCTCGAGGCGGTGCACGCCGGCGAGCTGCCGGCCGCCTACGTGCAGCGCGTGACGCGGCTGAAGCTGCGCGCGGCGGCGGCGCGGCTCGCGCGCCGCGGCGGCGAGCGCGCGCCGATCCTGTGCGCCGACACCACCGTGGCGCTGGGCCGGCGCATCCTGGGCAAGCCGGCCGATGCGGCCGACGCGGCGGCGATGCTGCGCGCGCTGTCGGGCCGCACGCACCGCGTGCTCACCGCGGTGGCGGTGCACGACGGGCGGCGCACGCATGCGGCGCTGAGCGTGTCGCACGTGCGCTTCGCGGCGATGCCGGCCGCGACGATCGTCGCGTACGTGGCCGGCGGCGAGCCCTTCGGCAAGGCCGGCGCCTACGCGATCCAGGGCGCGGTTGCCGCGTGGATCGCGCACATCGAAGGCAGCCATTCGGGCATCGTCGGCCTGCCGCTGCACGAAACGGCAGGCCTGCTGCGGCGCTGCGGCGTCGCCGTGGCCTAGACTGGCGGGCATGGCCAGCCAGGACATCCTGATCAACTGGGCGCCGCAGGAGACGCGCGTCGCCGTCGTCGAGAACGGCGCGGTGCAGGAGCTGTACATCGAGCGCGCGCTCGAGCGCGGCCTGGTCGGCAACGTGTACCTGGGCAAGGTCGCGCGCGTGCTGCCGGGCATGCAGAGCGCCTTCGTCGACATCGGGCTGGACCGCGCCGCCTTCCTGCACGTGGCCGACCTGAACCCGCCCGCCAACGCGGTGCGCGACGCGCCGCCGCTGCCGATCGAGCGCCAGATCTTCGAGGGCCAGGCGCTGACGGTGCAGGTGATCAAGGATCCGATCGGCACCAAGGGCGCGCGCCTGTCGGCGCAGGTGTCGATCGCCGGGCGCATGCTGGTGTTCCTGCCGCACGACCAGCACATCGGCATCTCGCAGAAGATCGGCCCGGCCGAGGCACGCGAGCAGTTGCGCGCACGGCTGCAGGCGCTGGCCGGCGGCGAGCCCGGCGGCTTCATCCTGCGCACCAACGGCGAGGACGCGACCGACGCCGAGCTGGCCGACGACATCGCCTACCTGCGCAAGGCCTGGGCGGCGATCCGCACGCGCGCGCAGGCTTCGCCGCCGGGCACGCTGCTGCACCAGGACCTGAGCCTGGCCGAGCGCGTGCTGCGCGACCTGGCCAACGACGCGACCGCGACGATCCGCATCGACTCGGCGCTGCAGCACGACCTGCTCAAGGCCTTCGGCGACACCTACATGCCGCGCACCGCGGCCAAGCTCGAGCTGTACCGCGGCGAGCGGCCGATCCTCGACCTGTTCGGCATCGAAGACGAGATCGGCCGCGCGCTCGCGCGCAAGGTGGAGCTCAAGAGCGGCGGCACGGTGGTGATCGACCAGACCGAGGCGATGACCACGATCGACGTCAACACCGGCGGCTTCGTCGGCGCGCGCAACTTCGAGGACACGGTGTTCAAGACCAACCTCGAGGCGGCCGGCGCGATCGCGCGCCAGCTGCGCCTGCGCAACCTGGGCGGCATGGTGATCGTCGACTTCATCGACATGGCGCGCGACGAGCACCGCCAGGCGGTGCTGGCCGAGTTCCGCAAGCAGCTGGCGCGCGACCGCACGCGCACCACGGTCAGCGGCTTCTCGGCGCTGGGGCTGGTCGAGCTGACGCGCAAGCGCACGCGCGAGAGCCTGTCGCACATGCTGTGCGAGCCCTGCCCCACCTGCGCCGGGCGCGGCCAGGTCAAGACCGCGCGCACCGTGTGCTACGACATCCTGCGCGAGATCCTGCGCGAGGCGCGCCAGTTCAACCCGAAGGAGTTCCGCATCGTCGCCTGCGCGGCAGTGGTGGAAATGTTTCTCGACGAGGAAAGCGTGCACCTGGCGGGCCTGAGCGAGTTCATCGGCAAGCCGATCTCGCTGAGCACCGAGCCGTCGCTGAACCCGGAGCAGTACGACATCGTGCTGATGTAGCGGGTCGCGGAGGGGGGGGTCGCCCCTGGACCACATGCTGCTCGCGAGCGCTGGACTATTCCGGCGGCATCGGGCGGCAGGTTTCTGGAGCCCCTCGAGCATGAGGTCGCGATCGAACTTGGCGTGATGACTGAACGCTTGCTCCGCCCCGATGTGCAGGAAGGCGCGTCACGCCTTGGACGGGGCAGGCGGTCGTGGGGCCGCGGCTGCTACCTTCGCCTGACA
>JAFEFZ010000019.1 GCA_018240325.1 Pseudomonadota bacterium
CGCGCTGAACCTGCTGCCGCGGCTGCGCTACGACATCTGCGGCGCCGGGCACGCGGCGGCCCCGGCCGGGCCCGGCGCCGATGCCTTCGACCGCCTGCTGGGCGCGCTGCCGTACCTGGGCGAGGGCAGCGACAGCGAATTCGATCTGGAGAACCCGCCGTGGCGCTTCTGGCAGCGCACCCCCTGGGTACGCACGCGCCACCGCCTGGACGCGCTGTTCGGCCGCGTGTTCGACGCGCGCCGGCTCGCGCCCCGGACCTTGGCCCACCTGGACGACCTGTTCGGCGACATCAGCCTGGCAACCGTGTCGCAGACGATCCACATCGCCCGCAACGGCTTCGTCTCCAACCGCGCCGGCAATGCCGAGCCCTACCGCGCGCACCTGGAGCGCCTGGCGGCGCTGCCGATGCTGAGCCTGCACGCGCGCGACAACGGGCTGGCCGACTGGGAGGGCGCGCTGCACTGGCTCGACCAGTTCGGCCTGCGCACGCCGATGCCGAAGCAGCTGCGCACGCTGATGGTCGAGCGCTGCGGCCACCAGGATCTGCTGATCGGGCGCGACGCCGCCGCGGTGTTCGAACACATCGACGCGTTCCTGCGCGACTGAAGGAGGAGCCTGCATGCCGCCTGCCGCCCACCCCAACCCCTATGTCGCCGCGCCGGTGGACGACTGCCGACTGGTCGCCGGCGGTGCCGCGACTTTCAGCGCGCTCGCCCACGGCAGCCCGCTGCTGTTGTGCGCGGTGCCCTACCGTCGCCTGCCGCCCGGCGCTGCGGTGGTGTGGGTCGGCGCCGACGGACAGCCCACCCCGCCCGGTGCCTGGCTCGCCGCCTGCGCGCGCGTCGATGCGGGGTCGACCCAGCCGCTGCGATGGACCGCGCTGGCCAATGCGTCGGGCTGGATCGTCAGCGGCGACCTGGGCAATCTCGGGTTGTCGCGGGCGCACTGTGACGGCGCCGTGTTGCTGCTCGTGACCGAGCGCGGTGCCGTTGGCTACTGGAGCGAGAGCGGGCTGCTGCAGCGCATCGAGCGCGAACTGGCGGGCAGGATCGGGGCACCGGCAGCCGGCGCCCCGCCCGATCTGTCGGGTCAGCCGCCCCCGGTGCCGCGCGGGCCGACCGATGATCAACTGCGACGCGCGGTCGAGGCGGTTGCGCCGCCGGCGCGCGAGGCGGCGGCCGTACCGTGGCAGTGATCGAAGGCTCGGCGCCACCAGGGCTGCAGCTGGCGCTGAGCGCCTGCCAGTACCCGGGCGGCGTGCTCGACCGCACGCCGCGCCAGGACCTGGACGTGCACATCGACCGCCCCGGCCCCGCCGACCGATCGAGTCGCCGGCTGCGCGACTGGCTGCTGCAGCAGCCCGGCCGGCGCGCGCTGATCCACACCGGCGACAGCATCTACATCGACGCCAGCGCCGGCTTGTTCGACCCGCAACTCGTGGCCGACGGCAGCGCGGCGACCGAGCCGGGCCGCGGCGACGCGCTGCGCGACGCGCTGCGCCGCGCCTACCGGCACACGCGCGGCAGCCTGTACCGCAGCGTCACGCAGCGGCTGCAGCTGATCGACGACCACGAGCTGATCGACAACTGGGAGCCCTCGCTCGACGCCGCGCGGCAGCAGGCGCTGCAGCAGCGGCTGGACATCGGCCGCGAAGTCTTCATCGAGCGCGCGCTGCTGCTGGCGGCACCGCCGGCGCCGATCGGCGACTCGGCGCTGCCGCTGTGGGGCGAGCAGCCGATCGGCGATCTGCGCTGCTTCATCGCCGACACCCGCACCGAGCGCAGCGCGCGCGACCCGGCGGCGCTGGCGCAGGCGCGCATCATGAGCCGCGCGCAGTTCGACGCGCTGCTCGCGTGGCTCGATCCGCTGCCGCAGGAGCGTGCGTTGCCTGCCTACCGGCGCGTGGTGATCACGCCGTCGATCCTGCTGCCGCGCCGGCTGGCGAGCAGCGAACACCCGGCCGGCGCGCTTCGCTCGGACGCCTGGGACGGCTACCCGGGCGCGCTGCACGCGCTGCTGGCGGCACTGGCCGAGCGGCCGCGGCTGAAGGGCCTGTTCCTGTCGGGCGACGAACATCTGCCCTGCGTGCTGCGCGCCGAGGTCGCCCGCGCCGACGGCAGCGCCGCGCCGGCCGAGCTGCTGTCGGTGCACACCGGCGCGCTGTATGCGCCCTACCCCTTCGCCAACAGCCGGCCGGAGGACTTCAGCGACGAGCGCAGCTTCGGCTTTCGCGCCGGACACGCCGGCGCCGTGCGCGACTACGTCTGCCGCATCCGCTCCTGCTGGTTCCCGCTGGAGCAAGGTGACGGCTTCACCACCCTGGCCTTCGGCGCCGACCGCTGCGCCGACCCCGAGGTGGTGTTTCGCGCCGCCGACGGCCGCGACTACGCCTGGCCCGGCGGCTGACCGGCCAGCGCCTCTTCGACCGCCCGCGCCAGCACGCGCCCGTCGAGCGGCTTGTGCAGCACCCGCAGCCCTGACGCATCGGCTTCGGCCAGGTTCTGCGCGTCGGTCTCGCCGGTGATGATCAGCGCCGGCACGCAGCGGCCGAGCAGCGCGCGCACCGCCTGCACCGCAGCCGCGCCGGTCTGCCGGTCGCGCAGGCGGAAGTCGGCGAGCACGATGTCCGGCGGCTGCTGGCGCGCCCGGCGGCAGGCTTCGTCGGCACAGGCCGCCGTGAGCACGCGGTAGCCGCGGCCGCCGAGCATCGTGTCCAGGTCGGCGAGCAGATCGGCTTCGTCGTCGATCGCCAGCACGACCTTGCCGTTGCGCGCCGCCGCCGACTCGGCCGCGAACGCTTCGCGGGCCATGGCTTCGGCCGGATCGTCGGCCGCGCCGTCCGCCGGCCTGCAGGCTGCTGCCGGCCCGCCGCTGGCCGGCAGCAGCAGCTCGAAGCAGCAGCCCTGCGTGCCGGTGCTGGACAGGTGCAGCTCGATGCGGAGCAAGCGTGCCAGCCGGCGCACGATCGACAGGCCCAGGCCGATGCCGCGGCTGCGGTCGCGCGACGGGTTGTCGAGCTGGTAGAACTCCTCGAACACCCGCTCCTGGTGCTCGGCGGGGATGCCCGGGCCGGTGTCGAAGACCTCGATGCGCACGCTGCCCGCCTGCGGCAGCAGCCGCAGCCCGACCGTGCCGCGCGGCGTGAACTTCACCGCGTTGTGCAGCAGGTTGCCCAGCAGCCGCTCGAGCAGCAGTGCGTCGGTCCATGCGTGCAGCGGCCGCGCGGCGAGCTGCAGCTGCCAGTCGAGCCCGGCGGCGCGCGCCGCGGCCTCGTACGGCGCCGCCAGCGCCTGCAGGTACGGGCCCAGCTCGAGCGCGGCCCAGCGGACCTCCACGCTGCCGGCATCCAGCCGCGCAAAGTCGACCAGCTGGTCGAGCAAGCCGCGGCATTGCGTCAGCCCGCGGCGCAAGCCGGCCTCGATGCGCGCCAGGTACGGGTCGTCGATGCGCTCGAGCGTGTCGCCCAGGGCCGCCGTGTTCAGGCTCATCGCGAACAGCGGCTGGCGCAGGTCGTGGCTGACCGACGCGAGCACGCGCGTCTTGGCAGCGTTGGCCGCGGCTGCGCGGTCGCGCTCGATGCGCAGCAGCGCGCCGGCTTCCTCGAGCGCGGCATTGGCGCTGCGCACGCGGTCGCGCTCGGTCTCCAGCTCGACCGCGTAGTCGATCAGCCGGCGGCCCTGGCGGCCGCTGTTCTCGACGTAGCCGATCAGCAGCCGCGCCAGCGCCAGCACCAGCAGCGCGAGCGTGCCGCCCAGCCAGTCGAGCTGTGCGGCCCAGGCCAGCGCCAGCGTCCCGAGCGCGGGGAAGGTCCAGGCGCGCATCAGCCGCACTTCGCCGCCCGAAGTGGCCACCGAGCCGGCCGCCAGGCCGACGAGCACCATCGTCACGACGACCTCGAGGTTCTCCTGGCCGTACAGGAAGGCCAGCGCAACCACGGCGGCGCGGCCGAAGCCGAGCAGCAGCCACCAGCGCTGCATCGACCGGATGAAGGCCTCGGGATCGGCGGCGGCCGCGCCCTGCGGCGCCAGCGCAGCGCGCCGCCGCTGATGCTGCAGCGTCTGCATGCCGGCGAACCACAGCAGCGCCGATGCAGGCGAGATCTCGATGCCGATCACCAGCGCCAGCAGCACGTCGACGCCGAGCATCTGCACGCCGGCGCGCCGCAGCTCCTCGCGGATGTGCGCGATGGACGCATCCAGCGCGCGGCGCGGCGCCGACGCCTCGCCGCCGAGCGCCGGTGCCGCCGGATCAGTCAAGCATCACCCCCATGCGCGCGGCCAGCGCCACCGCCTCGGCCCGGCTGTTGACGCCCAGGCGCCGGAACACGACCTTCTTGTGGGTCTTGACCGTGCTCACCTCGACGTCGAGCTCGCGCGCGATCACCTTGTCGCTGACGCCGCGCAGCAGCACGCGCAACACCGCCTGCTGCTGCGGGGACAGGGCCGGAAAGCACTCGGCCAGGCTGCGGCCCTGCCAGCGCTGGCGCACCGACGGCGACACCTCGTCGCGCGCGCCCAAGCGGCCGGGCAGGTACACGCCGCCGCGCGCGACGATGTCGATCGCCTCGCGCATCTCGGCGAAGCCTGCCGCGTTCTTGCACAGGAAGCCGGCTGCGCCGAGCTCGAGCACTTCGTACACCAGCCGGGGCCTGTCGTCGCCGGACATGACGACGATGCGCGCCTGCGGGCACTGCTCGCGCAGGCTCGCGTAGCAGCCGGCGGCGCTGGCTTCGCCCAGCCACCAGTCGAGCAGGATCAGGTCGAAGGCCCGCTCGCCCGCCAGCGCCAGCGCCTCGGGCTCGCTCGCGGCCAGATCGACCTGCAAATCGGGGTGGCGCGCCTGCATCGCCACGCTCAGCGCTTCCAGCAGCAGACGGTCGTTGTCGACGAGCAGCACCTGCATCGCCAGCCTCCCCTTTGCGGGCCCGCACCCGGCGCCGCAGCGTGCAGCGGCAACGGTGCGCAGCCCGTGCCGCACTCTACCGAATGCGGCGCGGCTTCTCTTCGCCCTTCGGGATGAACCCGGCTTCGCCCCAACGGCGGGCGACAGCCGCGCAGGCGCCCGCTACCGTGCCCGACACGGCGTTGCCGCCTGCGCGGCAGCCCCGCCGAACCCGCGGCAACCACGACGGAGCACGGCAATGAACGATTCGACGGCCTGGATGCGACCCGCTTCGGTCCCCCTGCAACGGCTGCAGCCGGCATCGCCCACGATCCGCGGCACACAGGCCCACGCCCCGCCCGACGCCGCCGATGCCTGGGCGAAGCGCTCGCTCGACCGGGTCGACGAAGGCATCGCCCTGCTCGACGCCGAAGGCCGCGTGCTGTTCGCCAACCGCAGCGCGCGCAGCCGGCTGCGCGGCGGCGCCGTGCTGTTCGATGACGCCGGCCGGCTGGCGGCACGCAGGCCGGCCGACGCCGCGGCGCTGCGCGCGGGGCTGGCCGACGCAGCCGGGCGCGGCCTGTACCGCCTGCTGCGGCTGGGACCGGACGATGTGCACGAGTTCGTCGCGCTGAGCCCGCTGGACCGCGAGCTCGCACCGCGCCGGGTGCTCTGCAAGTTCGGGCGGCGCGGGCTGTGCAACCCGCTGGCGCTGCAGTGCTACGCGAGCAGCTTCAGGCTCAGCTCGGCCGAGAGCAACGTGCTGCAGCAGCTGTGCGACGGCGCCGACCCGCACGCGATCGCACGCCGCCAGGGCGTGGCGCTGTCGACGGTGCGCACGCAGATCGCGGCGATACGCGGCAAGACCGGCACGCGCTCGGTGGGCGACCTGCTGCGCACGCTGGCGCGGCTGCCCGCAGTGGGCGGGCTCGGCTGGTATCAGGATTGCGCGGCCTAGGACCGCGGCCGCCTGCGCCGGGCCGCACGAAGACCTGCGCGCCCACGCGGCAGCCCTGGTCTTGCTGTGTCGCAGGCGCAGCGTTGCGTTCGCGCGCACGCAGCCCAGTCCTGGGGCGCTCTCAGTCCTTCAGGTGGTCGGCCACGAAGCGGCGCAAGATGGCAAGCGCCGGCGCTTCGGTACGCCCCGCCAACGTGACGAACGAGAAGCGTGCCGCCACGTTGAACGCAGGCTCGGTATCCAGCACGACGAGCCGTCCGCTCGCCAGGCCGGCCCGAGCCGCACCCAGAATGCCCAGGAAGATGGCGTCGCTGTCCTCGACGGTTTCGATCAGGCTGGGGATGTCGTCGCAGCGCAGCCGCACGGCCGCTTGCGGATCGGCCGCCGGGCCATAGAGCGCGATCAGCAGCCGCGCTACTTCTGCGCTCAGCGGCGTCGAAGCCAGCGGATAGCGGCGCAGCTCATCGAAGGACACGGCCCGGCCCAGTTGCTGCAGCGGATGTGCAGCGCGGCAGACCAAGCCGGCGCGCATCTCGCCCAGGTCCTCGATGAGGAGGTCCGCCGCCGGCTCGACTCGGCGCGCGTCAACCACCAGGGCGTCGAATTCGCGCACGCGCAACTGGTGCGTCTGCACTTCGGTCGCGCCAGGGGTGATGCTGACCTCGATCTGCGGGTGATTGCGCGCCATGAAGCCCAGAAGCGGGCGCATGAGCATCGCGCTCGGCCCCGAGCCCAGGCCGACGCGGATGGCCCCGAGCTCACCGTCCTTGAGCAACTGGACGCTGCGTCGCAACTCGGCCGCATCCAGCACCATGCGCCGCGCGCGTGCCGCGACTACTTGGCCAAAGGGCGTGAGCTCGCAGCGCTTGCCGATGCGATCGATCAGAAGCACCTCGAGCGCCTGCTCCAGGCCCTGAATGCTCCGGCTCAAGGCCGACTGGGTGATGTGACATCGCTCCGCGGCCCGGCTGAAGGATGCAGTCTCCGCCAGCGCCAGCAGGTGCTCCAGCCGCCTCAGGTTCAGTGATTCAGACATTCAAATGCGTCCCACGAATCGTTTTCATGAAAAGTATGCATTGGACGCATGGATGAAGACTTTCTACCATCCCGGCGGTCCACATACCACACCATCGCAGGAGACAAGGCAGATGACCACCATCCAGGAGAACCTGGGCTCGCCCGGCATGGCGCGGCCGCAACCCGCGGCCGCTGCGGCGGCGAACCCGGCAGCCCAACCGGTCCCGCGCAGCATCGTGGCCGCCGCCGTCGCCGGCAACGCGATGGAGTTCTACGACTTCACGACCTATGCGTTCTTTGCCGTCTACATCGGCAAGACCTTCTTTCCGGCCAGCACGCCGATGATGAGCCTGCTGCTGTCGGTCGCAGTGTTCGGCGTCGGCTTCGTCACGCGGCCGCTCGGCGGCTTGCTGATCGGCGCCTTCGCCGATCGCGTCGGCCGCAAGCCGGCCATGCTGCTCACCATCGGCCTGATCACCCTGGGCACCCTGGGCCTGGCAGTCACGCCTTCCTACGAGAGCATCGGCATCGCCGCGCCGCTGATCGTGGTCTTCTGCCGCCTGATCCAGGGGCTGGCGCTCGGCGGCGAGGTCGGCCCGTCCACGTCCTACCTGATCGAGATCGCGCCGCCCGGCAAGCGCGGCCTCTACGGCAGCTGGCAACTGGCGAGCCAAGGGATTGCCGCCCTCGCGGCGGGCATCGTCGGCGTGGCGCTGACGCTCGCGCTGAGCGCCGAGCAGATGCAGGCCTGGGGCTGGCGGCTGCCGTTTGCACTTGGCCTGGCGTTGATTCCGATCGCCGTCTACCTGCGCCGCCACATGCCCGAGAGCCTGGACCAGGAGACGGGCCACGCAGGCGGCGCCCCGGTCGCGCGCCCGCGCCTGCGCGAACACCAGCGCACGATGATGATCGGCATCATGCTGATCCTCGGCGGCACCATCTCGACCTATGTCGCGATGTACATGACGAGCTACGCGATCACCACGCTCAAGCTTGCACCCGTGATCGGCATGACCGCCACGGTGATCTTCGGCATCGCCACCTGGCTGGGGGCGCTGCTGGGCGGCTGGCTGTCGGATCGCTACGGGCGCAAGCCGGCGATGCTGTGGCCGCGCGTGGCGTTGATGTTGCTCACCTATCCCCTGTTCCTCTGGCTGATCGCCGACACCAGCTTCACCACCCTGACGATCACGACGCTGATCCTTGCCGGCCTCACGGGCATGTCCGCCGCGCCCACGGTCGTGGCGATTCCGGAGCAGTTTCCGATGCCGATCCGGGCGCTGGGCCTGTCCGTCGTCTATGCGGTGGGCGTCGCCGTCTTCGGCGGCAGCGCCCAGGCCATCGTCACCTGGCTGATCGCCGTGACCGGCAGCCCGGCAGCGCCCGCGCTCTACGTCGTGGCCAGCAGCATCATCACGGTGATCGCCATCGTGCTGACGCCGGAAACCGGCGGCAAAGCGGAACTGCGGCATTGACCCTTGCCGGACCAGCCGCCCACGCCCGCAGCCCGCATCGATCGACCAACCGAGACAGCCGCCCATGAGCCCCGACGCGACATCCGCCCTGACGGCCGCACAGGCCTGCGCGCAGGAATTCATCGACCTGCGCCGCGACATCCATCGCCATCCCGAACTCCCGTTCGACGAGCGGCGCACCTCCGACCTGGTCGCCGAGCGCCTGCAGGCCTGGGGCTATCGCGTCGAGCGCGGCCTGGGCGGCACCGGGCTGGTCGGCCAGCTCGAGCGCGGCAAGGGCCGCCGCACGCTCGGCCTGCGCGCCGACATGGACGCACTGCCGATCCAGGAGCAGACCGGCCTGCCGCACGCCAGCAGCCACGACGGCGTGATGCACGCCTGCGGCCACGACGGCCATACCGCGATGCTGCTGTGCGCGGCCAAGGTGCTGGCCGAAGCGGGCGGGTTCTCGGGCAGGCTGAATCTGATCTTCCAGCCGGCCGAGGAATACGGCACCGACGACAGTGGCGCGGTGCGCATGATGAATGACGGCCTGTTCGCCAAGTACCCGTGCGACGCGATCTTCGCGATGCACAACATGCCCTGCTGGCCGCAAGGGCACCTGGTGTTTCGCCAGGGCGCGATGATGGCCTCGTCGGACAAGGTCTTCATCACGCTGCACGGCCACGGCGGCCACGGTGCGCTGCCGCACGAGGCGGCCGACCCGGTGGTCGCGGCCGCCGGCCTGGTGATGGCCTTGCAGACGGTGGTCGCACGCAACGTCGATCCGCGCCAGACCGCGGTGGTCACCGTGGGCGTGCTGCAGGCCGGACGCGCCAACAACGTGATCCCGGACCGCGCGCACCTGGAGCTGAGCGTGCGCGCGCTCGACCCTGACGTGCGCAACCTGCTGCAGCAACGCATCACCGCGATCACGCACGCGCAGGCACAGAGCTTTGGCGTCAAGGCCGAAATCGACTACCGGCGCGGCTACGCGGTGCTGGTCAACGACGCCGAGCAGACCGAATTCGCACGCCGCGTCGGCACCGAGCTGGTCGGCGGCGAGCGCGTCGTCGCACAAGGCCCGGCGATCACCGGCAGCGAGGACTTCGCCTACATGCTGGAGAAACGACCGGGCAGCTACCTGCTGATCGGCAACGGCGCCGGCGACCAGGCGGGCGCGTGCATGGTCCACAACCCCGGCTACGACTTCAACGACGCCAACGTCGCGATCGGTGCCGCCTACTGGACCCTGCTCGCACGCCGCTTCCTGGCCTGAGCGGCGGAGAGGCTTTCGGCCGCTCGTCAGCCGGACCCGTCCGATTCCGACCCAGGGTCTGGCCGAAACTGCCTGAAAGCGCCCCCAATACCGGGCTGCGCCCAGCCAGCCCCCGTGGTTCGTGGAAGCCCGGGGCGGCTCGGCGATTGCTCGTGAGCCTTCGGCTTCGAGACCGCTGTCGGATCGACCCCGCCGTCACAGCAGCGGCGCCAGCCGCTCGAGCGCGCTCACCGCGAAGAATCCCAGCCCGGCCAGCACCGTCCACTTCACGACCACCAGCCCGCGCTGCAGCCACACCCGCTGCTGCGTGCCGATGTAAAGCGCGAAGCACAGCAGCGCCGCCAGCAGCAGCAGCCCGAACACCAGCCGGAAGATCACCATGCCGGCCTCACCAGGCGGGGGCCAGCTCGGCGAAGCCCCTGGGTGCGAGCGCCTCGTCGTCGAAGCTCACCGTCTCGTGCGCCGCGGGGTCGGCGAGCAGCGCGCGCAGCAGCCGGTTGTTGAGCGCGTGGCCGCTGCGGTAGGCGCTGTACGCCGCCAGC
>JAFEFZ010000001.1 GCA_018240325.1 Pseudomonadota bacterium
GGGCACCGGAGTTCCGCCCGGTCGATGATGGCTTGCGGCTGCGGCGTGGCGGCGGTCTTCGGCTGCCCCTTCGCGGCCTCGGCCGACGACGGCGCCGACGGCACCCCGCGGGTGCTGATCACCGGCACCCACATCGCGCAGACCGACCTCGAGACCGCGCTGCCGGTGCAGATCATCCGCCGCGACGAGATCGCGCGCAGCGGCGTGACCACGGTCGAGCAGTTGCTCGAACGCGTGCCGGCCAACTTCAACGGCGTCAACCTGGGCGCGACGATCGGCAACGGCGCCAACCCCGGGTTGTCGGCCGCCAACCTGCGCGGGCTCGGGAGCGGCTCGACGCTGGTGCTGCTCAACGGCCGGCGGCTCGGCAACTACGCGCTCGACGGCGAATCGGTCGACCTGAACGCGATCCCGCTGGCGGCGATCGACCGGGTCGAGGTGCTGAAGGACGGTGCCTCGGCGATCTACGGCACCGACGCGATCGCCGGCGTCATCAACTTCGTGCTGCGCCGTGACTATGCAGGTATCGAAGTCAGCGCCGACTACGGTGCGGCCCAGCATGCCGGCGGCGACAGCGGCAGCATCAACGCCACTGCCGGCTACGGCGATGCGGCCCGCGACGGCTACAACGTCTTCGCGGCGCTGAGCTGGCAGAAGGAACAGGCGTTGAAGGCGATCGACCGGGAATTCGCGCGCACCGGCCACCGTCCCGATCTGGGCATCGAAAACCTGATCGGCATCACCTTCCCGGCCAACATCATCGACCGTCCCGGCCGGCGGGTGCTGAACCCGTCGCGCGCCGACGGCTGTGCGCCGCCGAGCAGCCTGCCGTTCTCGCCGCCGCCCTTCTTCACGCCCGCCTGCGGCTTCGACCCCGCTTCCATGGTCGACCTGCTGCCCGGCGTCGAACGCGGCAGTGCGCTCGTGCGGGGAACCTGGCGCGCCGACCGGGCCATCGATCTGTTTGCCGAGGCGCTGCTGGCGCGCAACCGCTTTGATTGGCAGCTGGCGCCCATGGGGGTCTTCAAGTTCAGCGGACTGACCTATCCCGCCGGCGGGCCCTACTACCCGACCGCGTTCGCCGCGGCCAACGGCCTGTCGGGCGACCTGCCCTTCGCCTTCCGTGCCACGGAGCTGGGGCCGCGGCTGAACTCGGTGACGACCGAGATGCAACGCTATGGGGTCGGCGCGCAGGGCCAGGCCGCCGGTTGGGACTTCGATGTCGCCGCGGTCTACAACCGCAACCAGCAGGAGGTCGGCTACGGCGGCAGCTACCTCTATGAAAGCAAGATCGTGCCGGCGCTGAACAGCGGGCTGATCAACCCCTGGGGGCCGAGCGCGCCTGAAGGCCAGGCGCTGCTGCGGTCGACCGCCTACAGCGGCTCGCCGCAGTCCGCGCGTGGCACGAGCTCGCTGCTCAACGGATTCGCCTCGCGCGATATCGCGCATCTCCCGGCCGGGCCGCTGGCGGTGGCGCTGGGTGCCGAACTGCGCCGCGAGCGGCTGAACTACGACTGGGACCCGGCAGCGCTGAGCGGCGAGTCGCCGCTCGGCGACGGCCTGTTTCCCGACCGCGGCAGCCGCCGCGTCTACGCGATGTTCGCCGAACTGAGCGTGCCGATCGTGGCCGGACTGGATGCGCGGCTGGCCGCACGCTTCGACGACTACAGCGACTTCGGCTCGACCACCAACCCGAAGCTCGCGCTGCGCTGGCAGCCGGCGCGCGAACTGCTGCTGCGCGGCTCCTGGGGCACGGGCTTCCGCGCGCCGCCCTTGTACGCGCTGAGCGAGCCGGTCACCGCGAGCAC
>JAFEFZ010000200.1 GCA_018240325.1 Pseudomonadota bacterium
AGCTGCTGGCGGCGGACGCGGCGATCGAAGGGGTCGATCTGGACGCCGCCGACTCGCCGCTGGTGCAATAGCGCCGGCCCCGAGGCCCGGATGCCCACCGACGACCTGGTGCAGCGGCTGCGCCGATTCACGGCTGGTGCCGCATCTGCTGACCGGCGCCGGCCCGGGCGAGCTGTTTCTGGTGCGCAACGTCGGCGCCTTCGTGCCGCCCTACGACCAGAGCTTCGGCTTCCACGGCACGGCGGCGGCGATCGAGTTCGCGGTGCTCGACTTGAACGTCGCGCGCATCGTCGTGTGCGGCCACAGCCACTTCGGCGCGGTGCGCGCGCTGTACGGCGACGTGCCCGCAGCGGCGCAGAACCCGAGCCGCTGGCTCGAACTCGGCCGCGAGGCCGTGCTGCCGGTGGCGCTGCCGGCGCCCGAGGCGCTGCGCCGCACCGGCGCTCAGGCGTCGCCCTGCAGACCGGATTCGATGCGCCGGTCGGGCACCAGCCACAGCAGCGCCACCAGCACGTAGATCACCTGCGCGAGCCAGGTCTCGACGAAGTTCAGCGCGATCGCGGCCGCATACAGCAGCGGCGACAGCTTGCCCTTCCAGTCGCGGCCGAGCACGCGGCGCAGCCGGGAGCCTTCGCCTTCGGCCGCGATGATGCGCTGCTGCAGGACTGCGTACGCGAGCGCTGCGGCGAGCAGCACGGTGCCGTACGCCGCCGAAGGCAGCGCGGCGAAATGGTTCTCGCCCATCCAGCCGGTGGCGAAGGGCAGCAGCGACAGCCAGAACAGCAGGTGCAGGTTGGCCCACAGCACCGCGCCGTCCACGCGCGTGGCGGCGTGCAGCAGGTGGTGATGGTTGTTCCAGTAGATGCCGACGTAGACGAAGCTCAGCACGTAGCTCAGGAACGCCGGCACCAGCGCCTGCAGGCCCTGCAGCGACGGGTCGTGCGGCACCTTCAACTCGAGCACCATGATCGTGATGATGATCGCGATCACGCCGTCGCTGAAGGCCTCGAGCCTGCTGGTGCCGAAGGCCGCCATCGATCGCCGGTCCGGATGGCGCGGTCTTGTGCGCTGCACGGCGCGGAACACCGGCACTAGTGCAGTGTTCCACTCTGTGCAGCACTGAAGAAAGCCGATGGATTTGTCGTCCTGGCTGGGCGCAAACCGCAGCGATGCCCAGTGGCATCGCGAGGATTTGCAACGACGCCAGGGCGGCAAAGGCGCGGTTTTACGTGCTGCATAGCGTGGAACACTGCACTAGGCCCGGATCGCCAGCACGACGACGCCGGCGGCAACCAGGCCGATGCCCAGCCACTCGCGCATCGACGGGCGCTCGCCCAGGAACGCGAAGGCGAACACCGCCACCAGCACCAGGCTGAACTTGTCCACCGGCGCCACCTTCGACGCGTCGCCCAGCTGCAGCGCGCGGAAGTAGCACACCCACGATGCGCCCGTGGCCAGCGCCGACAGCGACAGGAACAGCCAGGTCCGCGGCGCCAGCGCGCGCGGGTCGCTCCACTTGCCGGTGAGCCCGACGAAGGCCGCCAGCACGAACACGATCACGACGGTGCGGATCAGCGTGGCCAGGTCGGAATCGACGCCCTGCACGCCGATCTTCGCGAAGATCGCGGTCAGCGCGGCGAAGCCGGCGGACAGCGCGGCCCAGAAGAACCAATCGTTGGATGCGGCCATCGGCTTGTGGGCGATCGGAACGGGTCGGCGCGCGCGTCGGGCGGCAGCGTCGCCGGCATTGCGCTGCGGCGATGCGCTCGGGCCGCCCCCCTGCGGCGCGGCCCGGGCGCGGCCGCGTGCTTCAGCGCAGCTCGGGGAAATCCTCTTCCCAGAACTCGAGCGCGCCGCGCTCGCCGCGGGCGCGGCGTTCGTCCTCCAGCTGGCGCAGCTGCACGCGGCGGATCTTGCCGGAGATGGTCTTGGGCAACTCGTCGAACTCGATCCGGCGCACCCGCTTGAACGGGCTCAGGTTGCCGCGCAGGAAGCGCAGGATGTCCAGCGCCAGCTCGCGCGTCGGCTCGTGCCCCGGCTTGAGCACGACGAAGGCCTTGGGTACCGCCAGCTTGATCGGGTCGGGGCTGGGCACCACCGCCGCCTCGGCCACGGCCGGGTGCTCGATCAGCGCGCTCTCGAGCTCGAAGGGGCTGATGCGGTAGTCGCTGGCCTTGAACACGTCGTCGGCGCGGCCCACGTACCACAGGTAGCCGTCGGCGTCGCGCCGGGCGACGTCGCTGGTGCGGTAGTAGGCGCCGCCGAGCGCGGCTTCGGTCTTCTGCGGATCCTCGGCGTAGCCGGACATCAGCGCGGTCGGCTTCGGATGCAGCTTGACCGCCAGTTCGCCTTCGTCGCATTCGCGGTCGTCGGCGTCGAGCAGCACCATCGGGTAGCCCGGCATCGGCTGGCCCATCGAGCCGGCGCGCACCGCCAAGCCCGGCGGGTTGCCGACCATGCAGGTGCTCTCGGTCTGGCCGTAGCCGTCGCGCAGCGTCAAGCCCCAGGCGCCGTGGACCCGCTCGATGACCTCGGGGTTCAGCGGCTCGCCGGCGCCGATGACCTCGGTCAGCTTGACCGGCCACTTCGCCAGATCTTCGAGGATCAGCATCCGCCACACGGTGGGCGGCGCGCACAGCGACGTGATGCCGCAGCGCACCAGCGTGTCCAACGTGAACTTCGGGTCGAAGCGCGCCTGGTTCAGCACGAAGACCGTCGCGCCGGCGTTCCACGGGCCGTAGAAGCTGCTCCACGCATGCTTGGCCCAGCCCGGCGAGCTGATGTTCAGGTGCACGTCGCCCGGCCGCAGGCCCAGCCAGTACATCGTCGTCAGGTGCCCGACCGGATAGCTCGCGTGGCTGTGCAGCACCATCTTCGGCCGGGCGGTGGTGCCGCTGGTGAAGTACAGCAGCAGCGGGTCGCTCGCCTTGGTCACGCCGTCGGGCCTGAACTCGGCCGGTGCGGCGGCAGCGCCGGCGTAGTCGGTCCAGCCGGCCAGCGGCGCTGCGCCGACCAGCGTGCGCGTGTAGTCGCCCTCCACGTCGGCGAAGCGCGCGGCGCCGGCGGCGTCGGCGACCACGTGGCGCATGTTGCCGCGCTGCACGCGGTCGCGCAGGTCGTCGGCCGACAGCAGCGTGGTCGCCGGGCTGACGACCGCGCCGAGCTTGATCGCCGCCAGCGTGATCTCCCACAGCGGCACGACGTTGCCGAGCATCAGCAGCATGCGGTCGCCGCGCTTCACGCCGCGTGCGCGCAACCAGTTGGCGGTGCGGTTGGACGCGGCCGCCATCTGCGCGAAGCTGACGCGCTGCTCGCCGCCGTCGTCGTCGACGACCCACAGCGCGATGGCGTCGTTGCCGGCGGCGTGGTCGTCGAACCAGTCGAGCGCCCAGTTGAAGTGGTCCAGCGCCGGCCAGCGGAATGCGGCGCAGGCGGCCGCGAGATCGCCGCGGTGCGCGAGCAACAATGCGCGTGCAGCGTGGAAGGGCCGGTCGGCGTCGTTCGTCGGCGGGTTCGGCATGATCGACTCCTTGCGTCCAGGCATGGCGCCCAGGCTGCGAATTGTGTACGCTTCACCGAAGGAGGCAACCGGCAATGAAACCCGTAGGCGAACTGCTCAGGCAACGCGGAGGCACGCTGTGGCACGCGCGCCCCGACGACACCGTGTTCGAGACGCTGCAGCTGCTGGCCCGCTACGAGGTCGGTGCGCTGATGGTCATGGACGGCGGCCGAATCGTCGGCGTGTTCTCCGAGCGCGACTACACGCGCAAGATCGCGCTGCAGGGGCGCAGTTCCAAGGAGACCAAGGTGTCGGAGATCATGACGCGCGACGTGCTCTACGTCGGCCCGGCCACCGGCACCAACCAGTGCCTGAAGCTGATGAGCGACAAGAAGATCCGCCACCTGCCGGTGATCGAGAAGGACGGCACCGTGATGGGCATGATCTCGATCCGCGACATCATGGACGACATCATCTCCGACCACGAAGAGACGATCGCGCACCTCGAGAACTACATCCGCTCATGATCGCACCCGGGGCCGGAGCCTGGGCCCGGCCCTTGCCGCGCGCGGGCGCAGGCGCCCCAGCGGTCTCGGCTTGCGCGGTCCTTGATCCAGCGCAAGGCGGCAAGGCCGCTTCCGGGTAGACCGTCGCGATGCGCAAGCCCTGGACCCTGTCCGCCAAGCTCGGCGCCATCGGCGGCGCGATGCTGGTGCTGGCGCTGGCGTCGATCGGGTTGTCGCTGTGGGTCACCTGGAAGCTCGAGGGCGGCGCCGCCGCGATCAACGAGGCCGGCCGCATGCGCATGCAGGCCTGGCGCCTGGCGCAGGTGCTGCCGCAGGGGGCGCCGGATCAGGTCGAGCGCTATCTGCGCGAATTCGACGCCAGCGTCGCGCTGCTGCGCGCCGGTGATCCGGCGCGGCCGCTGTTCGTGCCTGGCGACAGCGCATCGCAGGCCAGCCTGGCCGCGGTGGCTGCCGAGTGGACCGGGCTGCGCACGGCCTGGGGCGCCGCGGTGCCGCCCGCCGCGGCGGCGGCCGCGCAGCGGGCCGAGGCCTTCGTCGCGCACATCGACACCTTCGTGTCGGCGATCGAGACCCAGCTCGCGCGCTGGACGGCGCTGCTGCACGCGTTCCAGTTCGGGATGGCGGCGCTGGCGCTGGGCAGCGCTGTTGCGCTGCTGTATGCGTCGTACCTGTTCGTGTTCTTCCCGCTGGCGCAGTTGCGCCAGGGGTTGGCGCGGGTCGAGGCCGGCGACCTGTCGGCGCGGGTCGACGTGGCGTCGCGCGATGAGTTCGGCGCCATGTCGGCCGGCTTCAACCGCATGGCGCAGACCCTGCAGGGGCTGTACCAGACGCTGGAGGCGCGCGTGCAGGACAAGACGCTGCGGCTCGAGGCCGAGCACGTGCGGCTGGCCGCGCTGTACGAGGCGGCGGCCTTCGTGTCGCGCGCGGGCACGCTCGAGGAGCTGGCGCAGGGTTTCGCGCGCCAGGTGCGCCGGGTGGCGCGCGCCGATGCCGCGGTGGTGCGCTGGTCCGACGAGGCCAACCGGCGCTACGTGCTGCTCGCCTCCGACTGCCTGCCGCAGCAGATGCGCGACGAGGAGCGCTGCGTGACCACCGGCGAATGCCTGTGCGGCCAGCCGCGCGCGCAGGCGGCGACGCGCGTGATCCCGATCCATCCGGGCGGCGGCAGCGACGCCTTCGGCCACTGCCACCGCGCCGGCTACCAGACCGTGGTCGCGGTGCCGGTGCGGCTGCAGGAGCGGCTGATCGGCGAGCTCGGCCTGTTCTACCGTGCGGTCGCGACGCTGGCCGACGACGACCGCGCACTGCTCGAGGCGCTGGCGAGCCACCTGGCCGGCGCGATCGAGGCGCGGCGCGCAGGCGCGCTCGAGCGCGAGGCCGCGGTCGCCGAGGAGCGCGGGCTGCTCGCGCGCGAGCTGCACGACTCGATCGCGCAGAGCCTCGCGTTCCTGAAGATGCAGGTCGCGATGCTGCGCGACGCGATCGCGCGCGCCGACACCGACGGCGTCGAGGCGGTCGTCGGCGAACTCGACGCCGGCGTGCGCGAGAGCCTGTCCGACGTGCGCGAGCTGCTGCTGCACTTCCGCACGCGCACCAACGCCGAAGACCTGGAGCCGGCGCTGCAGGCCACGCTGCGCAAGTTCGAGCACCAGACCGGGCTGCTCACGCACCTGCGCGTCGTGGGCCACGGGCTGCCGCTGCCGCCCGACGTGCAGGTGCAGGTGCTGCACGTGGTGCAGGAGGCGCTGTCCAACGTGCGCAAGCACGCGCGCGCGCGCGAGGTGTGGGTCGAGGTGCGCAAGTCGCCCGGCTGGAGCGTCGAGGTGCGCGACGACGGCAGCGGCTTCGCGCCTGCCGCGGCGCACGGCGGCGAGACGCAGGTGGGGCTGCGCATCATGCGCGAGCGTGCGGCGCGCATCGGCGCCGCGGTCGAGCTGCACTCGGCACCCGGTGCGGGTACGCGCGTGCGCGTGTCGCTGCCCGAGCCGCAGCGGTTGGCGGCATGAGGCCGCTTCGCCGCGCCGCCGCGCCGGCCGCCCGAAGGCGGCTGCGGTGAACGATCCGATCCGCGTGCTGGTGGTCGACGACCACCCGCTGCTGCGCCGCGGGTTGATCGCGCTGCTGGGCACGCAGCCGCAGCTGCGCGTGGTCGGCGAGGCCGCCGATGCCGGCGAGGCGCAGCGCCGCGCCGCCGAGCTGCAGCCCGACGTGATCCTGCTCGACAACCACCTGCCGGGCGTGCGCGGCGTCGACGCGTTGCCGGGGCTGCGCGAGGCGGCGCGGGAGGCGCGCGTGCTGATGCTCACCGTCAGCGAGGACGAGCAGGACCTGGCCGCGGCGCTGCGCGGCGGTGCGCGCGGCTACCTGCTCAAGACGGAGGACAGCGACGCGCTGGTCGCGTCGATCGTGCGCGTGATGCGCGGCGAGTCGCCGGTCAGCCCGCAGATGACCGACAAGCTCGTCGCCGCGTTCCAGGCGCTGCCGGCCGGCGGCGTGCAGGCCGACGAATCGGCGGGCGACGGCGGCGCCGACCCGATCGACACGCTGTCGCCGCGCGAGCGCGAGATCCTCGCGCAGATCGCGCGCGGCGCCAGCAACAAGGAGATCGGCCGCGCGCTCGACATCGCCGAGACCACGGTCAAGATCCACGTGCAGCACATCCTGCGCAAGCTCAACCTCAGCTCGCGCGTCAAGGCGGCGGTCTACGCGGCGTCGCGGCTGGGCGAGGGGCCGTGAAGCCGCCGCCCGCACCCGCAGCGCGCCGCAGCACCGGCGGCAGATCCGATTGAAGCAGTCCGACGCCGCGCAAGTTCTGCTGCTGCGCGCGGTCGAGACCGTGCCGCACCCGGCATGGAGCGCCGACGACGGGCGCTGGGCCAGCCGGGTCGCCCGCGACGAGGCCGGCGCCGGCGCGCCCGCGGGCGAGTTCCTGCTGGCCCGCGCCCGTGCCGCCTGGCAGCGGCTCGGCCCGCGCGAGCCGGCACTCGCGCGCTGGCTGGGCTGGGCGCGACCGCGCGCCGGCGGCCTGGGCGGCGCGGTGGCGATCGCTGCACTGGCGCTCGCGGCCTTCGCCGCCGGCGTGGCGATCGACCATGTCGGCTCGGCACAGCGCATCGACCTGCTCGCCCCGCCGGTGTGGGGCGTGCTCCTGTGGAACCTGGCGGTCTACGCGGTGATCGCCGTCCATGCCCTGCTCCCGGGCGGCCGGCCGCGCCGGCTGCCGCGCGCCTGGGCGGCGCTGACGCTGCCGCGCCTGGCGCGTGCCGGCGACGCCGCGGCGGTGCCCGCCCGCTTCGCGGCCGAGCTCGCGGCCTTGCGCGCGCCGCGCGCCGCATTCCAAGGCGCGGCGGCACTGCACCTGGCGGCTGCGGCGCTGGCGCTGGGGCTGATCGCCGGGCTGTACCTGCGCGGCCTGGTGCTCGACTACCGCGCCGGCTGGCAGAGCACCTTCTTCGACGCGCACCAGGTGCACGCGCTGCTGGGCGCGGCGCTGGCGCCGGCCAGCCGCGCGTCGGGGATCGCGCTGCCCGACCTGGCCGCGGTGCAGGCG
>JAFEFZ010000201.1 GCA_018240325.1 Pseudomonadota bacterium
CCAGCGGCTTGTCGAACAACGCCACGCATTGCGCGCCCTGGCGCTGCGCCGAGGCGTAGAGCACGCCGAACAGGTGGTGCACGCGATCGGCTTCGTCGGCTTCGTCCTGGGTCGCGGCATAGCGGGCCGCGGTGACGAAGGGCCAGCGGTGGGCATGCGGCCGCGCGTCGTAGACGCGGATGGCGACCGTGGTGTGCAGGCTCAACAGCTCGCGCGCACCCAGCAGCGACAACGACACGGCGCGCGCACCCGATCGGGTGAAGGTCTCGTACACCGCCGTTTCGGGGTCGAGTGCGAAAGCCGCCACATGGATCGCCGCCAGGTCGAAGCGCCCGCGCCGGCCCGGGGTGGCCGGCAGGTTGACGCTGCCGACGCGGTAGTTTGCGCCGGCCGTGGGCGCCGCGGGCCTTTGCACGCGGTACAGCTCGGTGCCGGCGCGCAGCGTCGCCGTTCCGGGCGGCAGGAGCTTCATCGTTCGCCGGTGCCCTCGGCGGCGGCCAGGTCGATGACCCGCTCGGCCTCGCCCTGCTCGAGCGCCGTGCGCGGCGTGCGCCCTTCGAGCGCCTCGTGCGGCGTTTCGATGAACAGCAGCAGCGCCCAGCCCTCGGCGGTACCGAGGGCGCGGGCGATGGCCGGCAAGTGCTTGTGGATCGCCGGCTCGAACTGCCAGCGCGGCAAGCGCCAGCCGCGCACGGTGCGATCCAGGCCGATGCAGCGGCCGGTGCCGATCCAGCGGTTGATCGTCTCGCGATTCGTTCCGGCGAGCGTGGCCGCGTCGTCGGTGCTGACCATGTCGGCCTGAGCGAGCCGGGCCTGCCGCCAGGCCAGGCTGGCGGCGAGCAGCGTGTCGGGCTGCACGGCGGCGAGGGTGGCCGGCGCAACTGCCGTTGCGGCCCGCGCCGGCGGGTGGATCAAGCGGCTGGCTTGTGGCATCCGGATCTCCAGGAACGTTCGCATCGACGCCGAATTGTCGTTCCCGATCCGAATGTCGTCAAGTTCGTCAAGTACGGCAATTTCGTCTATTGCGTCATGTTGGTCGTGCCGCGCCGCGCCACCTGCGGCCCGCGGCTGGCCGCGCCGTCGGACATCGAACTCGAGATCGCGCGCCGCCGGCGGCCGGCGGGTGGATCGACCGGTTGCGCGGGCTGGGCGCGCAGCCGCGCCTGCATCGCTTCAGCGCGCGATGCCGAGCGCGTCCCACAGGAACCGGAACGAGACCTCGCTGCGGCCTTGCCGCGGCCAGTGCCTTCGCGCTGCGCGGGTCGGCGACTTCGCGCGTCAGGTGCTCGACCGCCGCGCCGGCGAGCGCCTATCTCAGCCAGGGCTCGAAGGCCTGTGCCAATTGCTTCAGCACCGCCGGGTCGGGCAGCGGCAGGCGCAGGCTCGACTGGCCGGTGGCCGGGTCGCGCTCGATCGTGACCGGCGCGGCGCCGTTCGCGCGGCCTGCCGCGATGCCCTGCAGCAGCGCGGCGCCGGCCTGCAAGACCGCTGCCCAGGGGTCGGCGGCGGGGGCAGGCTCGGGCTTGCTCGACATTGCGGCTGCGGCTTCGATCGCAGCCTCGGCCGCGGCTGCGCCCGAACCCTCGGCTTCGGCTTCGGCTTCGGCTTCGGCTTCGGCTTCGGCTTCGGCCCGATCGGATTCCAGCGGTGCGGCGGCCGCCGCCGCTTCGGGCTGCGGTGCTGGCGGCCGGTGCGCGGCGGCCCCGGCAGCGCCGGCCGGCACGGGCCGCTCGACCTCGGCATCCGCCTCGGCCTCGCCCATCGCGCCGGCCACCTGCTCGACGCTGTCCATGAACTTCGACAGCTTCGTGCCCTGCAGGAAGACCTCGCTCGCGCCGCCGTCGAGCACGCCGGCAAACAGCGAGGTCTTGAAGGCCAGCACCGACAGCATGCCTTCCTCGATGCTGCCTTGGCCGACGAAGTTGATCACCTGCACGCCGCGCTGCTGGCCCATGCGGTGCACGCGGCCGATGCGCTGCTCGAGCACGGCCGGGTTCCACGGCAGGTCCATGTTGACCACCACCGCCGCCGCATGCTGCAGGTTCAGGCCGACGCCGCCGGCATCGGTGGCCAGGAACAGCCGGCACGCCGGGTCGCTGTGGAAACGCTCGACCAGTGCGCCGCGCTGTTCGCCGGGCACGCTGCCGTTGAACAGCACGTGGCCCCAGTCGCGCTGGCCCTTGCCGCGGCCCAGGCGGCGCTTGACCAACTCGTGCGTGCCCAGCCACTGGCTGAAGACCACGGCCTTTGCCGTCGGATCCTCGAACAGTTCGTCGAGCACCGTCATCAGCTCGTCGACCTTGTGGCCGTGGTCGGTTTCGTGGTCGACCAGGAAGGTGCTGTTGCACGCCATGCGCATGATCTGCAGCGCGCACTGCAGGCGTTTCTGGTCGGCGTCGGACAGGTAGCCGGTCTTGCGCCAGCGTGACACGATGCGCATGACGATCTCGCC
>JAFEFZ010000202.1 GCA_018240325.1 Pseudomonadota bacterium
CCTGGCCCCTTCTCGCGCTGCTGCCGATCCTGTGGGCGGGCCCCGCAGCCGCGGCCGATCCGCCGGCCGAGCCCGCGAGCGACCTGGACGCGCTCGATCTGGCCGACAAGGCGCCCGAGGCGGCCCCCACGGCGGCGGCAGCGCGCAGCTGGCGGCTGTTCGTCGAGGGCGCGGCCGGCGGCGGCCGCCTGCGCGGCGACGGCAACTTCACGCTGTACCGCGGCTCGGTCGATTTCCGCTTCGACGACCAGTTGCTGCCGCAGCTGCGCTTCGTGTTCTCCGACCGGCTCGACGGCGTCAACAGCGACGGCGTGCCGCCCGGCGACAACGTCAACACGCTGCGCGAGCTGTTCGTCAGCTGGCAGGCCGACGCCCACACCGCGCTGGACCTGGGCCGCGTCAACATCCGCAACGGCGTGGCGATGGGCTACAACCCGACCGATTGGTTCCGCGCCGACGCGTTGCGCATGGTGGTCACGCCCGACCCGGTGGTGCTGCGCGAGAACCGCCAGGGCACGGTGGTGATCCAGGGGCAGAAGCTGTGGGACCGCGCGTCGCTGAGCGCGGCCTTCTCGCCGCGGCTGGCGCGCACGCCGGATGAAGCGACCTTCGCGCTGAACGCCGGCGCCACCAACCCCGAGAACCGCTACCTCGTTGCCGGCAGTTACAAGTTCAGCGACAGCTTCACGCCGCAACTGCTCGTGTACGGCGGCGCCGACATCGGGCCGCAGGCGGGGCTGAACCTGTCGGGGCTGCTGGGCGACGCGGTGGTGGTGTTCGCCGAAGGCGCGGTGGGCCGCGGGCTGCCGCTGGTGGCGCAGGCGCTGGCGCTGGACGTGGCGCAGAGCTGGCAGCAGCGCGCCGCCGTGGGGTTGACGTACACCACGCCCTTCAAGCTCAGCCTGACGGCCGAAGCCGAATACAACAGCGCCGCACCCTTCGGCAACGACTGGTCGGCGCTGTCGCCTGGCGTGCAGCAGCAGGTGCTCGCCACCAGCCAGGCGCTGCAGGACCTGCCCACGCGCAGCCAGTGGTTCCTGTACGCGCACTGGCCCGACGTGATCGTGCCCCGGCTGACCCTCTCGGGCTTCTGGCGGCAGGACATGCAGACCAGCAGCTGGGCCGGCTGGCTCGAGGCGCGCTACGCCTGGCCCAGATTCGACCTGGCGCTGCAGTGGCAGGGCTTCGGCGGCTCGCCCGGCACGGTGTACTACGGCGTGCCGCAGCGGCAGGCGCTCCAGGGGGTGCTGCGCGTCTACTTCTGAACCGGCGGCGTGCACTATTGCGCTGATGCCGCGCGCACCGGCTGCCGGCACCGCGGCGCGTAACGCGGCTGTGTCATCATTAACCGAGCGTCGGGCAGGCGCCTGGATCGTGGCGATCCGTGCCCGAACGACTGCTCGAACACCGTCAGCCGCGCCCACGAGCGGGCGACGCAGGGAGTCATCGATGAAGAATCCGTCTGTATTGGTGCGCAGCGCGCTGCGCTGGCTGTTCGCGGCGCTTGCCGTCGGCCTGCTGTTCGGGTGCGCGCAGAACAAGTATCCGCCGGCACCGGTGTCGGCGTCGACCGCCGACTACACCTACATCGTCGGCCCCGGCGACAACATCAACATCATCGTCTGGCGCAACCCCGAGATCTCGATGTCGGTGCCGATCCGGCCCGACGGCAAGTTCTCCACCCCGCTGGTGGACGAACTGGTCGCGCAGGGCAAGACGCCGGTGCAGATCGCGCGCGAGATCGAGAAGCAGCTCGAGAAATACGTGCGCGACCCGGTGGTCACGGTGATCGTGACCAGCTTCGTCGGCCCGTACGACCAGCAGATCCGGGTGGTGGGCGAGGCCGCCAAGCCGCAGGCGCTGTCGTTCCGGCAGTACATGACGGTGCTCGACGTGATGATCGCGGTCGGCGGCCTGACCGACTTCGCCGACGGCAACGGCGCCACGATCCTGCGCACCTCCGAAGGCGGCAAGGACGGCATGGGCGGCACCCAGTTCGCGGTGCGCCTGCGCGACCTGGTCCAGCGCGGCGACATGACGGCCAATGTCGAGATGCGGCCCGGCGACATCCTGATCATTCCGCAGAGCTTCTTCTGAACGCCCTCGGCGCATATCCGGATCACGAGGCACGGTCATGGAACAACTTCTGACGCAGATCGTCACCACCGCCAAGGGCATGTGGCGCCACCGGTGGCTCGCACTGGCCGTCGCGTGGGTCGTCGCCATCGTGGGCGGCATCATCGCCTTCAGCGTGCCCGACAAGTACGAGGCCTCGGCGCGCATCTACGTCGATACGCAGTCGATCCTGAAGCCGCTGATGTATGGGCTGGCGATCCCGCCCAACGTCGAGCAGCAGGTCGGCATGCTGAGCCGCACGCTGATCAGCCGGCCCAATATGGAGAAGCTGGTCCGCATGGCCGACCTCGACCTGGGCGCCAAGTCGAAGGCCGAGCAGGACGCCGTCATCACGGGTCTGATGGACTCGGTGCAGATCAAGAGCACCGGGCGCGACAACCTGTACACGCTGTCGTATCGGGCTGCCAGGCCGGACCAGGCGCAGCGGGTGGTGCAGGCGCTCGTGTCGATGTTCGTGGAGTCGAGCCTGGGCGGCTCGCGCAAGGACACACAGACTGCAAAGGCCTTCATCGATGAGCAGATCAAGGCCTACGAGGTCAAGCTCGACGAGGCGGAAACACGGCTGAAGGAATTCCGGATCCGCAACATCGAGATGAACAACGTCGAAGGCAAGGATTCGGCGGCGAAGATCGGCGAGTTGAGCCAGCAGTTGCGAGAGGCGCGGCTCGCGTTGCGCGAGGCCGAGCAGGCGCGCGAGGCGGCCAAGCAGCAGTTGAAATCTGCTTCGTCGATGGCTGCGCCCAGCCTGCTGTCGATGCCCGATGCGCCCGATCTGGGTGCGAACACTGCCGAGATCGACGCGCGCATCGCCGCGCAGAACCGCAATCTCGACGCATTGCTGCAGCGCTACACCGATCAGCACCCCGACGTGGTGGGTGCGCGCCGCCTGATCAAGGATCTGGAGGCGCAAAAGCGCAAGGAACTCGACGACCAGCGTGCCGCGGCCGCGGCCGCGGCGGCTGCGGCGGCGAGTGCTGCGTCGGCCGCCGACTCGTCGGCGGCGGTCGGCGCGCTCGGCGCGATGGCCCAGCAGGAGATGGGCAAGATGCTCGCCACCTATGACCTGCAGGTGGCGTCGCTCAAGGCGCGGGTGGACGAATACGCCGGCCGCTACAAGAACGCGGTCGAGATGCTGAAGACCGCCCCCCAGTTGGAAGCGGAGGAAGCGCGGCTGACGCGCGATCACGCGATCCACAAGCGCAACTACGAGGACCTGGTCGCCCGCCGGGAGCGGGCGTCGATGTCGGGCGAGCTCGAAACCGCGGCCGGCGTCGTGGATTTCCGCCTGATCGACCCGCCGCGTGTGTCGCCGGAGCCGGTGGCGCCCAACCGCTTCGCGCTGCTGGCGCTGGCCTGTGCGATCTCGCTGGCGGCCGGCATCGCCACCGCGTTCCTCGCCAGCCAGCTGCGGCCGGTGTTCCACAGCGCCGCCGATCTGCGCAACAAGGTCACCGTGCCGCTGCTGGGCGTGGTGTCGATGGTGAGTTCGGCCATCGAGGTGCGGCGCGAGCGGATGAGCATGGTCCGCTTCATGGTGGGATCCGGCGGGCTGGTGGGCACCTTCATCCTGGCCTTCCTGATCATGACGATCCTCGCAGCCCGGAAGGTGGCCTGACATGAGCAGCCTGATCGAACAAGCCGCCAAGCGCCTCGAGCAGTTGCGCAATGCCGGCATCGACGTGCCGGCGGGCGCGGGCGACGCCGCCGCCGTGCTGGCCGGTCATCCGGGCGACGCCGTGCCGGCGCTTGCCGAGCCGGCGGTGCCCGCACCGTCGTCGCGGCGTGTCGACATCGACATGGGCCTGCTCGAAGCCAACGGCATCGTCACGCCCACCGCGCCGCGCTCGCGCATTGCCGACGAGTACCGGGTGATCAAACGGCCGCTGATCAGCAACGCGATGAGCCGCGGCGCGGCCGCGCTGCAGCACGGCAACCTGATCATGGTGACCAGCGCGCTGGCGGGCGAAGGCAAGAGCTTCACCGCGCTGAACCTGGCGATGAGCATCGCGGCCGAGCTCGACCACACCGTGATGCTGGTCGATGCCGACGTCGCCCGGCCGTCGGTGCTGCGCATGCTCGGCCTGCCCGACAGCGCCGGGCTGCTCGACCTGCTCGAGGGCAAGGCCGACATGGCCGAAGTGCTGTTGCGCACCAATGTCGACAAGCTGACCGTCCTGCCCAGCGGCACGCCGCACCCGCGCGCCACCGAGCTGCTGGCCAGCGAGGCGATGCGCCTGCTGCTCGACGACATCTCGAAGCGCTACCCCGACCGGATCGTGATCTTCGATTCGCCGCCGCTGAACCTGACGACCGAAGCCCGGGTGCTGGCCGCGCAGATGGGGCAGATCATCCTCGTCGTGCAGGCCGACAGGACGCTGCAGGCCGACGTGCAGCACGCGCTGTCGACGGTGGAAGCGTGCCCGGTGAAGATGATGCTGCTGAACCGGGTGCGCCCCGATCGGCACGGCAGCTACGGCTATGGCTACGGCTACGGCTATGGGTACGGCCATGAAAGCCATGCGGCCTGACACGCGCCAGACGAACCGCGTCACAGGCGCCGCAGCGTGACGGCCTGGCGGGTTCGGGCTGCGGGCGGACTCCCGTGGGCTGCGCTGCTGGTGCTGGCGGCCGGCGGCGTGCCGGCGCACGCCCAGTTCGGCAGCGCGCTGGGCGTGGGCGCCGCGGAAGGCGCAGCCGGGGCGGGTGGCCTCGGCGGCTTCGGCGAGGGCGGTGGCGGTGGCGGCAGCGGCGGTACGCCGCCCTTCTACATCACCACCGGCCTGGGTGCGTCGCTGACCGCGACCAACAACGTCTCGCTGTCGTCCAACGACAGCCAGTCGTCGCTGATCCTCACCGCGACGCCCTATATCCAGGCCTTCGGCCAGCGCGGCTGGCTGCGCGGCAGCCTGTCCTACGCGTTGAGCGCGTCGGTCTACAGCGGCGGCGACCAGCGCACGACCTTCAACAACTCGCTGTCGGCGCAGGGCACGGCGGAACTGATCCGCAGCCGGATGTATGTCGACGCGACGGCCAGCATCTCGCGGCAGATGATCTCGCCCTTCGGCACGCAGTCGCCGTCGCCGATCTTCAACAACGCCAACAGCACGCAGGTGTCGACGGTCAGTGTCGCGCCGCGCCTGAACGGCCAGATCGCCGGCCAGGTCGACTACAGCGCGCGCGCGTTCTACAGCTACTCCAGCAGCGGCACCTCGCTGGCATCCGACTCGAGCACTTTCGGCGCGATCGCATCGTTCAATGGTTCGACGCGCTGGTCCAACCTCGGATGGGGCCTGAACTTCAGCTACCGCGAGGTCCGGTTCTCGCAGGGCCGCAACGAATTCGACCAGCTGAACTGGGTGGCGCTGCACTACTCCGGCATCCCGGACGTCGTGCTCACGGCGCGGGCCAACCAGGAAACCAGCAACATCACCAGCCTGAACAACGAAACCCACTACGGCTACGGCGGCGGCATCCGCTGGGCGCCGAGCCCGCGTACCGACTTCACGGTGCAGTACGACACGCGCGTCTTCGGCTCGTCGCACCTGTACGCCTTCAACTACCGCGCGCCGCGCAGCGTGTGGTCGATCAGCAGCACGCAGGGCCTGTCCACCGGGCAGGGCGGCGGTTTCGGCGGCGGCGGCTTCTATGGCGGCTCGGTGCCGGCGAACACCACCGCCTACCAGCTGCTGTTCGCCGCCTTTGCGTCGATCCAGCCCGATCCGGTGTTGCGTGCGCAGCTGGTCAACAATTTCCTGCGCGCCAACGGCATCGACCCGAACGCCACGATCGCGCCGTCGTACCTGCCCAACCAGGTGACCGAGCAGTTGTCGAACCAGGCGTCGGTCGCCTGGCTGGGCAAGCGCGACACCGCGATGCTCAGCGTGAACCAGACGCGCAGCACCCGCCTCGGCCCGCTGTCGAACCCCGGCAACGACTTCGCCAACGGCCAGCCGATCACTTGGCTCGGGTTCAGCGGCACATGGTCGCACCGGCTCACGCCGCGCAGCAACCTCACGGCCACGTTGAGCCAGCAGCAGACTTCCGGGGCGGCCGACTCCACCTTCCGCACCGCCAACCTGATGTGGAGCAGCCAGGTCGCCGAGCGCGCGTCCGCGGCTTTGATGGGCAGCTACAGCGTCCAGCGCGGATCGGGGGGCTACGACATGTTCTCGATCACCGCCACCTTCAACATCCAGTTCTGACCCATGTACGAAGCCTTCTACGGGCTGAGCAGCAAGCCGTTCCAGCTCAACCCCGACCCCAGCTTCTATTTCGGGAGCAAGCAGCACAGCCGCGCCAAGGCCTACCTCGAGTACGGCGTGTCGCGGCACGAGGGCTTCGTCGTGATCACCGGCGAGATCGGCGCCGGCAAGACGATGACGCTGCGCGCGCTGATCGAGGGCCTGCACGGCAGCGACGTCGTCATCGGCCACCTGGTCACGACCCAGCTCGACGCCGAGGACACGCTGCGCATGGTGGGCTCGGCCTTCGGCTTCAAGGTCAAGGACGTGCCCAAGTCGGAGCTGCTGGTCACGCTCGAGGCTTTCCTGCTCAGCCAGACCAGCCAGGGCAAGCGCTGCCTGCTGATCGTCGACGAGGCGCAGAACCTGACGATGCGCGCCGTGGAAGAGCTGCGCATGCTGTCCAACTTCCAGTACGGCAACCAGGCGCTGCTGCAGACCTTCCTGGTGGGCCAGCCCGAGTTCCGCGCGATCCTGCAGCGGCCCGAGATGGAGCAGTTCCGCCAGCGCGTGGCGGCCACCTGCCACATCGGCCCGCTCGACGTGGACGAGACGCGCGGCTACATCGAGCACCGGCTCAAGCGGGCCGGCGCCACCGACAAGCCGAGCTTCGAGCCGCAGGTGTTTGCCGCCGTCTACGCAGCCAGCCAGGGCATCCCGCGGCAGATCAACGCGATCTGCGACCGCCTGCTGCTGCTGGGCTTCCTGAGCGAGCGCAGCCACCTGACGGCAGCCGACGTCGAGGAGGTGATGCGCGAGTTCGCGAGCGAATCCGAAGTGCCGGCCAAGTCGAAGACGGCGCTGGCCAACCGCAGCGGCGGCGCACCCGACGAGGCGCTGGCGCTGGACGCGGCCGCGATCGGGCCGCTGGACCTGGACAAGCTGCGGCTCGACCCGGCTCTGGCGCAGGGCATCTGCCTGCAGATCGAGGCGCTCGGCTCGGCCCACGCGATCGACCAGCTGCAGCGCCTGGAGCGCAGCATCCTGCGGCTCGAGCGCGCCAACGTGCAGACGCTGGGCATGCTGAAGAAGCTGCTGCACGCGGCCACCAAGGCCCCGGCCGAAGAGGCGAAGTGACGCCCGCGCGGGAGCCATCGATGCCGCCGGCTGCGATCACCAACGCGCTGACGATCGACGTCGAGGACTATTTCCAGGTCTCGGCCTTCGCGCCCTACATCGACCGCGCCGGCTGGGACGCGCGCGAGTGCCGGGTCGAGCGCAATGTCGATCGCATCCTGGCGCTGCTCGACGAACACGGCGCCACCGCCACCTTCTTCGTGCTCGGCTGGGTGGCCGAGCGCTACCCGCAGCTGGTGCGGCGCATCGCCGCGCAGGGGCACGAGGTCGCCAGCCACGGCTACGGCCACGAACGCGCGAGCGACCTGGCGCCGCCGGACTTCGACGCCGACGTGCGCCGCGCCAAGGGCGTGCTCGAAGACCTCAGCGGCACGGCAGTCGCCGGCTACCGCGCGCCGAGCTTCTCGATCGGCCCGGGCAACTGGTGGGCCTTCGATGCGCTCGCGGCCAGCGGCCACCGCTACAGCTCGAGCATCTACCCGATCCGGCACGACCACTACGGCATGCCCGACGCACCGCGCTTCGCGCACCCGGTGGCCGACGGCCTGATCGAGATCCCGATCACCACGCTGCGCATGCTCGACCGCAACCTGCCGTCCAGCGGCGGCGGCTACTTTCGGCTGCTGCCCTATGCGGTGTCGCGCTGGATGCTGCGCCGGGTCAACACGGTCGACCGGCAGCCGGCGGTCTTCTACTTCCACCCGTGGGAGATCGACCCGGGCCAGCCGCGCATCGACGGCATCGACGCCAAGACGCGCTTCCGGCACTACCTGAACCTCGAGCGCACCGAAGGGCGGCTGCGCAGCCTGCTGCGCGATTTCGAGTGGGGCCGGATGGACCGGGTCTTCCTGGCGGGGGCATGACGATGCAGGTGCACCGCCTCGATCCGCAAGACGCGGCCGGCCGCGCGCGCTGGGATGAGTTCGTGCTCGCCTGCCCGACGGCCACCTTCTTCCACCGCAGCGGCTGGCAATCGATCCTGCGCGGCGTGTTCCGGCACGACACCCACTACCTGTACGCCGAGCAGGGCGGGCGCATCGAAGGCGTGCTGCCGCTGGCGCACGTGGACAGCCTGCTGTTCGGCAAGTCGCTGGCGAGCCTGCCCTTTGCCGCGTATGCAGGGGTGGCCGCGTTCAACGAGCCCGCGGCGGCGGCGCTCGAGGCCCATGCCGACGAACTCGCGCGGCGCCTGAAGGTCGCGCACCTGGAGCTTCGCCACCTGAGCCCGCGCCACCCCGACTGGCCGCGGCAGGACCTGTACGTCACCTTCCGCAAGCCGATCCTGCCGGACGAAGAAGCGAACCTGCTCGCGATCCCGCGCAAGCAGCGCGCGATGGTGCGCAAGGGCATCAAGAACGGGCTCGTCGCGCAGATCGACGCCGACGCCGGCCGCTTCTTCGCGCTGTACGCCGACAACGTGCACCGCCACGGCACGCCGGCGCTGCCGCGGCGTTACTTCGAGGCGCTGCAGCGCGAATTCGGCGCCGACTGCGACATCCTGACCGTGGCCGACCCGGCCGGGCGGCCGTTGTCGAGCGTGCTGAGCTTCTACTTCCGCGACGAGGCGCTGCCGTACTACGCCGGCGACGACCTCGCCGCGCGCGAGCTCGCCGCCAACGACTTCAAGTACTGGGAGCTGATGCGCCGGGCCTGCGCGCGCGGCCTCGCGACCTTCGACTACGGGCGCAGCAAGCAGGGCACCGGCCCCTTCGCCTTCAAGAAGAACTGGGGCTTCGAGCCCACGCCGCTGCACTACGAATACCGGCTGTACAAGCGCGACGCGGTGCCGCAGAACAACCCGGCCAACGCCAAGTTCAAGCTGATGATCGAGACTTGGCGCCGCCTGCCGATCGGCGTGGCCAACTGGCTCGGCCCCTACGTGGTGCGCAACCTGGGCTGACATGGCCACCTTGTTGTACCTGGTGCACCGGCTGCCGTACCCGCCCGACAAGGGCGACAAGGTGCGCTCGTACCACCTGCTGCAGCACCTGGCGGCGCGGCACCGCGTGTTCGTCGGCACCTTCGTCGACGACCCGGCCGATCTCGCGCATGTCGAGACGGTGCGCACGCTGTGCGCCGGGCTGCACGCGGTGCGTCTCGCGCCGCTGCGCGCGCGCGCGGCCAGCATCGCGGGCCTGGCCACCGGCGAGGCGCTGACGCTGCGCTACTACCGCGACGCCGGCCTCGCGCGCTGGGTGCGCGGCGTCGTGCAGCGCGAGCGCATCGACGCCGTCGTCGCCTTCTCGTCGTCGGTGGTGCCCTATGCCGAAGGCCTGGGCCTGCCGTTGATCGTCGATTTCGTCGATGTCGATTCGGCCAAGTGGAGCGAATACGCCGGCCGGCACCGCTGGCCGCTGTCGTGGCTGTACCGGCGCGAAGGCGAGCGGCTGCTCGCCTACGAGCGCGCCGCCGCGGCACGCGCCGACTGGTCGTTCTTCGCCACCGAGAAGGAGGCGCAGCTCTTTCGCCGGCTGGCGCCCGAATGCGCCGGCCGCGTCGAAGGCATGGACAACGGCGTCGATGCCGCCCGCTTCGCGCCCGACCCGGGCCGCCCTTCGCCCTACGCGCCGGGCGAGATCGCGGTCGCGTTCACCGGCGCGATGGACTACTGGCCCAACGTCGATGCGGTCGGCTGGTTCGCCGCCGACATCCTGCCGCGGCTGCGCGAGCGCCATCCGGCGCTGCGCTTCCACATCGTCGGCCGCAACCCGGCGCCGGCGGTGCGCGCGCTGGCCGGGCCGGCGGTCAACGTCACCGGCACCGTGCCCGACGTGCGCCCGTGGCTGCAGCATGCGGCCGTGGTGGTGGCGCCGCTGCGGCTGGCGCGCGGCATCCAGAACAAGGTGCTCGAAGCAATGGCGATGGCGCGCCCGGTGGTGGCCGCTTCCGCCTGCGCCGACGCCTTGCGCGCCGCGCCCGGCCGCGAATTGCTGACCGCGCACGACGAAGCCGGCTTCGCCGACCAGGTGGCGGCGCTGCTGGCCGACGCGCCGCGCGCCGCCGCCATCGGCGCCGCCGCGCGCGACTGCGTGCTGCGCGAATACAGCTGGGGCGCGCACCTGGCCGCGCTCGACCGCCGCCTGGCCGCGCTGACGCCGCCCGCGCAGCACCCGCCCGTCGCCGCGACGGCGCTGGCCGCCTGATCCGCCAGATCCGCCTGCCCCGCGTCTTCCCGAACGACCCGAACCCGCATGAGTGCCGTCGCCGCCGACCTTCGCATCGCCTCGCCGTGGAAGACGGCGCTGCCCGCGCTGGCGGCGCTGCTCGCCGCGGTCGCCCTGCTGTACCGCGACACCGCGGTCACGATGGTCGGCATCTGGTACCGCTCGGAGACCTTCGCGCACTGCTTCCTGGTGCTGCCGATCACGCTGTGGCTCGTGTGGCGCCGGCGTGCGGCGCTGGCGCGGCTCACGCCCCGGCCGAGCCCGGCGGTGATGGCGGCGATGCTGGCGGTGGCGGCCGCCTGGCTGCTGGCCGACCTGGTGGCGGTGAACGCGGCCACGCAGTTCGCCTTCGTCGCGCTGCTGGTGCTGGCGGTGCCGGCGGTGCTGGGGCTGGAGGTGGCGAGCGCGATCCTGTTCCCGCTGCTGTTCCTGTTCTTCGCGGTGCCCTTCGGCGAATTCCTGGTGCCGACGATGATGGAGTGGACGGCCGACTTCACCGTGTTCGCGCTGCAGCGCAGCGGCGTGCCGGTGTTCCGCGAAGGGCAGCACTTCGTGATCCCGTCGGGCCAGTGGTCGGTGATCGACGAATGCAGCGGCGTGCGCTACGTGATGGCGTCGTTCATGGTGGGCTCGCTGTTCGCGTACCTGAACTACCGCTCGTATATGCGCCGGGCCGTGTTCATGGCGGTGGCACTGGTGCTTCCGGTGGTGGCCAACTGGTTCCGTGCGTACATGATCGTGATGATCGCGCACCTGTCGGGCAACCGGCTGGCCGTGGGCGTGGACCACATCCTGTACGGTTGGGTGTTCTTCGGCATCATCATCTTCCTGATGTTCGTCGTCGGGGCGCGCTGGTCGCAGCCCGATGCGGCGGATGAAGCCGGCGGCGGGGCCGCGGTCGACGCGGCCGGCGCGCGGCGCGGCTTCTGGGGCACGGCGCTCGCCGCCGCGGTGGTGGTGGCGCTGCCGCCGCTGGCCGGCACGATGATCGCGCGCGCCGAAGGCGCGGCCGCCGCGCCCGGCATCGAGCTGCCGGCGCGGCTGTCGGCCGGCTGGGCCGACGACGGCGCGCGGCTGCCGGCGTTCATGCCGCAGTTCGCGAACCCTTCGGCGCTGGCGTCGCGCATCTACTCCGGCCCCGAAGGCACGGTCGGCGTGCACATCGCCTACGTGCGCGGCCAGACCGAAGCGCGCAAGCTGGCCACCGCGCAGCACCAGCTGGTGGCGATGCGCGATGCCGACTGGTCGCTGCCGCAAGAGGGCAGCCGCGCGATCGACATCGACGGCAGCAGCCTGCGCGTGCGCACCGCCGAGATTTTGGGGCGCGAGCGCGGCGGCGGCGCCATCGAGCGGCGGCCGCAGCTCGCCGTGTGGCGGCTGTACTGGGTGGACGGGCGTTGGCTGGCCGGCGATGTCGAGACCAAGCTCTACGGCGGCCTGGCGCGCCTGCAAGGGCGCGGCGACGAGGGCGCGCTCGTGGTGCTGTATGCGGACGAGGGCACGCCGCAGGCGTCCGACGCCGCGCTTGCCGCCTTCGTGGCGGCCAATCTGGGCCCGCTGAATGATCTCCTCCAACGAACCCGGGGCGCGCGCTGAATCGCCTCGCGGCGAGCGCGGCCCGAAGAACGAGCACGGCATGCAGCAGCTATGTCTCGATGACCGGCGCGCCGACGGCCGCGCGCCGCGGCTGAGCATCGTCTCGACGTTGTACCGCTCGCGCAGCTTCCTGGACGAGTTCGTGCCCGAATGCGTGCAGGCGGCGCAGGCCGCGGGCTATGGCGATTCGTTCGAGATCGTGCTCGTCAACGACGGCTCGCCGGACGACTCGGTCGCGGTGGCCTTGGCGCTGCAGCGTTCGATCCCGCAGTTGATCGTCGTCGACCTGTCGCGCAACTTCGGCCACCACCACGCGATCCTCGCCGGATTGCGGCACGCGCAGGGCGAGCGCGTGTTCGTGATCGACTGCGACCTCGAAGTCCGTCCGGCGGTGCTGCCCGACTTCGTCCTCAAGCTCGACCAGACGCGCGCCGACCTGGTCTTCGGCTACCAGGAGGCGCGCAAGGGCGGCTGGTTCGAGCGCGTCAGCGGCGGGCTGTTCTGGCAGTTCATCAACAAGCTCAGCGACATTCGCCTGCCGGAGAACATGCTGACCGAGCGGCTGATGACCAGGCGCTTCGTCGACGGGCTGCTGCAGCTCGGCGACCACAACCTGTTTCTCGGCGGCATGATGAGCTGGACCGGTTTCCTGCAGATCGGCATCCCGATCCAGAAGACGCAGCGCGAGGGGCGGGCCACCTACACGCTGATGCGCCGGCTCCAGCTGATGGTGACCGCGGTCAGCTCGTTCTCGAGCAAGCCGCTGACCTGGCTGTTCAACGCCGGGATGGCCGTGACGGCGCTGAGCTTCGCATACATGGCCTACCTGCTGGCGCGCAAGGTGCTCTTCGGCGACGCGCTGCTCGGCTTCACTTCGGTGATGGCGTTCATGGCCCTGAGCCTGGGGATCAGCACGATGGCGCTCGGCCTGATCGGCATCTATCTCGGCAAGGTGTACAACCAGGTGCAGAACCGCCCGCCCTACATCGTGAAGGACATCTTCTTTGCGCCTGAGCTGCCCGGGCGGCATGGCCTGAAGGAGTCCGCATGAACCGAACGATCGAACAGGCTGCGCAGGCCTACGACGAGCACCACGTGCTCGACAATCGCCTGTCGCTGCAGTGGTACCCGCAGCGCGTGGCGCGGCTGACGGCCGGGTCGTCGCTGCTGGAACTCGGTCTGGGCCACGGGTTCACGACGGCGTACTTCGCATCCCGCTTTCGCCGCTACCGGGTCATCGACGGTTCGGCCGAGATGATCGCGCGTTTCAGGGCCCGCTTCGACGTCGGCCATGTCGACATCGTCGAGGCCTACTTCGAGGACTTCGAGACCGACGAGCGCTTCGACTGCATCGTCATGGGCTTCGTGCTCGAACACGTCGAAGACCCAAGTCTGGTGCTCGCGCGCTACCGTCGTTTCCTGGCTCCCAGCGGGTCGGTCTTCGTCACAGTCCCGAACGCGCAGGCCCTGCACCGCCGGATCGGGCACGCGGCGGGGCTGCTGCCCGACATGCAGCAGTTGTCCGAAGCGGACCTGCAGTTCGGTCATCGCCGCTACTTCACGCTCGCGACGTTGAAGCAGTTGGTGATCGACGCCGGCTACGAAGTGGTCCGGGCCGAGGGCATCATGCTCAAGCCGGTCACGACGGGCCAGCTCGAAGCGCTCGCCCTGAGCGATGCGGTACTCGAAGGGCTGATGAAGGTCGGGATGGATTACCCCGAGCTGTGCAACTCGTTGCTGCTGCAGCTGCGGCCCAGCGAACGGAAGCCGGATGCCTGAAGCGCTGGCGTCGGGCGACTGGGGCCTGGCCTTCGACCACTTTGGCCTCGCGACGCGCGACGCCGCGCGCAGCCTGGCCGTGTTGCGCGGCCTGGGCTATGCCTGCGGCGAGCCGGTGCATGACCCGCTGCAGAAGGTGCACCTGGTCTACTGCGTCCATCCCCGGATGCCTGCCGTGGAGCTGATCTACGCGGCCGACGAGCCGGGGCCGCTGGAGACGATCCTCGCGCACCAGCCCGAGTCCGTGTACCACCTGTGCTTCCGGTCGGCAAACGTCGCCGCCAGCCTCGCAGCGATGAAGGCTGCAGGGCACCGGACGCTGACCGTCGTTCCCCCGCGGCCCGCCGTGTTGTTCGGCCTCGAACCGGTGAGCTTCCACCTCGTCAAGGGCCTCGGGTTGATCGAGTTCATCGAGACCCGCTCGCCGGTGGCGACGATAGCGGGCGAACCCAACTTTCCCGTCCCGAAACGCTCGTGACCGCCGCGGACAGCGACCGCCTGAGCGCGGTCTTCGAGACCGTGCATGCCCGCGAAAGCGAGGTGGCCGCGTTCGCCGACGAAATCAAGGTCGCCGTGCTGCGCAACATCACGGTCGAGGGGCTCGACACCCTCGTGCAGTACCACCTGCTCGCGCACCGCATTCGCGCCCGCGTCGAGTTCGGCGGCTACGGCTCGATGGCGCAGGACGTACTCGACGCGCACGGGCCGGTCAACCGCCTTCAGCCCGACATCGTGCTGTTGTTCCTCTCGATCGACGAACTGGATCGCACCTACGGCACGCCGGGTTGGACCTGCGACGCCGTTCGCGCCGAACTCGACTCGCTGTTCGGACTGCTCGCGCGGCATACGCGGGCAACGATCGTCGTGCACAACTTCCTGCCGCCGCTGCATCCGGAGCTGGGCCTGTGCGCCGATCCGCGCGGCGCCGACCTGGCGTCTCAGGTCGACGAACTGAACCGCTTCGTGCTGGCGCAAGTACGGCAGCACGCGCCGCAGTTCGTGCTGGCCGACTGGGTGCGCTGCCTGCTTCGGCTGGGTGCCGGGCAGGCGCTCGACGCCCGCGGGCGGTACCTGTGGCGGGCGCCGTTCAAGCGGGCGTTCCTCGACGACCAGGCTCGGCTGACGGCCCGTGTCGCCGGCGCGCTGAAGGGGCGCTCGCGCAAGGTGCTGGTGCTCGATTGCGACAACACGCTGTGGGGCGGCGTGATCGGCGAGGACGGGCTCGACGGCATCGCGCTCGACCCGACCGAGCATCCGGGGCGCGCGTTCTACGACTTCCAGACGACGGTGCTGCACCTGGCCGATCGGGGCGTGCTGGTGGCGCTGTGCAGCAAGAACGACGAGGCCGACGTGTTCGAGGTGCTCGACCGCCACCCGGCGTGCCGGCTCAGGCGGTCGCACTTGGCGGCGTGGCGCATCAACTGGGCCGACAAGGCGACGAACATCCGGGAACTGGCGGAAGAACTGAACCTCGGCCTCGACGCCTTCGTCTTCGTCGACGACAACCCGATGGAGTGCGGCCTGGTCCGCGAACTGCTCCCGCAGGTGATGGTGCTGCAGGTGCCCAAGCGGCTGCACGAACTGCCGGAGATGCTGCTCGACCAGGGCTGTTTCGACACGCTGGCGGTCACCGACGAGGATCGCCAGCGTGGACGCCTGTACCAGGGCGAGGCCCAGCGCAGGAGGCAGAGGGCGGAATACGCCGACATCGACGAGTACCTGGCCTCGCTGGGCATCAAGGCCCGGCTGCGCCGCGACGACCCGCGCGACGTGCCGCGAATGGCGCAGCTCACGCAGAAGACCAACCAGTTCAACGTCACGACCCGCCGCTACTCGGAACCGGAAGTGGCGGCGATGGCAGGCAACCGAGACTGGGCGACGTACAGCCTGACCGCCGAAGATCGTTTCGGTTCGCTCGGGCTGGTCGGGGTGCTGTTCGTCGCGCTGCAAGGCGGGGTGGGGCGCATCGACACCTTCCTGATGAGCTGCCGCGCCCTGGGGCGCCGGCTCGAGGATGCGATGATCGAGTACTGCCTGGCGGATCTCGCGCGAGAACGCGGCATCAACTGCTGGCACGCCGAGTACTTGCCGTCGCGGAAGAACGCGCAGGTGGCAGGTCTGTGGGACCGGCTCGGCTTCGCAGTCCAGAGCGAAGCCGGCGGCGCCCGCCGGTACAGCCGCCCGGCCGCCCCGTCGCTTCCGGTGAGCGTCGGGCACATCACGATCGAAAGGGAATGACGAATGTCGGCTGAGGCTTTTCAGGACAGCTTCTTCGGCGTCATGGCGTCGATGCTGAAGGTGCCGCGCGAGCAACTGGCGCGCGACACCTCGCGCAGCGGCACCGAAGCCTGGGATTCGCTCAGGCACATGCACCTGATGCTGGCGCTCGAAGAAGAGTTCGGCATCGAGTTCAGCGACGGCGAACTCGCCGATCTGGCGACGGCCGGCGAACTGCTCGATGCGATCGCCGCCAAGCGGGCCGCGTGAACGAAGGCATGAAGCCCGTCGTGATCTTCGGCACAGGGGAACTCGCCGAGCTGGCGTACTTCTACTTTACGCACGACTCGGCCCGGACGGTGGTTGCCTTCACGGTGGATGCCCGGTACGCCGAGGCGGGCCGTGAATGCCGAGGATTGCCGCTGGTGCCCTTCGAGCAGCTCGAACAGCACTATCCGCCGGAGAAGTTCGACCTCTTCGTCGCGATCGGCTACACCGCGCTGAACAGTGCGCGGCAGCAGCGCTGCGAAGCGGCGCGCGGCCGGGGCTACACGCTCGCCAGCTACGTGAGCACCCGCGCGACGACCTGGCCCGACCTGCGCGTCGGCGGCAACTGCATGATCATGGAAGGCAACGTGGTCCAGCCCTTCGTCACGATCGGCGACGGCGTGATCATGTTCGCGTCCAGCGTCGTCAGTCACCATGCCGAGATCGGCGACTGGTGTTTCCTGGGGTCGAACGTCACGGTCTCGGGCGGTGTTCGCATCGGCGAGCGCAGCTTCATCGGGGTCAACTCGGCGTTGCGCGAGCACATCGCCGTCGGTGCCGACTGCATCATCGGTGCCGGCGCGCTGATCCTGGGCGACACACCCGCCGGCACCGGCTGGGTGGAGGCCGGAACCCAGGACTCGGGAATCCCGAGCCGCCGGCTGAGGTCTTTGCTGTGAGCGAGGCCGGTGTTGCGGCGGCGGCGTTGCGCGTCGCCGTGCTCCAGTCGAACTACATCCCGTGGAAGGGCTACTTCGACATCATCCACGACGTCGACCTGTTCGTCTTCTACGACGATGTCCAGTTCACCAAGAACGACTGGCGCAACCGCAATCGCGTGAAGGCCGCTGGCGGCGCGCAGTGGCTTACGGTGCCGGTCGGCGACGATTGCAACCGCCTTGTCTGCGAAGTGGACCTGCCCGACCCGCGGTGGCAACAGAAGCATTGGAATACCCTCTGCCAGAACTACGGCAGGTGCGCCCACTTCGTGCGCTACCGGTCCTACTTCGAGGACCTGTACCTGGGAACACGCTGGGCGAGCCTGTCGCAGCTCAACCAGACGACGATCACGCATGTCGCACGCGAGTTCCTCGGCATCCGGACTTCGTTCGCCGATTCGAGGGAATACGCGGCGGGCGGACAGAAGCTCGACCGGCTGCTGGATCTGCTCCGCAAGCTGAACGCAGCAACCTATGTGTCGGGCCCCGCTGCGCGCGACTACATCGTGCCCGAGCGGTTCGCCGACCTCGGCATCGAGTTGGTCTGGAAAGACTACGCGGGCTACCCGGAGTACCCGCAGCGCTTCCCGCCTTTCGAGCATGGCGTGTCGATCCTCGATCTGTTGTTCAACACCGGCCCCGATGCGCCCTGGTACATCTGGGGCTGGCGCACCGACCCGGGCGGGCCATGACTGCGCCGCTGCTGCACGTGATCGGTGCCGGTCCCTGGCAGGTGCCGACCATCCGCCGCGCCCGGTCGCTCGGCCTGCGCGTGCTCGTCAGCGACGGTTGGGACGAGCGTCCCGGCTATGCGATCGCAGACCTGTGCGAGCGCGCCAGCATCGTCGACGCCGAGGCGACGCTCGCCGCGGCGCGCCGCCACCGTGTTGCCGGCGTGCTGTGCGACACCACCGACAACGGCGTCTTCGCCGCGGCCTACGCTGCCGAATCCCTGGGTCTGCCCGGCGTCGGCATCGAGGCGGCACTCAATTGCACCGACAAATCGCGAATGGCGGCCCGTGCGCAGGCGGCTGGGTTGCCGGTGCCGCATTGGCGCCGGATCGAGTCGTTCGGCGAACTGGTCGCCGCCGAGGCCGCACTGGGCAGCCCAGTCGTCGTCAAGCCGGTCGACAACCAATCGGGGCGCGGCGTCAGCGTGGTCAACGCCGCCGTGCAGCTTCGCGCGGCGTACGACTGCGCGATCGCGCACAGCCGCTCGCGCACCGCGCTCGTGCAGCGCCTGGCGGCGGGCACCGAGGTCATCGTCGATTCGATCGTCGCCGCCGGGCGCGTGCATCGCCTCGGGCTCGCGGTCAAGTCGCCGTACGCGGACAACCCGACCATCTCGTCGCGAATCACCTACGGGGCAAGCGGGCCGCCGACACCGCCGGAGCTGATCGACGCGGCGAACGCGGCGCTGATCGCCGCCCTCGGCGTGCGCCAGGGCCTCGTGCACGCGGAGTACATGGTCGCCGACGGGCAGGTCGTGCCGATCGACGTCGCGGCGCGCGGCGGCGGCGTGATGATCTACAGCCACGTGCTGCCGGCGGTGAGCGGCGTCGACGCGATGCGCGCGGCGATCGATCTCGCGCTCGGCCGCCCCGCGGATCTGCGGCCGGCGCACGCGCCGCGCGCGGCGAACATCGAGTTTCTGCGTGCGCCGCCCGGGCTCGTGGCCGCGGTCGGCGGCGTCGATGAGGCGCGCGCGATGCCCGGGGTCGCGGCGGTCCACCTCAACATCGGCGTGGGCCAGCGGATGGGCGCGCTGAACCACAAGGACGACCGCCTCGGCTTCGTGATCGCCGTCGCCGACGACGCCGAAACGGCGATTGCCCTGTCTCGCGCCGCCGCCGCGCGGATCGAGGTCCGCATCGCGGCCGACGAAGGGGTATCGGCATGAAGTTCTTCGACTCGCTGACCCACGTCACCGCCGACGGCAGCTGGATCGGCGAGCGCCACTGCGACGCATCGCTGCCGAAGCTGCTGGCCGACATGGACGCCGCGGGCGCGTACCGCGCCTGCCTGGTCTCGATCGCCGGGTACGTCGACAACGAGGTCATCCTCGCGTCGGCGCGGGCGCACCCGGACCGGTTCGTGCCGATCGCGGGGGTGAACCCGCACCTGCTCGCGACGACGCGGCGCGTCGAGGCCGTCCTGAAGCAGGTGAAGAACGCCGGTTTTGCCGGCATCAAGCTGCACCCGCGGCTGAACGGCTACGACCCGCTCGACGCCAAGATGGTCGCCGCGGTCGAGGCGGCGGGCGACCTCGGGCTGGTCGTGCTGCTCGACACGCTGTTCCGGCGCAAGGGCCTGGCGACGCGGCACGCGCCCGACGTGATCGATTACCTTGCGGCGGCCTGTCCGGACACGCGCATGCTGCTGCTGCACGGCACCGGCCCGACGATGATGGAGCTGTACGAGATCGTCCGTTGCAATGACCACCTGATGCTCGACCTGTCGTTCACGATCATGCGCTACCGCGGCAGCGACCGCCTCGACGCCGACATGCACTTCCTCTTCGCGAGCACCGACCAGCTGGTGACGATCGGTTCCGACTTCCCGGAATACACCCCGGCGCAGACGCTCGAGCGCTTCGCCGCGCTGAGCCAGGGCATCGAGCCGTCGAGGCTGGACAACATCCTGCACCGCAACCTGGAGCGGCTGTTCGCCGGGTACCGGGTGCCGAGGGGAGACGCATGAACCGCAGTCTGGCTCCGCCCGGCGGCTTCGATCTGCTGGGCCACCTGTTCATCGCGCTGACGCTGCTGTTCACCGTCTATGGGCAACTGGTGCTGAAGTGGCAGATGGGCAACGCCGGCGCGCTGCCCGACGGCGCCGCCGACAAGCTGCTGTTCCTGCTGCGCCAGTTCCTCAACCCCTGGATCCTGTCGGGCTTCGTCTCGGCCTTCGTCGCCTCGATGGCGTGGATGGCGGCGATGACGCGCTTCGACCTCGGCTATGCCTACCCGTTCATGAGCCTGGCGTTCGTGATCGTGATGCTGTTCGGCATCGCCTTTCTCGGCGAGGCGCTGAGCCTGCGCAAGGCGGCGGGAACCCTGCTGGTGATGGCGGGGCTGGTGATCATCGCGCGCGGCTGACGGGCGCGATCCCCTCTTCCCAACCAGGATGGCCCTGAAGCGGCCCGGAGCTGGAACATGATTCCGTTCAACAAACCGTACATGACCGGCAAGGAGCTCTGGTACATCTCCCAGGCACACGCCAAGGGCCACCTCGCCGGCGACGGCGGCTACACCCGGCTGTGCAACCAGTGGATCGAGCAGCGCACCGGCAGCGGCAAGGCGCTGCTCACGCATTCGTGCACCGCGGCGCTCGAGATGGCGGCGCTGCTGGCCGACGTGAAACCGGGCGACGAGGTGATCATGCCCTCGTACACCTTCGTGTCCACGGCCAACGCCTTCGTGCTGCGCGGGGCCGTGCCCGTGTTCGTGGACATCCGCCCCGACACGCTCAACCTCGACGAGAAGCTGATCGAGGCGGCGATCACCGAGAAGACCCGCGCCATCGCACCGGTCCACTACGCCGGGGTCGGCTGCGAGATGGACGCGATCATGGACATCGCGCGCCGATACGAATTGCTGGTGGTCGAGGATGCCGCCCAGGCGGTGATGGCCAGCTACAAGGGCCGCCCGCTCGGCTCGATCGGCGACCTGGGCGCCGTGTCGTTCCACGAGACCAAGAACGTGATCTCGGGCGAGGGCGGCGCGCTGCTGGTCAACAACCCGCGCTTCGCCGAGCGTGCCGAGATCGTGCGCGAGAAGGGCACCAACCGCAGCCAGTTCTTCCGCGGCCAGGTCGACAAGTACACCTGGGTCGACGTGGGCTCGTCGTTCCTGCCGGGCGAGATCATCGCCGCCTTCCTGTGGGCGCAGATGGAAGAGGTGGAGCCGATCACGCGGCGGCGCCTGGCGATGTGGGGCACCTACCACCAGTGGTTCGCCGAGGCCGAGCGCGCCGGCAAGCTGCGCCGGCCGGTCGTGCCCGGGCATTGCGTGCACAACGCGCACATGTACTACATCCTGCTGCCCGACCTGCAGGCGCGCACCGCGGTGATCGACAAGCTCAAGACCTTGGGCGTGCACTCGGTGTTCCACTACGTGCCGCTGCACAGCGCGCCCGCCGGCCTGAAGTACGGCCGCGCGCACGGCGAGCTGCGCGTCACCGACGACGTGGCCGAGCGGCTGTTGCGCCTGCCGCTGTGGGTGGGGCTCGAGGAGCAGCAGACCGCGGTGATCCAGGCGGTGCTGGCGGCGCTATGACGGGGCAGGCGATGCGGGTTGCCGCCCGTGCAGGCGCAGGCGTCACCTGGCGCCGCTGGTGGCCGTGGCTGCTGGTGCTGGGCGCAGCGCTGCTGCCGGTGTTGGCGGCGCAGGTGCCGCCACTGCTGGACTACCACAACCACCTCGCGCGTCAGTACATCCTGGCGCGGGCCGATGGCTCCGACGCGCTCGCGCAGTGGTATCGCACTTCCTGGCACGCGGCGCCCTACCTCGCCTTCGACGGCATCGTGCAGGCGTTCGCACGGCTCGTGCCGGTGGACGTCGCAGGCAAGATCTTCCTGGTGCTGATGTTCGGCATGCTGGCTGCTGCGCCGTTGGCATTGAGCCAGGCGGTCAACGGCCGCGTCACGCCGGTGGCGCTGCTGGGGCTGCTGTTCGTCTACAACGACACCGTCAGGCTGGGTTTCACCAACTACCTGTTCGGCATCGGCTTTGCGCTGTGCGCGGCGGCGCTGTGGATTCGCTGGCGCACCGGCCCGGTCCTGTCAAGGTTGCTGTTCTTCCCCTTGCTGTGCAGCTTGGTGTTCTTCAGCCACCTGCTCGGCTTCGTGCTGTACGTGCTGGTGATCGGCAGCTACGAATTCGGACGCTGGTTTGACGACGCGCGCCAGCCAGGGGGAAGCTGGCGCTGGCGGTTGGGGCGCGACCAGCGCCTGAATTTGGCGTCGATTGCGCTGCAATGCGCGCTGCCGTTGGCGATCTTCGCTGCGTTCGGGCCGTCGACGGAGTCGATCACCCGCAATACCTATGGCGGCCTGGCGCGCAAGTTTGGCCTGCTGCTCGGCGCTCCGGGCTACCTGATGCCACCGGTGCTGTGGTCGTTCGATCGGGTGCTGCAGGTTGCGCTGCCGCTGACGCTGTTGGCGCTGCTGGTTTCGCGCCGCTGGCGGATCGACCCCGCGATGCGCTGGCCACTGGCTGCGCTGCTGTTGCTGTTCTTCGCGATGCCGATGGAACTCTTCAGCGGCTGGGGCGCCGACCACCGGCTGCTGCCGGCTCTGGGCCTGCTGTTGATGGGCAGCATGCGCCCGGCCGCCGTTGCCCCCGGGGGCGAGCGCGGGCGGGTCGAACGCTGGGCGCTCTTGCTCGCGGCGCTGTTGGTCATGGTGCGCGTCGCCGCGGTCGCCGACCAATGGCGCAAGTCGAACCCCGTCTACGCCGAGTACCTGCAGGCCTTCGAGTTGGTGCCGGACGGCAGCCGCATGTACTTCGCGTTCGGCCACGCCGGTGGCCAGAACATCGGCGGCTATCCTGTCTACCACTTGCCCACGCTCGTGCTCGCCCGGCGCGACGTGTACGTCCCGTTCCTGTTTGCCACCGACAGCGGCGGTTTCACGCTCGCCTATCGCAAGGAAGTGGAGTCTTGGCAGAGGCTGTCGCCTGGCCCCGTCCTGCTGAACGGCGCTTCGCCGGACTGGGCGGCGTTGAGCGGCCGCTTCGACTACTACCTGCTCGTCGACGAGCGGCACTTCCGCGACCCGGTGCCGGCCAGCTTGTCGCCGGTCTTCCAGGGCAAGTCGGTCAAGCTCTACCGCGCCAGTGCCGCGGCGGCACCCCGATGAGCGCGACCTCGATGCCGAGGGGCACGCGCCTCGCAATCGCCGGCCTGTTCATGGCCCTTGCCGGCGTCGGTGCGGCCTCGGCATTGGCCGCGCCCGAGGACGCGAGGACGACGATCACCTTCGACCGTACCCTGCTGCACCAGCAGGCGGTCCAGGAGTCGCTGCAGCCCGTCCACCCGGGCAGCCCCACGGGGCCGCCATTCTGGAACATCAAGGCGCGCAGCTTCATGTATGCGCCGGCCTTCGATTTCAAGGCGGTGCCGGGCGCCACGCGCTACCGCTTCACCGCCACGGCCTATGGCACGCGCAGTTGGAGCTTCGACACGGTAGAGCCCGCCTCGACGCTGGAGGCGATCTGGCGCGACCTGCCGCCGGGACGGCTTCTCGTCGAGCGCGTGCCGCTCGACGATCGCGGCAACGTGCGCTGGTCGTTGCAGGACCTTCGAGCCGGCCGGTGGATCGAGAAGACCGCTGCTGCCGAGCGGGCACCGATCGTCGACCTCCCCGCAGACAAGCCTGCGCCGCGGTATCGCTTCACGGCATGGGCTGCGAAGGAACTGCGCTTCGAAGCCGACAGACCCTGGGCGCCGCTCGGGCCGATCTGGAAGGACGTGCCGGTCGGGGAGGTCGTCGTGCGGGTAGAAGGGCTCGATCGCAGCGACAAACCCATCGGATTCGCTTCGATCCAGGAGTCGCGCAACGAGGCGAGCCGCACGTTCCGCCGCTTCCACCGCAAGGCAGTCTTCGGCGGGCCGTACCAGGAAGCCGCCGCGGACTACCGCGAAAGCGCCTACCGCTGGCTCGACTGGCTCGCGGCGAACGACTTCAAGGAGTGGCAGACGGGTGGGCCGCGGCACAAGCTGCAGTACCCGAGCAAGTTCGTCGGCGCCGCGGTTTCCGGAATGACGGCGCTGGCTTCGATGGAGCGCAGTGCGCAGCGCAGCACGCAGGATCTGCGCATGGCGGCCAGCGCGGCGCGCGCGCTGATCGAAGCCAGCTTCCCGGCCGACTGGGGGCTCGCGTACTTCCCGCCGACCTACTCCGACGAGGCCCACGCGGTAATGATGAAATACCCGGCGATGGTCGGCGAGGCCTATCTCGACCTCTACGAAGCCGGCGGCGACAAGGGGATGCTCGACGCGGCGCGGAGAATCGCCGACACCTATCGCAAGACCCAACTGCCCAGCGGCAGCTGGCCGCTGTTGATGGATGCCCGGTCGGGGGAGCGGCTCGCGCGCAGTACAGCGGAACTGGTGCCGATCGACGTGTTGACCTTCGTCGACCGGCTCGTCTCCAAGCATGGGATGGGCGACTACCGGCCGATGGCCGAAGCGGCCTGGCGCCAGATCCAGCGCGAGACCGTGGCGAGTTTCCGCTTCGAGGGGCAGTTCGAGGATACGACCCGCGGCGGCAGCAGCGAGTGGAACTTGTCCATCCTGCCCGCCTGTTCGGTGGCTGTGTACCTGCTCAAGCACCGCGGTGATGCGCCGACCTACATGGCGCTGGCCGAGGAGATCCTGCGGTTCGCTGAAGACCAGTTCGTGATCTGGGAACAGGCCGTTCCAGGAGACGTCAATCGGGACCAGTTTCCGCGCCTGCCATTCACGCCCGCCGCGCTGGAGCAGTACAGGTACATGGTGCCGGTCAGCGGCATGGCGGCCCAGATGATGGCGGCCTTTCAGGCGGCCTACGAGGCAACGGGCAAGGAACTGTACCTCGCCAAGGCGGCAGCTCTTGCCAATGCGATGACGGTACTGCAGAAGACCAATGGCGGCAGCTATGTCGGCACATTCTGGAACCCTGGTGGGCCCGGGGATTGGCCGAACGTGCACGCGTACGCTGCCCGGGCGCTGGCTGATTTCGGCGAGATGCTGCGGCGGCGCAAGTTGCGGGTTCAAGTCTTGGCCGATGTCGCGCCGGCGACGAAGTGACGAGCGACGGTCGGCATGCTTCTTCATGCGGTGCCGGCATCGGCAGACCAGAAACCGCTGATCGCCCACGTCGTCTACCGCTTCGACACCGGCGGGCTCGAGAACGGCGTCGTCAACCTGATCAACCACCTGCCGGAATCGGCCTACCGGCATGTGGTGATCGCGTTGACCGAGGTCACCGACTTCGCGCAGCGCATTCGCCGCAGCGATGTGTGCTGCATCGCGCTGCACAAGCCGCCCGGGCAGACCTTGTGGCTGTACCCGCGGCTGCTGCGGCTGCTGCGCGAGCTGCGCCCGGCGATCGTGCACACCCGCAACCTGGCGGCGCTGGAAGTGCAGCCCGCCGCCTGGCTGGCCGGCGTGCCGGTGCGCATCCACGGCGAACACGGGCGCGACGTGGGCGACTTGGACGGCACCAACCGCGCGCTGCAGCGCGTGCGCCGGCTGTACCGGCCCTTCGTGCACCACTACCTGGCGCTGTCGCGCGACTTGCAGCGCTACCTGGTCGACAAGGTCCGCGTGCCGGCCGAGCACGTCACGCAGGTCTACAACGGCGTCGATCTGCAGCGCTACCAACCCAATGGCGGCCGGCCGCGGCCGATCGCCGGCTGCCCCTTCGACCCGGCGCGCCACTGGCTGGTCGGCACCGTCGGGCGGATGCAGACGGTCAAGGACCAGCCCACGCTCGCGCGTGCCTTCGTGCGCGCACTGCAGCGCGAGCCGGCGCTGCGCGAGCGGCTGCGGCTGGTGCTGGTGGGCGACGGGCCGCTGCGCGCGCAGTGCGCGGCCGTGCTGGCCGAGTCCGGCATGGCGGAGCTGGCGTGGCTGCCGGGCGAACGCGCCGACGTGCCGGCGGTCATGGGCGGCCTGCATGTGTTCGCGCTGCCGTCGCTGGCCGAAGGCGTGTCCAACACGATCCTCGAGGCGATGGCGACCGGGCTGCCGGTCGCCGCCACGGCCGTCGGCGGCAATGTCGAGCTGGTGCAAGAGGGCGCCACCGGCCTGCTGGTGCCGGCGGCCGACCCGGATGCGCTGGCCGGCGCGTTGATCGCGCTGGCGGCCGACCCCGGCCGCGCGGCCGCGATGGGCAGTGCCGGGCGCGCAGCCGCCGAAGCGCGCTTCAGCCTCGACGCGATGGTGGCGACCTACCGCGAGGTGTATGACCGCCAACTCGCCGCGTCGTGCCGCAAATCCGACCAGGGTGCCGGACGCGGGCGGCGCTGAATTTCGTCCTTGCATGCCGCACTGCCGCGGTGTTGGGCTCCATGGGCACGGATCGGATATATTGCACCGATGCAATACATGGCGGCCACCCTCATCGCGCGAGCCAAGGATGTCCGCCACAACAGAGCCATCGTCCAGTCCGACGTGGAGCGCTGGGAACAACCATGAAGGCCATCATCGAGGTTGCGGGCAAGGGCTCCATCTACAAGACCGCCGCCGCGCAGGTGGCTGCCGCCCGCAAGGGTCGGGCCCCCGACTTCCATCTCAGCTTCGAGTCGGCCCGTTCGCTGTTTGCCGAGTTGACGCCGGCCCGCCTGGATCTGCTCGACACGATTCGCCGCGTCGGCCCGTGCAGCGTGTATGCGCTGGCCAAGGCAGCCGGGCGGAACTACTCGAACGTCCACGCCGACGTCGGGCGGCTGGAGGAACTCGGCCTGATCGAACGCACGCCACAGGGCGAGGTGGTCGTGCCCTACGAATCCGTCGAGATCGTCGTTCCCCTCGCACGCGCTGTTGCATGAGGCGGTGCGGCCGGCATGGGCGCGCCGGGCGGCGCGCTGATCCGACGCGCCGCGCGCGTGTCCATCCCCAGGACGCGGGGGGCGATCCGGCCGGTGCGGCGTGGCAGAAGTCATGCGCGCCCCGGCCATTGCGCCGAGGCGGCGGTGGCCGGCCGGCATCTCGCCTACCATTTGCGCCCGGGCCGCTCCCGAGCGCGGTGCCGCCCCGGCACCACCACCGGCCAGCGGCCGGCGCGGCCAGCGACTGAACACCCCATGTGCGGCATCACCGGCATCTTCGACACCCGCAACCGGCGCGACATCGACCGCGGCGTGCTGCAGCGCATGAACGATTCGCAGCTGCACCGCGGCCCGGATGAAGGCAGCGTGCATGTGGAGCCCGGGCTGGGCTTCGGCCACCGGCGGCTGTCGATCATCGACATCGCCACCGGCCAGCAGCCGCTGGCCAACGAGGATGGCTCGGTGGTCGTCGTCTTCAACGGCGAGATCTAC
>JAFEFZ010000203.1 GCA_018240325.1 Pseudomonadota bacterium
GCGGCGCGAGCTGCAGGCGTTCTCGACCACCCACACGCGCAGGCCGGCGCGGCCCAGCCCGAGGGCGGTCTGCAGCAGGCACACGTGCGCTTCGCAACCGGCGACCACTACCTCGCGACAACCCGGCCGAGCCGCCTGCAGCGCCGGCACCAGCCCGTCGGCGCAGGCGTCGAAGTGCATCTTGGACAACGTTTGCGCGCACACCGCCTTCACCGCCGCGACGTTGGGCCCGAGCCCGGCCGGGTTCTGCTCGGTGCCGATCACCGGGATGTCGAGCAATTGCGCGGCTTGCGCGAGCAGCACCGCCAGCGCGGCCGCCTCGTCCGCGCGGTGGATCGCCGGCATCAGCCGCGCCTGGTAGTCGACCAGCACCAGCACGCTCGCCTTCGCGTTCATCACGTCCATCGTCAGCTCCCTTCGTGTGCGCCGGCGCGTTCGACCAGCCGGTCCAGGTAGCGGCGGAACAGGCCGGCCGAATCCTGCCGGAACATGCGGATGCGCCCGGTGTGGCTCAGCACCAGCAGCCCCACCGCATGCGCGAACAGCGCGGTCACTTCCTGCAGCGCCGCCGCCGCGGGCATGCCCAGGCGCCGCAGTTCGTCCCGGCAGGGCTGCAGCGCCTGCAGCAGCCGGGCGTTGAGCGCATCGTTCAGCTCGGGCGTCAGCCCCCTGGGCTTCATGCCCTGGAACAGGTAGAAGCCCAGGTCCAGGTCGCGCGGGTTGGCGCGATAGAAGTCGAAGAAGGCGCCGGCGGCAGCGCGCAGGCGCGGCGCCCCGGCCGCGGCGGCGCCGGCCGCGCTGCGGACCTGCGCGTCGAGCCGCGCCAGCGATTCGCCGAGCAGGGCGCCGTAGACATCTTCCTTGCTCGCGAAGTAGCTGTACAGCGCGCCGGGCGTGTAGCCGGCGCGCTGCGCGATCTCGCGGATGCTGGTCTTGTCCATGCCGAGCTCGAAGAAGGCCGAGCGGGCGGCTTCGAGGACGAGTGCGCGCCGGGCGTCGGCCAGCGCCTGGGTGCGCAGCCGGCGCGGGTCGGCCGTGGCGTCGGCGGCGGAATCGCCGCTCTTGCGGGCAGGACGGCGCGCGGTTGCGGCAGCGGGGGACATGGCGGGAGTGTACGGTTGATCAGCGCATTGAACAGTGTTCAAATGCTGGCTCCGTCCGACGAAGCCGAGGCCGTCATGAACACTCCCCCTGCCGCCGTGCCCGCGCGTGCCGCGCTGATGTCGGGCGACGCCTACCGCGAATCGCTGCGCCGCTACGAGCCCCGGGTGTACGTCGACGGGCGGGCAGTGGCCAGCGTGGCCGACGAGCCCGCCTTCAGGCCCGGCGTCAACGCGCTCGCCTACACCTACGACTACGCGCTGCGGCCCGAGCTGGCGCCGGTGGCGCTGGCCACGCAGGCCTCGCGCAAGCGCGTGGTCAGCCGCATGCTGCACGTCAACGAATCGGCCGGCGACCTGCTGAACAAGCTGGAAGCCGTGCGCGGGCTGTGCCAGGAAACCGGCTGCGCGCAGCGCTACCTGGCGCACGACGCGCTCAACGGGATCTGGCAGGCGGCCGCGCGCATCGACGACGCCAGGGGCTCCACCGAGCACCGCGCCCGCTTCCAGGCCTACCTCGCGCACGTGCAGGACGAAGACCTGTCGCTGGGCATCGCGATGACCGATGCCAAGGGCGACCGCAGCAAGAAGCCGCACCAGCAGGCCAACCCCGACGCCTACGTCCGCGTCGTCGAGCGCAACGCCCGGGGCATCGTGATCAGCGGCACCAAGGCCATCGTCACCGGCGCGCCCTACGTGCACGAGCTGCTGGTCATGCCCAGCCGCAACCTGGGGCCCGAGGACGAGGCCTTCGCGGTGTGCTGCGCGGTGCGCGTCGATGCGCCCGGCATCACGATCGTCGCGCGCCCCGCCGGCCGGCCCGGCGAGGCGCTGGAGCACGGCGACGCGCCGTTCTCGCGCAAGTACGGCCAATCCACCGCGGTGGTGCTGTTCGACCGCGTGTTCGTGCCGTGGGAGCAGGTGTTCTACGCCGGCGAGTGGGAGCACAGCCACGTGCTGACCTACAGCTACGCGACCCACCACCGCCACAGCTGCATCGGCGCGCGCGCCGGCTTCGGCGACCTGCTGATCGGCGCCGGCGCGCTGATGTGCGAGGCCAATGGCCTGGACCCGGGCCGGAAGAGCAGCCTGCGCGACCCGATGGTCGAGCTGATCAAGATCACCGAAGGCTTCTTCGCCTGCGGCGTTGCCGCCAGCGTGTATGCGACCCAGGACGCGTACAGCGGCTCGTACATGCCCGACCCGGTGTTCAGCAACATCGGCAAGCTGCTGCTGGCCACCCAGATCTACGACATGCACCGCCTGGCGCACGAGGTGTCGGGCGGCCTGATCGTCGCGCTGCCGGGGCCCGACGAGGACCACAACCCCGAGACGGCCGCGCGGCTGTCCGAGGTGCTGCAGGCCAGCCCCGGCATCCCGTACGACAAGCGCATCCAGACGGCGCGCTTCATCGAGGACCTGACGGCGTCGTACCAAGGCGGCTGGTACTCGGTGATCAGCCTGCACGGCGGCGGCTCGCCGGCGGCGATGAAGCAGGAGATCTGGCGCAACTACCCGCTGGGCTCGAAGGTGGAACTGGTGGAACGCCTGCTCGACCGCGGCGTGCTGCACGACGACAAGCGCGCGATCACGCGCAACCGCGAGCCTGGCCGCTGCTGCGACGCCGGCTGCACGGCGCCGGGGCAGCCGGTGATGGTGGCGCTGCCGCCGCGCCGCGACGGCGGCGGCTGATCACCGGCGGGCGTGCGCCGCCGCTTCGGTGCCCGGTCGAAGGCGGGCGCGGGCCGCGGCGGCTGCCGCGCGCATCACTTGCGCCACCACCACAGCAGCAGCGTCAGCACGGTCGAGACCACGAGCGACGTCACCCACGGGAAGTACAAGCCGAAGCCGTCGCGCTCGACCGCGATGTCCCCGGGCAGCCGCCCCCACGGCAGGCGCGACAGCCACGGCCACAGCGCGCCCGCGGCGAGGAACAGCACCCCGAGTGCGATCAGCAGGCGTTGCATCGTTCGTGGCTGCGGTTGGGTTGGGTTGGCGCCGGCCCACGCGCAGGCGCAGGCGACGCGCTGAGTATCGGCGCGTGCCGCCCGGCGCGCACGCGCGGCGGCCGCGCCGAACCGAACCGAGGCGAGCCGAGACGAGACGAGACGAGCTGAGCCGAATCTAATCGAGCCGATGCGGCGGCGAGCCCGGTGCGCGCGGCCGCAGCCGACGCCCCGGCGAGAATCGGCGCAATGACGCGCCGCATCGCCCGCCTGCTTCGACCGACCGGCTCGCGCACCTGGGCGCTGTGGCTGGCCGCCGCGCTCGCGGGCTGTGCCGCGCCGCCGCCCGCTGCGCCGCCGCCGGCTGCAGCTTCCGCCGCGTCGGCCGCGGGCGCAGCCGCGGTCGAGCAGCGCTTCGCGCAGTGGGTGGCTGCCTTTCGCCCGAGCGCGCTTGCGGCCGGCATCGCCCCGGCCACCTTCGACGCCGCCTTCGCCCAGGCCGAATACCTGCCTCAGGTGGTCGCGCTCGACCGTGCACAGCCCGAGTTCGTGCGTCCGGTCTGGGCCTACCTCGATGCGGCGGTGTCGGCGCGGCGCGTCGCGCAGGGCCGCGCCGAATGGGACGCGGCGCGCGCGCAGGTCGAGGCGGCGGCGGCCTTAGGCGTCGCGCCGGAGATCCTGGTCGCGATCTGGGGGATCGAGAGCGACTACGGCCGCCACAACGGCAGCA
>JAFEFZ010000204.1 GCA_018240325.1 Pseudomonadota bacterium
CTGCAACCCGCCCCTGTCGCTGCGCCCGTGCCTGGCCGACTGGCGCAACATTGCCGCCCAACTCGCCGAACCCCGTCGTGTCCGCCAGTACCAATGCTCCACTTGAACGAAAATAAGGTTAGCGCATATGCCCCGCGGGGGTCGAGGAAACTTGGGGCGGCCCGGCGTTTCCTCGAGAGCGCGTGCCGCCGCGAGCCGCGCGCGAGAATCGCGGCCCATGAACGCCGCCGCGATGATGGTGCTGTCGACGCTGCTGTTCGCGACGATGGCCGTGTGCGTGAAGCTGGCCGCGGCGAGCTACGGCACCGGCACGATCGTGTTCTACCGCGGGCTCGTCGGCGCGGTGGCGATCGCGCTGCTGGTCCGCGCCCGCGGCGGCACGCTGCGCACGCCGGTGCCGCGCATGCACCTCGGGCGCAGCGCGGCGGGCGTGTCCGCCGTGGGCCTGTGGTTCTACGCGCTCGGCGGCCTGCCGCTGGCCACCGCGACGGCGCTCAACTACATGTCGTCGGTGTGGATGGCGGTCTTCCTGATCGGCGGCGCGGCCGTGCTGGGCACGCGCCGCGTCGAAGGCCTGCTGCTGGCGGTGGTGCTGCTGGGCTTCGCCGGCGTGGCACTGGTGCTGCAGCCCTCGCTGGACGGCGCGAGCCGATGGGCTGCCGCGGCGGGCCTGCTGGCCGGCATGATGGCGGCGCTGGCGTACCTGCAGCTGGCCGCACTCGGCCGCGTGGGCGAGCCCGAGGAGCGCACCGTCTTCTACTTCAACGTCGGCAACATGGTGCTCGGCGGATTGCTGAACCTGTGGGAAGCCCCGGCGCGGCACGGCCTGCGCGGGGTGCTGCTGCTGCTGGCCATCGGCATGCTCGCGGTCGCAGCGCAGGTGCTGCTGACGCGCGCCTACACCGTCGGGCGGGCGCTGGTCAACGCCACGCTGAACTACCTGGGCATCCTGTTCGCGTTCGTCTACGGCGTGCTGCTGTTCGGCGAACGCGTGACGGCGCCGGCCGTGGCCGGCGTGCTGATGATCGTCGCCGCCGGCCTGATCAGCACCCGCGTGCAGGTGCGCGCGCGCGCAGCCGAGGCGGCGGCGGGCCGGCCGGCGGGCGAGAGCTGAGAGGCTGAACGGCGGCGGCCGACAGCCGCCTCGGCGGCACGATGGCGCCAGGCCGGCGCTCCAGCGCCCCGCCGGAGCATGCATCGCGCCGCCCTTGCGGGCCCTTGGCCGCAGCGCCATCGCAGGCCGGAGCTGCCGATGCAGAATTGACGCAGCGCAACCGCCTGGGCTGCGCCGCCGACCGCAGTACCTGCCGGACCCGCAACCGTGAACCCCAGCGCCGACTTCTTCGACCCCGCCCGCCACGGCTTCGCGCGCGTGGCCGTCGCGGTGCCGCGCTGCCGCGTCGCCGATCCGGCGTTCAACGCGGCGCAGACGATCGCGCTGCTCGACGAGGCGGCGGCGCAGGGCGCGGCCGTCGTCGCCTTCCCCGAACTCGGGCTGTCGGCCTACACCTGCGACGACCTGTTCCACCAGCGCGCGCTGCAGGACGGCTGCCTCGACGCGCTCGCGCAGGTGGCCGCATCGACCCGCCCGCACGCCGCCGCGGCGGTGGTCGGGCTGCCGCTGCGCGTCGGCCATTCGCTGTTCAACTGCGCGGCGGTGGTGCAGGGCGGGCGCGTGCTCGGCGTCGTGCCCAAGACCTACCTGCCGAACTACGGCGAGTTCTACGAGGCGCGCCAGTTCCAGCCGGCCGACCACGCGCAGTCGAGCTGCGTGCGGCTGCTCGGCGCCGAGGTGCCCTTCGGCGCGCTGCTGTTCGAGGCGGCGAACCGGCCGGGCCTGGTGTTCCACGTCGAGATCTGCGAAGACCTGTGGGTGCCGATCCCGCCGTCGTCGTATGCGGCGCTGGCCGGCGCGACGCTGCTCGTGAACCTGTCGGCGTCGAACGCCACCGTGGGCAAGGCCGACTACCGGCGCGCGCTGGCGGCGTCGCAGTCGGCGCGTTGCCTGGCGGCCTACCTGTATTCGTCGGCCGGCCAGGGCGAATCGACCACCGACCTGGCATGGGACGGCCACGCACTGATCTGCGAGTACGGCCAGGCGCTCGCCGAATCGCAGCGCTTCCGCGCCGACTCGCACTGGATCGCCGCCGACGTCGACCTCGACCGGCTGGCGCACGAGCGCCTGCGGCAGACGAGCTTCGGCCAGTCGGCGGCGCGCCATGCCGAGCGGATCGGCGCCTTTCGCCGCGTGGCCTTCGCCGCACCGGCGAGCATCCCCGGGCCGCTGCGCCGCCGCGTCGAGCGCTGTCCCTACGTGCCGGCCGAGCGCTCCAGCCGCGACGCGCGCTGCCGCGAGGTCTACGACATCCAGGTGCAGGGCCTGACCCAGCGGCTGGCCGCCAGCGGCATCGCCAGGCTGGTGATCGGCGTGTCGGGCGGGCTCGACTCGACCCACGCGCTGCTGGTCTGCGCCGCGGCCGCCGACCGGCTCGGGCTGCCGCGCAGCGCGATCACCGGCGTGACCATGCCCGGCTTCGCGACCGGCACGCGCACGCTCGACCAGGCGCTGCGGCTGATGCGCGCGGTGGGCTGCGACGCGCGCACGATCGACATCCGGCCGAGCTGCACGCAGATGCTGCACGACATCGGCCACCCGGCGGCCGCAGGCGGCGCGCACTACGACGTCACCTACGAGAACGTGCAGGCCGGCGAGCGCACCAGCCACCTGTTCCGGCTGGCCAACCTCGAGGGCGGCATCGTCGTGGGCACCGGCGACCTGAGCGAGCTGGCGCTGGGCTGGTGCACCTACGGCGTGGGCGACCACATGTCGCACTACAACGTCAACGCCAGCGTGCCCAAGACGCTGATCCAGCACCTGGTGCGCTGGGTCGCCGAAGGCGGCGGCATCGGGCCCGAAGGCTCGCAGGTGCTGCTCGACATCCTCGCCACCGACATCAGCCCGGAACTGGTGCCGGGCGACGCCGGCGGCCGGCCGGCGCAGAGCACCGAGGCGCTGATCGGCCCCTACGCGCTGCACGACTTCTTCCTGTACCACGTGCTGCGCTTCGGCTTCGCGCCCGACAAGATCGCCTACCTCGCGCACCACGCCTGGCGCGACGCCGCCGCCGGCGCCTGGCCCGACGGCGAAGCGGCGGCGCGCCCCGCGTACACGCTGGCCGAGATCAAGCACCACCTGCGCAGCTTCGTGCGCCGCTTCTTCCAGACCAGCCAGTTCAAGCGCTCGTGCGCGCCCAACGCGCCGAAGATCGGCTCGGGCGGCTCGCTGTCGCCGCGCGGCGACTGGCGCGCGCCCAGCGATGCCGAAGCCGCCGTCTGGCTGGCGGCACTCGATCACATTCCGGAGGCCCCCGCCTGGCGCCATGGCGACACGCAGCGCATCGGAATTGATTAGCATACGATCCCGAGAAAGGGGAATCACCATGCGCCCTCGCGACATCCTCTCGGCCAACCTGCGCACGCTGATGGCAGCGCGGCCCGACCTGAACACGCTGCCCAAGCTCACCGCCCGCTCGGGCGTCAGCAACGGCACCCTGGACCGGATCCGGCGCGCGGCGGTGTCCACGCGGGTGGACGAGCTCGAGAAACTCGCACACGCCTTCGGCATCGAGCCCTGCGAGTTGCTGCGGCCCGCGGGCCGCTCGGGTCCGTCGCCGCTGGCGATGCAGCTGGCGGCCCACCTGGACCGCAGCGCCAAGGATCCCGCCACCCACATGGCCGCCTACGCGGCGGCGCTGGCGGTGATCGACGCGATGGGCAGCAAGCGCGCGCGGGCGCCTTCGGCGCCCGCAGCCCGGAGCGCGCAGGCAAAGGCCAAATCCCACGCCTGATCAGCGCCTGATCGGCGCCTGACGCGCACCCCGGCGTACCCGGATGCGCGCGGCCGGCAGCCGGGCCGGCTGCGTCGGCGCCCTCAGCCTCTCAGCCGGCGCCGAGCCCGAGCCGGCGCAGCAGCGGCGCCCAGCGCGCCGGCATCGCAGCCTCGTCGTAGGGCAGCGCTGCATCGACCGGCTCGCACACCGCCAGCTCGGCGGCGGTCAGGGGCTCGGCCGCCGCCTGCAGCAGCGCCAGCTCGGCCGCGCCGGCATCCGACGCATCGTCGGCGCGGGCGGCGCGCGCCAGCACGCGCTCGCGCAGCAGCGCGTCGGGCGCGCGGAAGTCGAGGATCAGCGGCCGTGCGCCGAGCGACCCGGCAAGTGCGAGCACGCGCTCGCGTACGGCGCGGCGGATGAAGGTGGCGTCCAGGATCACCGGCCAGCCGGCGCGCAGCGCCAGCGCGGCGCCGTCGCACAGCCGGTCGAGCGTCGCGGCATTGGCCGCGTCGCCGTACAGCCGGTCGCGCAGGCCCGGGTCGGCACGATCGAGCGGCGCCAGCCCGAACAGGCGCTTGCGCTCGACGTCGGCGCGCAGCCGCACCGCACCGAGCAGCTCCAGCAGGCTTTGCGTCAGCAGCGTCTTGCCGCTGCCGGGCAGGCCGTGGGTCAGCAGCAGCAGCTTCGGGCCGGGGCGGCTCTCGGCCAGCGCGGCGTCGAGATAGCGGTCGGCGAGTTCGGCGGCAGCGGCGGCCGCGGCGGCATCGGTGCCGGCGAGCTGGTCGGCGCGCAGCGCCGCGACCTTGGCGCGCACCAGCGCACGGTGCACCGCGTACCAGCGCAGCACGCGCAGGCCGTCGACGTCGCCCGAGCCGGCCAGGCAGGCGTCGACGAAGCGGTGCGCGAGCCGCGGCAGCGCCTGCGCGCGCAGGTCCATCGCCAGGAAGGCGACATCGCTCATCACGTCGGTGAAGCGCAGCGCGCGGTCGAACTCGAGCGCGTCGAACAGCCGCGTGCGACCCTCGACCTCGGTCACGTTGCCCAGGTGCAGATCGCCGTGGCATTCGCGCACGTGCCCGCCGCGCAGCCGTTCGGCGAACACGGGCTCGAGCGCGGCGAAGGCGCCCGCCTCCCACGCACGCAGCACCTGCAGCCGGCGGCGTTGCGCAGCGCCGCTGCACAGCCGGTCGAGCAGCTCCAGGCTGTCGAGCAGCAGCGCGCGGATCGCGGCCGGCTGCCCGGCCGGGTCGTCGGCGGCGGCCACCGCGGCGCCGCGGTGCAGCGCGACCAGTTCACCGGCGAGCGCATCGACCATTTCCGGCCGCAGCGCGCCGCGCGCGGCGAGGCGGTCCCACAGCCCGTCGTTGTCGAAGGCACGCATGCGCAGCACCCACTCCAGCACCGGCCCGCTGCCGCCCAGATCGGGCGCGGCCGGGTCGCCGGTGAGCGGCTGCACGTCCAGGTACAGCTCGGGCGCGCTGCGCCGGTTCAGCCGCAGCTCCTCTTCGCAGAATCGGCGGCGGCGCTCGAGCGTGCGGAAGTCGAGAAAACCGAGGTCGAGCGCCTTTTTCAGTTTGTAGGCCATGCCGCCGGCGATCAGCAGCACCGATGCGTGGGTCTCGATGCGCCGCACCGTCCCGGCCGCGGCTCCGAGCCGCTGCTGCCAGGCTTTGATCAGCTCGGCCTGGCGCGCAGCCTCGCCGGCGCTCACTCGCTCAGGTGCGGCTTGGACTGGCCCTCGGCGAGTTGGCCGCTGTCGGGATCGATCCAGTCGGACACGCCGAGCTCGCTCTCGGCCTCGGCCAGCGTCTCGCCCGGCACCCAGCCGCTGGCATCGCCCGAATCCATGTCGGCAAGCGCCTCGGCCACGGTGTCGAAGGGGCCGACTTCCTGGCGGCCGTCGATCGACAGCCAGTAGTAGCCGTCGGGCCGCGACAGCACGCGCAGCGCGGCGTCGTCGGCGGCGGCGCGGCCGAGTTCGTCGGCCGTGGGCTCGTCCGGCAGCGGCGTGCCGGCAGCGGGTGCAGGGGCAGCGGGGGCGGCCGCCGGGGCGGCGGGCGCGGGTGGCGATGAGGTGCGGCGGGGCATCACGACAATCCGGCGAAAGCGAGGCTCAAGCCTACCCGAAGCGGCGCCGACGCGGGGCGCGAAAAGCTCGGCCGCGTGCGCGGCGCGCGGCGCCTGCCGGCGCTGCCGCGGCTACGATGCCGCCCGCGCCGGGCCCCGATGCGACCACGCCGGCACGCACCGATCCACCACCCAGGAGCAGCCGATGGCCCCACCCGCAGCCGCCGCCAAGCCGACAGCGCCGCAGCCGGCCAAGCCCTTCCCGGTGGCGGTGCTCGTCGCGCTGGCGGTGGCCGCGCTGATCATGCTGCTGCCGCAGCCGCAGGGCCTGAGCGTGGCCGGGCAGCGCACGCTGGCGATCCTGCTGTTCGCGGTGATCGTGTGGCTGACCGAGGCGCTGGACTACGCGGTGTCGGCAGTGCTGATCGTCGCGCTGCTCGCGCTGGCCCTGGGCAGCGCGCCGGCCGCCCAGGGCGCGGCGGCGATGGGCACCGCCAAGGGCCTGGGCATCGCGCTGACCGGCTTCGCCAATTCGGCGCTGGCGCTGGTGGCGGCGGCGCTGTTCCTGTCGGTGGCGATGACCGCGACCGGGCTGGACCGGCGCATCGCGCTGCAGACGCTGCGCCAGGTGGGCACCAGCGCGCGCGGCGTGATGCTGGGCGCGGTGGTGGTCACCGTGATCCTGTCGCTGATGGTGCCCTCGGCCACCGCGCGCGTGGCCTGCGTGGTGCCGATCATGACCGGCGTGATCGCCGCCTTCGGCATGGAGCGGCGCTCGCGCTTCGCCGCCGCGCTGATGATCGTCGTCGCGCAGGCCACCAGCATCTGGAACATGGGGATCATGACCTCGGCCGCGCAGAACATGCTGACGCTGGGCTTCATGCACAAGACGCTGGGCGCGGCGCCGTCGTGGGGCCAGTGGCTGCTGGCCGGCGCGCCCTACGCGCTGGCGATGTCGGTGCTGCTGCTGGTGCTGGTGCGCCGGCTGATGCCGCCCGAGAAGGAGCAGATCGAAGGCGGCCGCGAGGCGGTGCAGCGCGAGCTGGCGGCGCTGGGGCCGATGCGCGCCGCCGAGTGGCGGGTGCTGGCGGTGGTGGCCGCGCTGATCGTGCTGTGGGTCAGCGAGAAGCAGCTGCACGCGATCGACACCACCACGGTCACGATCTGCGGGCTGGCGCTGCTGCTGCTGCCGAAGATCGGCGTGATGAGCTGGCCGCAGGTGCAGAAGGCGGTGCCCTGGGGCACCATCCTCGTCTTCGGCGTGGGCATCAGCCTGGGCACCGCGCTGCTGGACACGAAGGCCGCGACCTGGCTGGCCGACTGGGTGGTGCAGGCGCTGCGCCTCGAGCAGCTCGGGCCCTTCGGCATCTTCGCGGCGCTGTCGGCCTTCCTGATCGTGATCCACGTCGGCTTCGCGTCGGCGACTTCGCTGACCTCGGCGCTGATCCCGATCCTGATCGCGGTGCTGCAGCGCCTGGGCGGCGACCTCAACGTCGGCGGCATGACGATGCTGCTGGGCTTCGTCGTCAGCTTCGGCTTCATCCTGCCGATCAATGCGCCGCAGAACATGGTGTGCCTGGGCACCGAGACCTTCACCAGCCGCGACTTCACGCGCGTCGGCCTGTGGCTGACGGCGCTCGGCTACGCGCTGCTGCTGGTGTTCGCGCTGACCTGGTGGCGCTTCCTCGGGCTGATGTAGGCGCGCGCGGCGGCGGCCGCCGCGGCGCGGTCGCGCGCTCAGGCCGCGCCGGCCGCGCGCAGCGCGTCGCGCACGAAATCGAGCCGGTCCTGGCCGAAGTGCATCTGCGCGCCGACGAACATCGTCGGCGCGCCGAACACGCCGCGTGCCACCGCCTCTTCGGTGTTGGCCACGAGCGCCGCCTTGACTTCGGCGTCGGCCACCAGCGCCTGGAAGGCGGCGGGGTCGAAGCCGGCGCGCGTCAGCACCTCGGCCAGCACCGCCGGATCGCCGCAGTTGCAGGGCTGCTCCCACATCGCGCGGTAGACGGCATCGACGTAGCGCCGGAAGTCGTCGGGCCGGCGCAGCTGCATCCCGACCGCGCCGCGCATCAGCGTCAAGGTGTTGATCGGGAAATGCGGGTTCATCGCCAGCGTCACGCCCCAGCGCTGCGCCCAGCGCGCCATGTCCTGGTTCATCCAGCGGCTCTTGGCCGGCACCGCGGCGGGGCTGGCGTTGCCGGCGGCCTTGAACACGCCGCCCAGCAGCATCGGCCGCCACACCAGCTCGGCGCCGCATTCGGCGGCGATGCGCGGCAGCTGCGTGTACGCGAGGTACGCGGTCGGGCTGCCGAAATCGAAGAAGAACTCGACGAGGGGCTGGGTCATGGGCTTGCTCACCAGGGTTCGATCCAGGGGCGCAGGTCGGTCTCGAAGGTCCACGCGTCGCGCGGCTGGCGGTGGATCTGCCAGTAGGCTTCGGCGATCGATTGGGGGTTCAGGATGCCGCCGCGCTCCTTCAGCGCGTAACGCTGCGGGAAATTCTGGGCGATGAACGCGGTGTCGATCGCGCCGTCGATCACCACGTGCGCGACGTGCAGGCCCTGCGGGCCGACCTCGCGCGCCAGGCTCTGCGCGAACGCGCGCAGCGCGTGCTTGGCGCCGGCGAAGGCACAGAAGCCGGCGCCGCCGCGCAGGCTGGCGGTGGCGCCGGTGAACAGGATCGTGCCGCGGCCGCGCGGCAGCATCGCGCGCGCCGCCTCGCGCCCGGTCAGGAAGCCGGCCAGCGCCGCCATCTCCCACACCTTGCGGTAGACGCGCTCGGTGGTGTCGACCACGTCGAAGCGCACGTTCGCGCCGATGTTGAACACCACCACCTCGAGCGGTGCGATGTCGCGCTCGATGCGCTGCACCAGCTCGATCGTCGCCGCCTCGCTGCGCGCGTCGCTGCCGAAGGCGTGGCACTCGCCGCCCTCGGCGCGGATGCGCTCGGCCAGCGGCGCGAGAGCGTCGGCCTGGCGCCGGGTGATGCAGGCGATGTAGCCCTCGCGCGCGAAGCGCCGCGCGATCGCGCTGCCGGTGGCGTCGCCGGCCCCGACCACCAGCACCGAGCGCCGATCGTTCACGACGGCCTCCCGCGGCCGGCGGCTGCGGCCCACGCCGGGCCGGGCCCGGGCGCCCGCTGCACCGTCATCGCTTCGCCGCCCAGGTCGCGCCATTGCTTCTCGATGCCGCGGCGGAAATCGTCGCTCTGCCGCAGCAGCACGATGAAGGCGATGATCAGCCCGATCGCCAGCGCCCAGGCCAGCCGCGTCAGCAACCGCAGCGCGCGGTTCGACGCGGCGAAGGCGCCGTAGAACCAGTTGGCCACGCCCCACAGCAGGATCAGCGCCAGGATCCACGCGACCTTGCCGCCGCTGCCGCGCTGAGGATCGATCGCGCAATCGACCACGCTCCAGATCGGCTGCACCAGCGCCATGAACAGCATCAGCAGCCCGAAGGCGGCGATGAAGCCCATCAAGGCCAGGGCGGCGAATCCGGTCAGCGTCTGGGTCATCGGGCAGCTCTTGCGATGAAGGTGGCGGGCGCGGCCATCGGGCCGGCGTGCCCGACTCTAGTGCAGTGTTCCACGCTATGCAGCACATAAAACCGCGCCTTTGCCGCCCTGGCGTCGTTGCAAATCCTCGCGATGCCACTGGGCATCGCTGCGGTTTGCGCCTAGCCAGGACGACAAATCC
>JAFEFZ010000205.1 GCA_018240325.1 Pseudomonadota bacterium
CAGGCCCGCGACCTCGCTGCCGTCGGGCCGGCGCGCCGGCCGGCGCTCGTAGCGCACGCCGGGCTTGGCATAGTCGTCGACGAGGTCGTGGTTCTTGAAATCTCGCATCGGGGGGCTCCTGGGTTCTGCTGGGTTCTGCTGGGTTCTGGATCCGGTTCAGGGCACGAGCACGGCGCGGCGCGTGATCTCGCGCGCGTGCACCGCGTGGAAAACCTGGTTGATGTCGGCCAGCGGATGGGTCTCGACGAAGGGCGCGAGCTTGACCTTGCCGTCGAGCACGAGGTCGAGCGCGGCCGGGTACAGCTCGGGCGGGCAACCCCAGTTGCCGATCGCGCGTGCGTCGAAGGCCATCAGGTTGGACAGCCGCAGCTCGACCTTGTCCATCGTGAAGCCGACCACCGCCAGCGTCGCGCCGTGCACCAGCAGGTTGAAGGCGCTGCCCTGCCCCGCCGCGGTGCCCGAGCATTCGAAGATCTTCCACTCGGTGGCGCGCAGGCCCTGCGCCTGGGCGAAGCCGGCCACCGCCTTCTTCAGCGCCTTGGCGTCGTGCTCGCGTGCGTTCAGCGTCAGCGCGGCACCGCCGTCGCGCGCCGCCGCCTCGAGCTTGCGCGCATCGACGTCGATGGCCACCACCGCGGCGCCGAAGGCGCGCGCGACCTGCACGCAGTAGCCGCCGACGCCGCCGGCACCGATGACCACCGCCAGGTCGCCCGGCGCCACGCCGGCGCGCTGCACCGCCTGGTAGGGCGTGGTCAGCGCGTCGGCGACGATCGACACCTGCGCCAGCGTCAGCCCGACGGCCGCCAGGCGCTGCTCGTCGACCGGGCACAGCCCGCGCGCCGGCACCACGATGTGCGACGCGAAGCCGCCGTGGATGTCGTTGCCCGGCATCTTCTGCGCGCGGCAGATCGTCGCCAGCCCGCGCCGGCACAGGTCGCATTCGCCGCAAGGCAGCACCGCCGGCACGATCACCGCGCGGCCGATCCAGCCGGCGGCGCCGTCGCCGGCGGCGACCACCCGCCCGCTGATCTCGTGGCCCAGCGCCAGCGGCAGCGGCTGGTTGGTGCGCACGCCGTCGTAGTAGTAGCCGAGGTCGGTGTGGCACACGCCGCAGCCGGCGACCTGCACGACCACTTCGCCCGCGCCGGGCACCGGCTCGAAGGCGGCGCGCTCGAGCGGCGCGCCGGGGGCAGTGAACATCCAGCGGTGTGCGGCGATCGGCATTCGGTGGGCTCCCCGGCGGCTTCTTGCACCGCGCGGCATCAGGGTTTATCTGGTATTCTGGTACGCCAATACTGATTTGCCGCCATTTTGGCCTGCCCGTCTGGGTTTTCCTTGACTTGGATCACGGACGTTGAAGGCCGCCGAAGTTTCACTGTCGCCACTCGCCGCCCCAGGAGCCGGACGTGCCCGAACGCCCCGCCGAATCGCCGCCAACCTCCGCCGATCGCGCCGCCGTGCGCGACACCACCTACTCGGTCGCCATCGCCGGCAGCGGCGGTGCCGGCGTGATGACCGCCGGCACGCTGCTGCTCGAAGCCGCGGCGCGCGCCGGCCTGTACGGCCTGATGGTGCGCACCAGCGGCCCGCAGATCCGCGGCGGCGAAGCGGCGGCGCTGCTGCGCCTGGGGTCGAGGCCGGTGGCCACGCTCGACGACCGCTTCGACCTGCTGCTGGCGATCGACTGGCTGAACCTGAACCGCTTCGCCGACGAGATCCCGCTCGGTGCGGCGAGCCTGCTGGTCGGCGACAGCGACGCCGGCGAAGCCCCGGCCGCGCTGCTGGCCGGCGGCGCACGCCTGGCGGCGCTGCCGCTGAAGAAGCTTGCCAAGGCCGCCGGCGGCTGGGTCAACATGGTGGCGCTGGGGCTCACCGGCGCCTGCGTCGGCATCCCGCAGGCCGCGCTCGAAGCGGCACTGCGCGCGAGCTGGAAGCGCGATGCCGGCGCGCTGCAGGCCAACCTCGACGCGCTCGCGCGCGGCTTCGCCGCCGCCGCCGAACTGGGTCAGCCGCTGCCGGCACCGCTGGCGCCTCCGGGCAGCGCGCCCGCCGGGCGCTGGCTGCTGTCGGGCAACGAAGCCGCCGGCTGCGGCGCGCTGCGCGGCGGCGTGCGCTTCGTCGCCGCCTACCCGATCACGCCGGCCACCGAACTGCTCGAGTGGATGGCGCCGGCGCTGGCGCGCGTGGGCGGCACGCTGCTGCAAGCCGAGGACGAGCTGGCGTCGGTCAATATGATCATCGGCGCGTCCTACGGCGGCGTGCCGTCGCTCACCGCCACCGCCGGCCCGGGCCTGGCGCTGATGGCCGAGGGCATCGGCCTGGCGGTGGCGGCCGAGGTGCCGATCGTCGTCGTCGACGTGATGCGCGGCGGCCCTTCCACCGGCATCCCGGCCAAGAGCGAGCAGAGCGACCTGTCCTTCGCCGTCGATGGGCTGCACGGCGATGCGCCCAGGCTGGTGCTGGCGCCGACCTCGATCGCCGACTGCCTGAGCACCACCGAATGGGCGGTGCAGCTGGCCGAGGCGCTGCAGGCGCCGGCGCTGGTGCTGTCGGACCAGTTCATGGGCCAGTCGCGCGCGGTGATCGACCGGATCGCGCAGCCGGCCGAGCCCGCTGCGCGCCTGACCGCCGCGGCCCATACGCCCGAGTACAAGCGCTATGCCGATACGCCCTCGGGCGTGTCGCCGATGGCGATCCCGGGCACGCCCGGCAACGTCTACACCGCCGACGGCCTGGAGCACACCGAGCGCGGCATCCCGTCCAGCGGCGCAGCCGATCACCGCAAGCAGCTGGCCAAGCGCGAGCGCAAGCTCGCGCAACACGACTACGGCAGCCGCTGGGCCGATGTCGAAGGCGACGGCGAGCTGGCGGTGATCACCTTCGGCTCGACCACCGGCGCGGTGCGCGAGGCGGTCGCGCGCGCGGCCGCGCGCGGCGTGAAGCTGCGGTTGATCGCGCTGCGCCTGATCGCGCCGCTGCAGCCGGCGGCGCTGGCGCAGGCGCTGGCCGGCGTGCGCGCGGTGCTGGTGGTCGAGCAGAACCACGGCGGCCAGTTGCTGCGCTACCTGCGCAGCCGCGCCGACCTGCCCGGGCGTCCTTCGGGCCTGCACCGCCCGGGCCCGCTGCCGTTGCGGCCGGGCGAACTGGCCGATGCATTCGTCGACTGGTCTGCGGCCCAGACCCGCAGCCCGCAGGAGGTTCCGGCATGAGTGAAACGATCGCGCCGCCGGCGGCCTACACCGCCGCCGACTACAAGTCCGACTACAAGCCGATCTGGTGCCCGGGCTGCGGCGACTACACCGTGCTGGGCTCGGTCACCAAGGCGATGGCGATGCTGCAGCTGCCGCCGCACGAAGTGGTGGTGGTCTCGGGCATCGGCTGCAGCTCGCGCATCCCCGCCTACACCGCCTGCTACGGCTTCCACGGCGTGCACGGGCGCGCGCTGGCGGCCGGCACCGGCCTGAAGGTGGCGCGGCCCGAGCTGACCGTGGTGGTGACCGGCGGCGACGGCGACGGCTACTCGATCGGCGGCAACCACTTCCTGCACGCCTGCCGGCGCAACGTCGACATGACCTACATCGTGATGGACAACCACGTGTACGGCATGACCAAGGGCCAGGCCTCGCCGACCACCGAACCCGACTGGGACAACAAGCTGTCGCCCGGCGGCACGGGGGTGCGCTCGTTCCACCCGCTGGTGATCGCGCTGGCCTCGGGCGCCAACTTCATCGCGCGCGCCTTCTCGGGCGACCCGAACGGCACCGCAGCGACGATCGCGCGCGCGATCCGCCACCCGGGCTTCTCCTTCGTCGAGATCCTGAGCCCGTGCGTGACCTTCAGGCCCGAGCAGCGCCAGTGGAAGGAGCTGGTGCGTCCGGCGCCGGTGGCCGAGACCGACGATCCGGCGCTCGCCGCGCGCCGCATCATGCTCGACGACGGTTTCAACATCGGCGTGCTCTACGCCGGCGCGCGCCGGCCCTATGCACGCGCGAGCGAAGCCAGCGCGACGCTGGCCGACATCGAAGCGGAGTTCGCACTGTGAGCGCAGACACCCCCCAGACCCTCGAGGCGCTGATGGCGCAGGCGCTCGTGATGGAGCGCGAAGCGGTGGCACGCTACACCGAGCTGGCCGAGATGATGGAGACGCACAACAACCTCGAGGTGGCAGCGCTGTTCCGCAAGATGGCCGAATACGAAGGCCACCATGTCGCGCAGATCCAGGCCGACATGGGCTGGGCCGACGACAGCATCGCCGCGCGCCAGGCCGGCGCCTGGGCCGGGCCCGAGTCGCCCGAATCGGTGCCGGTGGACGAGATGCACTACCTGATGCACCCGTGGCACGCGCTGCAGCTGGCGCTGGCCGCCGAGCAGCGCGCGGTGGCCTTCTTCGAAGACCTGGCAAGCCGCGCCACCACCGACACGGTGCGCCGCGCGGCCGAGGAGATGCGCGACGAGGAGATCGAGCACGTCGAGCTGGTGCGCTCGTGGCTCGAGAAGGTGCCGCAGCCCGAGGAGAGCTGGGCCGACGACCCCGATCCGCCGCGCTACATCGACTGAAACCCGACCCACAGGAGGCCCGCATGCAGGTGCTGCTGCCCGAAGGCTGGAAGCCGCCGATCGGCTACGCCAACGCGATCGCCGTCGATGCCGGCCGGATCATCTTCGTCGCCGGCCAGGTGGGCTGGAACGCGCAGCAGGTGTTCGAATCCGAAGAGCTGGTGCCGCAGTTCGAGCAGGCGCTGCGCAACATCGTCGCGATCCTGGGCACGGCCGGTGCCAGGCCCGAGCACATCTGCCGGATGACCGCGTACTGCTGCGACAAGCCGCGCTACCTGGCGGCGCGCAAGGAGCTGGGCGCCGTGTGGCGCCGGCTGATCGGCAACCACTACCCGGCGATGAGCATGATCTTCGTCAGCGACCTGCTCGACCACCCGGGCAAGATCGAACTCGAAGCCACCGCGGCGCTGCCGGCAGCCTGACCAGGAAACCAAGCCGATGCTGGAGATCGTGATCCAGGGCCGCGGCGGCCAGGGCGCGCAGACCGCGGGCAACCTGCTCGCCGCCGCCTTCTTCGCAGCCGGGCGCGAGGTGCAGTGCTTCGCCAGCTACGGCGGCGCGCGCCGCGGCACGCCGGTCAGCTCGTTCCTGCGCGTGGCCGAGCAGCCGGTGCGGGTGCGCTGCGACATCGAGCGCGCCGACGCGATCCTGTGCTTCGACGCGACGCTGCTGGGCCCTGCGCTGCTGGCCCGGGCCGATGCGCGCACGCTGGTGGTCGTCAACTCCGCGCAGTCGCGCGAAGCGCTGGCGCGCAGCTTCGCCGGGCTGCAGCTGATCCCGGTGGACGGGCTCGCGATCTCGCGCCGCCACGGCCTGGGGCGGATCGTCAACTCGGCGCTGCTCGGCGGCCTGGCGCGCGCGATCGGCGCGCCCGACCTGGCGGTGCTGGAAGCCACGCTGACCGAGCGCTCGCCCAAGCTGCACGACGCCAACATCGCCGCCTGCGAAGCCGGCTGGCAGGCCGTGGACGCCCTGCTGCGGCAGGAGGCCGTCGGATGAGCACGCCGGTCCGCTCCCGGGCATTCATCCCGGAACGCGCCGCGTGGAGGGCAGCCCCGTGAACGCGCTGAAGGAACTGCCGCCGATCTGGACCACCGGCTCGACCGAGGTCTTCAAGACCGGCTCATGGCGCGCGGCGCGGCCGCTGCACCTGCGCGCCGCATCGCCCTGCCACCAGGCCTGCCCGGTGGGCGGCGAGATCGCCGAGTGGATCGGCCACGCGCGCCGGCGCGATTTCCGCGCCGCGTGGGAGGTGCTCGCCCGCCACAACCCGTTCCCGGCGATCGCCGGGCGCATCTGCCACCACCCGTGCGAGCCCGCCTGCAACCGCGCCGGCTACGACGAAGCGCTGTCGATCTGCAAGCTCGAGCGCTTCATCGGCGACCAGGCGATCGCGCAGGGCTGGCGCTTGGCTGCACCCGCGGCCGAGCGCAGCGGCCATGTGGCGGTGATCGGCGCCGGCCCGGCGGGCTTGTCGGCCGCCTACCAGCTGCGCCGGCGCGGCTGGCGCGTGAGCGTCTTCGAAGCCACGGCCGAGCCGGGCGGGCTGATGCGCTGGGGCATTCCGGCCTACCGCCTGGCGCGCGACGTGCTCGACGCCGAGATCGCGCGCATCGTCGACCTGGGCGTCGTGCTGCGCTGCAACGAGCCGCTGACCGGCCCCGAGCAGTTCGACCGGATCCGCGCGGCGCACGACGCCGTCTTCGTCGCCACCGGCGCGGCGCGCGTGAAGCGGCTGCCCGCGCTGGACTACGGCCTGCCGGGCGTGCTCGACGGCGCCGCGTACCTGGCGGCCAGCAACGCCGGTGCGCCGCCGGCGCTCGGCCCCGAGGTGGTGGTGGTCGGCGGCGGCAGCGCCGCGCTCGACGCCGCGCGCAGCGCGCGCCGCGCCGGCCACGCGGTCACCGTGCTGGCGCTGGAGTCGCGCGCGCAACTGCCGGCGCAGCGCGAAGAAGTGGAAGAGGCACTGGAAGAAGGCATCCGGCTGGTCGACGGCGCGATGATCACCGGCCTGCAGGCCGACGGCGGCCGGCTGCGGCTCGACTGCCGGCGCGTGAACTTCATCGCCGGCGCGCTGCGCGGCGAGTTCCGCGTCGAGCCGCTGCCGGGCAGCGACTTCAGCCTGCACGCCGACGCGGTGCTCAGCTCGATCGGCCAGGATCCCGAACTGGCGCCCTTCGGCGACGGGCTCGGCCGCCAGGGCGCGCTGCTGGGCATCGATGCGGCCACGCAGCGCACCTCGGCCGACGCGGTCTGGGCCGGCGGCGACGTGGCGAGCCTCGGGCGCTTCGTGACCGAAGCGGTCGGCCAGGGCCAGCGCGCCGCGATCGAGATCCACCGCCACCTGCTCGGCGCCGACGCGGCCGAGGAGCCGCCTTTCAGCGGCGCCGCGGTGCCGCTGGCGGCGATCGCCACCTGGTACCACGAGCCGGCACCGCGCCAGACGGCGCCGCACCGGCCGACGGACGAGCGGCTGCGCAGCGGCTCCGAGGTGCAGCTCGGCCTGGAGCTGGAGCAGGCGCTGGCCGAGAGCGAGCGCTGCTTCTCCTGCGGCACCTGCGTCGTCTGCGACAACTGCGTGGTGGTTTGCCCCGATCTGGCGGTGCGCCGGGTCGGCGACGGCTACGAGGTGCTGACCGAATACTGCAAGGGCTGCGGCCTGTGCGTGCGCGAATGCCCGACCGGCTCGATGGCGATGGTGGAGGAAAGGCGATGAAGCCGCAGCGCACGCTGCTCACCGGCAACCACGCGGTCGCCTGGGGCGCGCGCCTGGCGCGGCCCAAGGTGGCGCCGGTGTACCCGATCACGCCGCAGACGCCGGTGCTGGAGCTGCTCACCGACTTCCAGGCCGCCGGCGAATTCGACGCCGAGATCATCACGGTGGAATCCGAGCATTCGGTGATGTCGGCCTGCATCCCGGCTTCGCTGGCCGGCGTGCGCGTGTTCACCGCCACCGCGTCGCAGGGGCTGCTGCTGATGCACGAGCTGCTGCACTACGCGGCCGGCGCGCGCGCGCCGATCGTGATGGCCAACATCAACCGCACCGTGGCCTCGCCCTGGGCCTTCTGGCCCGACCAGACCGACAGCCTCGCGCAGCGCGACACCGGCTGGATCCAGTTCTACGTGGAAAGCCCGCAGGAGGCGCTGGACACCGTGCTGCAGGCCTACCGCGTGGCCGAGCAGGTGCGGCTGCCGGCGATGGTCAACCTCGACGCCTTCTACGTGTCGCATTCGCTCGAGCCGGTGGCGGTGCCGCCGCAGGCGCTGGCCGATGCCTACCTGCCGCCCTTCGACCCGCCGCACCGGCTCGACCCGGCGCAGCCCGAATCGTGGGGCAACGTCGTCAGCCAGGACATGTTCTGCCGCCACCGCCGCGACATCGAGGCGGCAATGGCGCGCGTGCCGGCGCTGGCTGCCGAAGCCGACCGCGAATGGGCCGGGCTCACCGGCCGTGCCTGGGGCGTGGTCGAGCGCTACCGCTGCGACGGTGCCGACGCGGTGGTCGTCACGCTGGGCAGCATGTGCGGCACCGCGCGCGAGGCGGTGGACGCGCTGCGCGACGCCGGCGCCGCGGTGGGGCTGGTCAAGCTGCGGCTGTTTCGGCCGCTGCCGGTGGCGGCGCTGCGCGCGGCGTTGGCGGGGGTGCGCGACGTGGTCGTGCTCGACCGCAACCACTCGCCGGGGCTGGGCGGCGTGCTCCACCAGGAGCTGCGCGGCGCGCTCTACGGCATGGACGGCGCGCCGCGCATCCACGGGCTGCTCGCCGGCGTCGGCGGCGTCAACGTGCCGCCGCAGCGCATCGTCGAGCTGGTGCGCGCGGCGGTGGCGGCCGAGCCGCGCACCGAATCGGTCTGGATGGAGTGAAGGCGATGCGGACCACACCGATGCGCGACCTCGACGCCGACACGCCGATGCTGTGCGCCGGCCACGCAGCCTGCCCGGGCTGCATCGACGCGCTGTCGGTGCGCCACGTGCTGGCGGCGATCGGGCCCAATGCGGTGGCGGTGATCCCGCCGTCGTGCATGGCGATCATCGCCGGCCCGCAGCCCTACAGCTCGCTGAAGATCCCCGTCTACCAGCCCACGCTCGAGGCCTCGGCGGCGGCCGCGTCGGGCCTGCGGCGCGCGCTCGATGCGCAGGGCAAGCGCGACACCCTGGTGCTGGTGCTGGCCGGCGACGGCGGCACCTACGACATCGGCTTCCAGTGCCTGAGCTCGGCGGCCGAGCGCAACGAGGACTTCCTCTACATCTGCCTCGACAACGAGGGCTACATGAACACCGGCGCCCAGAAGTCGTCGTCGACGCCGCTGTACGCCAAGACCGGCTCGACCCCGGCGGGCAAGCTCACGCGCAAGAAGAACCTGACCGAGATCATGGCCGCGCACGGCGTGCCCTACGTCGCCACCGCCAGCGCCGGCCACCTGGCCGACCTGCGGCGCAAGGTGACGAAGGCGCGCGCGCTGCGCGGCACGCGCATCCTGACGCTGCTGATCCCCTGCCTGGACGGCTGGGGCATCGCCGACGACATGGGCCTGGCGGCGGCGCGGCTGGCGGTCGAGACCGGCGCCTTCCCGCTGGTCGAGATCGAGGACGGCGAGCGCTGCACGATCAACGCCGCCAAGACCCGCCCGATCGCCGAATACCTGGCGGTCCAGCGCCGCTACCGCCACCTCGGTGCCGATCAGGTGGCCGCGCTGCAGGCCGAGATCGACGCCGGCTGGGCGCGGCTCGAGCACCGGGCGGCGGCATCGGCCGCGGCGGCAGCGTAGCCGCGACGGCCCCGGTGCGGCACCAAGCCGCCGCAGGCCGGCGGGCGCATCCACGCGCTTCGCAGGCGCTCGAGGAAACGCCGGGCCGCCCCAAGTTTCCTCGACCCCCTCGGGGGGCGGGCTGGGCGCAGCCCGGCCCTGGGGGCGCTTTCACAGAAACGCCGGGCCGCCCCAAGTTTCCTCGACCCCCTCGGGGGGCGGGCTGGGCGCAGCCCGGCCCTGGGGGCGCTCTCAGCGCAGCCGGCGTTCGGCGATCGCGGCCGCGTAGGCCAGCGTCGCCGCCACCATGGCGGCGACGCCGCCGTTGAGCAGCGTGCCCACCGACAGATCGCCGATCCGCCATTGACCGCCCAGGCGCACCACCACCGCCGCCAGCGCAACCAGGAAGCCCGCCAGGCCGGCAATGCGGCCGATCCAGATCAGCAACTTGTCCATCTGCTTCCTCTCTCGTCGTGGTGCGGCGGCCGGCTCGGCCCGGCGGCGCCGGCAAGGTCAATCGGCGCTGCGCGGATCAGCCGCGCGGCGCATGTCGGCATACAGCGCCAGATACTGCCGCGCGGCGCCGCGCCACGACAAATCCTCGGCCATGCCGCGCTTCATCAGCCGGGCCCACAGCGCCGGCTGGCGATAAGCCTGGATCGCACGGCTGGCCGCGCCCAGCAGCGCCTGCGGCGATGCCTCGTCGAACACGAAGCCGTTGGCATCGGCCGCCGGCGCATCGGGCGCACCCAGGTCGCGCACCGTGTCGGCCAGCCCGCCCACCCGCCGCACCAGCGGCACGGTGCCGTAGCGCAGGCCGTACATCTGCGTCAACCCGCAGGGCTCGAAGCGCGACGGCACGAGGATCAGGTCGGCACCGGCGACAAGCCGGTGGGCGCCGGGCTCGTCGTAGCCGATGTGCACCGCCACCTGCCCGGCATGTGCGCCGGCCGCCTGCATGAAGGCTCCCTCCAGCGCGGCGTCGCCGCTGCCTTGCACCAGCAGTTGCGCGCCCTGCCGAACCAGCTCGGGCAACGCGGCCAGCACCAGGTCCAGCCCCTTTTGCGAGGTCAGCCTCGACACAACGCCGAACAGCGGCGCATCCGGGCGCGGCTGCAGCCCGTGCTGCTGCTGCAGCGCGGCCTTGTTCGCCGCCTTGCCGGCCGATTGCACGGCGTCGTAGCGCGCGGCGATCGCCGGATCGCGCGCCGGATCCCAGACTTCGGTGTCGATGCCGTTGAGAATGCCCGACACGTCCGCGCCGCGGCCGCGGATCACGCCTTCGAGGCCGACGCCGAACTCGGGCGTCGCGATTTCGCGCGCATAGCTCGGGCTGACGGTGGTCACGCGGTCGGCGAACTTCAGCCCCGCCTTCATGAACGACAGCTGGCCGTGGAACTCGAGCGCCGACGGCGACAACCAGCGCGTGGACAAGCCCAGCAGCGTGCAGTCGTCGTGCGGGAACAGGCCCTGATAGGCCAGGTTGTGGATCGTGAACGCCGACGCCACCGCCGCCGCCGGATGCGTGCCGAGGTACGCGCAGGCCAGCGCCGCATGCCAGTCGTGCGCGTGCAGCACCTCGGGCTGCCAGTCCGGATCCAGCCTGCCCTGCGCCAGCTGGGCCGCGGCCCAGCCGAGCAGGCCGAAGCGCTGCAGGTTGTCGGGCCACTCGCGGCCGTGATCGTCCTGGTACGGCCCGCCGCCGCGCCGGTACAGGAAGGGCGCGTCGATCACGTAGACCGGCAACTGGGTGCGCGGCATGCGCGCGCGCAGCAGCGTCACGCGCGCGGCGCCGAAGGCCGGCCCGAGCGAGGCCACCTGGCGCGGGTGCAGCACCGCATCGGCGATGGCCGGCAGCCCGGGCAGCAGCAGCCGCACGTCGGCGCCCTGCGCCGCCAGCACCTGCGGCAGCGCGCCGAGCACGTCGGCCAGGCCGCCCGTCTTGATCAGCGGGAAGATCTCGGCGCCGACCTGCAGCACCTTGACCGGCCGCGTGCTCACCGCACCGCCCTTCGCGCTGCACGCTGCCCGACCTGCGCTGGGGGGCGGTCCGGCGCCGTCATGTCAGCCGGTCGATCATCGCCTGCGTGATCAGCGTGACGCCGTTGGACGTGCGGAAGAAGCGCCGGGCATCGGCCGCGGCGTCCTCGCCGACGACCAGGCCGTCCGGCAGCTCGACGCCGCGGTCGACCACGGCGCGGTGCAGGCGCACGCCGCGGCCCACCTGCACGTGCGGCAGCAGCACCGACCACTCGACGCGCGAATACGAATGCACGCGCACGCTCGAGAACAGCAGCGTGCGGAACAGCTGCCCCGACACGATGCAGCCGCCCGACACCAGCGACTCGATCGCCAGGCCGCGGCGGTCGTCCTGGTTGTGCACGAACTTGCCCGGCGGCAGCTGCGGCTGGTAGGTCAGGATCGGCCAGCGCCGGTCGTACAGGTTCAGCTGCGGGTGGGTCGCGGTCAGGTCGATGTTCGCGTCCCAGTACGCATCGATCGTGCCGACGTCGCGCCAGTAGTCGTCGCGCCCTTCCTCGGTGCCCACGCAGCTGATCGAGAACGGGTGGGCGTCGGCATTGCCCTCGCGCACGATGCGCGGAATGATGTCCTTGCCGAAGTCGTGGCTCGAGTTCGGGTCGGCCATGTCGCGCCGCAGTTCTTCGTACAGGAAGGCGGCGTCGAACACGTAGATGCCCATGCTCGCCAGCGCGTGGTCGGGGCGCCCGGGCATCGCCGGCGGGTCGGCGGGCTTCTCGACGAAGTCGACGATGCGGCGCTGCCCGTCGATCGCCATCACGCCGAAGGCGCTGGCTTCGCTGCGCGGCACCTCGATGCAGCCGACCGTGCACGGCCGCCCCAGCGCCACGTGGTCGGCGAGCATCAGCGCGTAGTTCATCTTGTACACGTGGTCGCCGGCGAGCACGACCACGTAATCGGCGCCATAGCTGTCGAGGATGTCCTGGTTTTGCGATACCGCGTCGGCGGTGCCGCGGTACCAGCTCTCTTCGTCGATGCGCTGCTGCGCCGGCAGCAGGTCGACGAACTCGTTCATCTCGGTCTTCATGAAGGCCCAGCCGCGCTGCAGGTGGCGCAGCAGGCTGTGGCTCTTGTACTGGGTGATCACGCCGATGCGGCGGATGCCCGAGTTCAGGCAGTTGGACAGCGCGAAGTCGATGATGCGGAACTTGCCGCCGAAGTACACCGCCGGTTTGGCGCGCGTGTCGGTCAGGTTGTGCAGGCGGCTGCCGCGGCCGCCGGCCAGCACCAGCGCCACCGCGCGCTTGGGCAGGTCGAGGGTCTGAGCCAGAAGATCTGAATTCATCGCGAGCTTGCCTCCTCGAAGGCCGACGGCGTGCGCTGCGGCCGGGTCGCGAAGCATTGTGGGCCATCCCCGGCGCCGACTGCACAGCCGCCACCGAAAGAAGGGCCGATCCCGCAGCACAGCACGCGCCTGCCCTTCGCCTTCGCCTTCGCTTGCGGCGCCGCAGCGTTCCATGCCGCCAAGGCGCGGTGCACGGCGGCTGGAGCACCATATGCGCTCGGCGGCTGCTGCCGGTCCGTTGCGGTCCTTCGCCGCTGCGCCGAAAGCAGTCCTCGTTCGGCTGCGAAAACGTGGCGCA
>JAFEFZ010000206.1 GCA_018240325.1 Pseudomonadota bacterium
CCCAGGGCGCACGCCCGGCCGATGCGGCGCCGCCCTCGGAAAAGGGCTGCGCGTACAGCCTGCCGCCCTGCACGATCTGCTGGAAGTGCCAGGCGCGATGCGCTTCGTGTTCGGCGCGCTGCGCGCCGCTCATGTCGAGCCCGTCGGCCACCGGGCCGGCCCACAGGCAGGCGGCCAGGTGCATGTTCAGGCACAGCGCGGTCGAGCCGCAGTGGCGCGCGATTTCGGCGGTCACCAGCGCCTGGGTCGCGAAGCCCGCCCCCAGGCCGCCGTGCGCGCGCGGCACGGCCAGACCCAGCAGCCCTGCGGCGCGCAGGTCGGCGAAGTTGTCGTGCGGGAAGCTGGCGTCGCGATCGTGGCGCGCCGCCCGCTCGGCGAAGCGGCTGCGGCCCAGATCGGCGGCGCGCGCGATCCACTCGCGCGCCGCGGCGTCGAGCCCGGATTCGTCGCCGGCGATCGGCGGCGGCTGGTAGCGGTCGCTGCCGTCGGGCCGGATCACGATCGCCATGCTGCCCTCCCGAGCCGATGAACGCCCACCGCCGCGCCTACAGGATGTCGCCCAGCAGCCGGTAGTGCCCGGCCTGGAACACCAGCGGCGGCACCGGCGCGTCGGCGACGCCGATCACCCGGCCGATGAACAGCACGTGGTCGCCGGCCTCCTGGTCGGACAGGCGCTCGCACTCGAAGCTGGCGGCGCAGCCGGCGAGCAGCGGCGCGCCGCCCGCCCCTGCCGACCACAGCCCTTCGGCGAACTTGTCGGGCAGCTTCGACGCGAAACGGCGCGACAAACCCACCTGGCTCTCGGCGAGGACGTTGATCGCGAAGGTAGGCGCCGCGCGAAACGCCGGCAACGCCGGGCTCGAACTGCGCAGCGACCACAGCACCAGCGGCGGATCCAGCGACAGCGAGCCGAAGGAGTTGACGGTCAGGCCCACCGGGGAGCCCGCGGGCGGGCGGCAGGCGACGATGGTCACGCCGGTGGCGAAGCGGCCGAACGCGGCGCGCAGCTCCTGTGGCGTGACCGCAGCGGGCGCTGCGACCACGTCGTCCGGCCGGCTCGGCGGGCCCGCCTGCCCGTTCGGCTGCACCGGCGCGTCGGCATTCCTCACGGCTGCGGCCGAAGTCGTGACGGGGCCCGCGGCTGCGCTCATCCGGCGTTGGCCGAGGCCAGACCCCAGCGTGCCAGCGCCTCGTCGTCGCTGACCCGGGCATCGACCCAGCGCGCGCCGCCGGCGCCGTGCTCCTTCTTCCAGAACGGCGCCTGGGTCTTCAGGTAGTCCATCAGGAACTCGCAGGCGGCGAAGGCCTGGCCGCGATGCGCCGACGTCACAGCCACCAGCACGATCTGCGCCTGTGGGCCGAGCGCGCCGACGCGGTGCACGACGCGCGCCGCGCGGATGTCGAAGCGGCCCATCGCCGCGTCGATCATCGCCTCGATCGCGGCCTCGGTCATGCCCGGGTAGTGCTCGAGTTCCAGGCCGGCGACTGCACCGGCGTCGCCGCGGTCGCGCACCGTGCCCACGAAGGCCACCGCCGCGCCGACGCCGCCGTCGCCGGCGCGCAGCGCCGCGACTTCCGCGCCGAGGTCGAAATCCTCGGGCTGGATGCGCACCCGGCCGCTCATCGCCGCCCGCCCATCTTCAGCCCGCCTTCAGCCCACCGTCAGCCGCCGGTCACCGCCGGAAAGAAGGCCACTTCCGCGCCGTCGGCCAGCAGCGCCTGCTCGTCGGCCAGGCGCTGGTCGAGCGCGCAGCGCACCGCACGGCCGGGCGCGAGCAGCTCGGCGTGCCGCGTGCTGCGCGCCAGCAGGCGGCTGCGCAGCACGGCGATCGACGCGCCCGGCTCGACCTCGACCGACTCGGCGGGCCCGAGTGCCTCGCGCAGCGCCGCAAAGTAGCGCACCTGTACCTTCATCGCGACACCAGATCGGTCAACGGCAGGAAGCGGACCGTATCACCGCGGCGGATCACCTGCCCGGGCGGGTTGTCGACCAGGCCGTCGGCCCAGACGGTGGACGTGAGCACGCCCGAGCTCTGGTTCGGGAACAGCTCGAGCGCACCGGCGGCGTCCAGCCGCACGCGCAGGAATTCGCGCCGCCGGTCGGGCCTGGGCCAGTCGAAGGCCGCGCGCAGCGGCAGCGGTGCCGGCAGCGCGGCGTCGGCACCCAGCAGCGCCGCCAGCACCGGCCGCACCGCCACCAGGAAGGTGATGAAGCTCGAAACCGGGTTGCCGGGCAGCCCGATGAACAACGCCGCACCGACCGATCCGAAGGCCAGCGGCTTGCCCGGCTTGATCGCCACCTGCCACAGTTCGAGCCGGCCCTCGGCCTGCACGGCGGGCCGCAGGTGATCCTCCTCGCCGACCGACACGCCGCCGGTGCTGAGGATCAGGTCGGCGCCGGCCGCGGCGCGGCGCAGCGCGTCGCGGGTGGCGTCGAGCCGGTCGGGCACGATGCCCAGGTCCTGGGTTTCACACCCGGCCGCCTGCAGCAGCCCGCGCAACATGAAGCGGTTGGAGTTGTAGATCGCGCCCGGCGGCAGCGGCTCGCCCGGCATCACCAGCTCGTTGCCGGTGGACAGCAGCGCGACGCGCGGACGGCGCCGCACCGGCAGGGTGGCCGCGCCGACCCCGGCAGCCAGCCCGAGCGCCTGCGGCGTCAGCCGCATGCCGGCGCGCAAGACCGCCGCGCCGTGGCGCACGTCCTCGCCGCGGCGGCGGATCCAGGCGCCGGGCACCGGCACGTGGTCCACGCGCACGGCGCCGAGGCCGTCGCCGCCCAGCGCCGCGCAGTGCTCCTGCATCACGATCGCGTCGGCCCCGGGCGGCACCGGCGCACCGGTGAAGATGCGCGCGGCGCTGCCCGGAGCCAGCGCTTCGCCCACGTCGCCGGCGGCGATGCGCTGCACAACCGGCAGCACCGTGCCGGCGGCGGGCACGTCGGCGGCGCGCAGCGCGTAGCCGTCCATCGAGCTGTTGTCGGCCGGCGGCACGTCGACGGCCGACACCACGTCGGCGGCGAGCACGCGGCCGAGCGCATCGAAAGTCGGCACCGTCTCGACCGCGTCGATCCGGTGCTGCTGCGCACCCTGCACCAGCCGGGCCAGCGCCTCGTCCAGGCTCAGCAGCGGCGGCCTGTCAGCGGCCATGCCCGCCCTCCCGGTACGCGAAGCGGTCGCCGTGGCGCGCCAGATGGTCAGCCAGCGCCGCCGCGTCGCCGAGGTGGAACACCGGCAGTGCGGTGGGCGCCGGCAACGCAGCCGGGTCGTCGGTCGCCACTGCGGCCACGAAGGGGTCGTCCGGATACAGCGGCCGCGCATCCCGCGCCGCGCGCCAGACCTCGACCTTGAGCAGGTCGGCATGCTTGAAGCCTTCGATCAGCAGCCAGTCGACCGGCTGCATCCGGGCGATCAGGTCGTGCACGCCGAGCTCGACCGGCGCGTCGAAGCTGATCACCTTGGCCAGCCGCTCGCGCGACGCGATCATCACCTCATAGGCGCCGGCCTCGCGGTGGCGGAAGGTGTCCTTGCCCGCATGGTCGATCTCGAAGCGCTTGTGCGAGTGCTTGATCACCGACACGCGCTGGCCGCGCGCCTTCAGCGCCGCGATCACGCCTTCGATCAGCGTCGTCTTGCCCGAGCCCGATACGCCGCAGAAACCGACGACCTTCATGCGCCGCAATGTTCGGCGATGTAGCGCTTGACGCGCTCGGCGTCGGCCGGAAGCACCTCGAAGCGCCGGGGCAATCGCTCGATCCCCTCGGTGGCCGGCGGCCGCGGCGGCTCGAAACCCACCGCTTCGCGGATCGCTTCGGCGAACTTCGCCGGCAGCGCCGTCTCGAGCACCAGCATCGGCACGCCCGCGCGGCGGTGCGCGCGCGCGACCTTCAGCCCATCGGCGGTGTGGGTGTCGATCAGCACCTGGTGGCGCTGCCAGCAGTCGCGGATCGTCGCCACCCGGTCGGCATGGGTGCTGCGGCCCGAGACGAAGCCGAAGCCGGGGACGCGCGCGAACTCGTCGGCGCTGACCGTGAAGCCGCCGTCGCGCGAAAGTGCCGGCCCGAACAGCTCGGCCGTGCGCGCCGCGTCGCGGCCGACCAGGTCGAACACGAAGCGCTCGAAGTTCGACGCCTTGCTGATGTCCATCGACGGGCTCGAGGTCGCGTGCGTCTCGGCGCTGCCGCGCACGCGGTAGCGGCCGGTGCGGAAGAACTCGTCGAGCACGTCGTTCTCGTTGGTCGCCGCCACCAGCCGGCCGATCGGCAGGCCCATGCGGCGCGCGACGTGGCCGGCGCAGATGTTGCCGAAGTTGCCCGACGGCACCGCGAAGTCGACCTCCCCGCCGTCGCGCCCGGTCGCCTGGAAGTAGCCGGCGAAGTAGTACACCACCTGCGCCAGCAGCCGCGCCCAGTTGATCGAGTTGACGGTGCCGATGCACCAGCGCTGCTTGAAGGCGAGGTCGGCCGACACCGCCTTGACGATGTCCTGGCAGTCGTCGAACACGCCTTCGATCGCCAGGTTGTGGATGTTCGGATCCTGCAGGCTGAACATCTGCGCCTGCTGGAACGGGCTCATGCGGCCGTGCGGCGACAGCATGAACACGCGGATGCCGCGGCGGCCGCGCATCGCGTACTCGGCCGCGCTGCCGGTGTCGCCGCTGGTCGCGCCGAGGATGTTCAGCTGCTGCCCGAGACGGCCGAGCTGGTACTCGAAGAGCGCGCCGAGCAGCTGCATCGCCACGTCCTTGAAGGCCAGCGTCGGCCCGTTGGACAGCGCCTGCAGCGCGAGCCCCGGCTCGAGCGGCTTCAGCGGCGTGATGCGCGCGTCGCCGAAGGTCGCGGCCGTGTAGGTGCGATCGAGCAGCGCGCGCAGATCGGCCGCCGGGATGTCGTCGATGTACAGCGACAGGATCTCGAACGCGAGTTGCGGATAGCTCAGGCCGCGCCAGCGGGCGAGCGTCGCGGCATCGACGCGGGGATAGGTTTCGGGCAGGTACAGCCCGCCGTCGGGCGCCAGGCCTTCGAGCAGGATTTCGCAGAAGGCGCGCGGCGTGGCGTCGCCGCGGGTGCTGAGGTACTTCAACTCAGGTCTTCCTTGCGGATCCGCACGATCGGCGCCAGCACCGTCGGCAGCGCCTGCATCAGCGCCAGCGCCGCGCGCATGCGGCCTTCGCGCGTCTCGTGCGTCAGGATGATCAGGTCGGTCTGGCGCTCGCCTTCGGCGCTCTCGCGCTGCAGCAGCGCGTCGATCGAGATGTCGTGGCCGGCCAGGATCTGCGCGATCGTGGCCAGCACGCCGGCTTCGTCGGCGACCACCAGGCGCAGGTAGAACGAGGTGACCACCTCGCCGATCGGCAGCACCGGCGTGTCGGTGATCGCGTGCGGCTGGAACGCGAGCGACGGCACGCGGTGGTCGGGGTCGGCGGTGGCCAGGCGGGTGATGTCGACCAGGTCGGCGATCACCGCGCTGGCGGTGGGCTCGGCGCCCGCCCCCTTGCCGTAGTACAGCGTGGTGCCCACCGCGTCGGCCTGCACCACCACCGCATTCATCGCGCCTTCCACGTTGGCGATCAGCCGGCTGGCGGGCACCAGCGTCGGGTGCACGCGCAGTTCGATGCCGCCGGGCGCGGGCAGGTCGTCGCGCCGCTTGGTGATGCCCAGCAGCTTGATGCGGTAGCCGAGCTGCTCGGCGTAGCGGATGTCGGCCGCCTGCAGCGCGGTGATGCCTTCGACATGGGCCTTGTCGAACTGCACCGGCACGCCGAAGGCGATCGCGCTCATGATCGTCGCCTTGTGGCCGGCGTCGATACCTTCGATGTCGAAGGTGGGGTCGGCCTCGGCATAGCCGTGCGCCTGTGCGTCCTTCAGCGCGGCGGCGAAGTCCAGCCCCTTCGAGCGCATCTCGCTGAGGATGAAGTTGGTGGTGCCGTTGATGATGCCGGCGATCCAGTCGATGCGGTTGGCCGTGAGGCCCTCGCGCAGCGCCTTGATGATCGGGATGCCGCCGGCCACCGCCGCCTCGAAGGCGACGACCACGCCCCGGGCGCGCGCCGCCTCGAAGATCTCGGTGCCGTGCACCGCCAGCAGCGCCTTGTTCGCGGTGACCACGTGCTTGCCGGCCGCGATCGCCTCCAGCACCAGCGTCTTGGCGATGCCGCAGCCGCCGATCAGCTCGACGACGATGTCGATCGCCGGCTCGGCGATCACGCGGCGCGCGTCGTCGACCACCTGCGCGGTGTCGCCGACGATCGCCTTGGCGCGCGCGACGTCGAGGTCGGCGACCATCGCGATCTCGATGCCGCGGCCGGCACGGCGCCGGATCTCGGCCTGGTTGCGCTGCAGCACGCGGAAGGTGCCGCCGCCGACGGTGCCGATGCCGAGCAGGCCGACGCGGATCGGTGCGAGGGTATGGTTCACGATGAATGTCGCCTGCGGTAGTGGGCCAAGAAGCGGTCGATCCGCCCGACGGCCTCGCCGAGATCGTCGGTGTTGGGCAGGAAGACCAGCCGGAAGTGGTCGGGCTCGAACCAGTTGAAGCCGGTGCCCTGCACGATCAGCACCTTCTCGTCGGCCAGCAGCTCGTAGGCGAACTGCTGGTCGTCGGCGATCGGGTAGATCTTCGGGTCGAGCCGCGGGAACATGTACAGCGCCGCCCTGGGCTTGACGACGCTGACGCCCGGGATCTGCGACAGCAGCTCGTAGGCCAGGTCGCGCTGGCGGCACAGCCGGCCGCCGGGCGCCACCAGGTCCTTGATGCTCTGGTAGCCGCCGAGCGCGGTCTGGATCGCCAGCTGCCCGGGCGTGTTCGCGCACAGCCGCATCGACGCCAGCATGTTCAGGCCCTCGATGTAGTCGCGCGCGTGGCGCTTGTCGCCGGACACGATCATCCAGCCGGCGCGGTAGCCGCAGGAGCGGTAGTTCTTCGACAGGCCGTTGAAGGTGATGAACAGCACGTCGTCGGCGAGCGCGGCGATGCTGGTGTGCTCGTTGCCGTCGTACAGCGTCTTGTCGTAGATCTCGTCGGCGAACACGATCAGCTGGTGCCGGCGCGCGATCTCGACGATCCCCTCGAGCAGCGCCGGCGGGTACAGCGCGCCGGTCGGGTTGTTCGGGTTGATCACGACGATGCCGCGCGTGTCCGGCGTGATCTTCGCGCGGATGTCGTCGAGGTCGGGCAGCCAGCCCGACCCTTCGTCGCAGCGGTAGTGCACCGGCCGGCCGCCCGACAGCGACACCGCCGCGGTCCACAGCGGGTAGTCGGGCGCCGGCACCAGCACTTCGTCGCCGGCATCGAGCAGCGCGTTCAGGCTCATCACGATCAGTTCGGACGCGCCGTTGCCCAGGTACACGTCGTCGACGCCGACGCCGGCGATGCGCTTTTCCTGCGTGTAGTGCACCACCGCCTTGCGCGGCGCGAACAGGCCCTTGCTGTCGGTGTAGCCGGCTGCCTCGGGCAGGTTGCGGATCATGTCCTGCACGATCTCTTCGGGCGGCTCCAGCCCGAACACCGCAAGGTTGCCGATGTTCAGCTTGATGATCTTGTGGCCCTCGTCCTCCATCTGGCGGGCCTTGTCGAGTACCGGGCCGCGGATGTCGTAGCAGACGTTGTCGAGCTTGGCGGACTTGGTGATCGGCTTCAACGCAGGCGCTCCCGCAGCCGCCGCGGCGCCCCTACGGCGCTGCAGGTGCTGCACTGCAAAACTAAAATTCTATCTGGGCCGCCCGTGCGGGCGGGCCGCAGCCGAGGGCAGCCTTGAAGTTCGAACCCGATCGCAGCGAAGGCGTCAACATCGTCACGCACCACGACGGCCTCAGCATCCGCGTGGGGCCGGCGAGCTTCACCCACAGCATCCTGCTGCCCTGGGCCGGCGAGGTGCGCGCCTGGCCGCCGCGCGCCTTTGCCGAGTTGAGCGCCGCGCACTTCGAGCTGGCGCTCGCGCTGCGGCCCGAACTCGTGATCTTCGGCAGCGGCCGGCGGCTGCGCTTCGTGCCGCCGGCGCTGCTGCGCAGCCTGATCGAGCAGCGCATCGGCGTCGAGACGATGGACACCGCCGCCGCCTGCCGCACCTACAACGTGCTGGCCGCCGAAGGGCGGCGCGTGCTCGGCGCGATGCTGCTGGAATCCACGCCCGCGGCATGAGCCCGCCCGCGGGGCGAGCGGCACAGGCACTTTATAATGCTTGGTTATGCCGTCAACGGCGACGTTCCCCGAGGTCTCGCATCCATGACCCCTGCCGTCAACAAGCCGCTCCCGGAGTTCGAGGCTCTCGCCACCGCCGGCGTGAAGTTCACGCCGCAGGCCAACCTGGGCCACGCGGTGGTGCTGTACTTCTACCCGAAGGACGCGACGCCGGGCTGCACCACCGAGGCGATGCAGTTCCGCGACAAGCACAAGGAATTCCTGAAGGCCGGCGCGGTGGTGTTCGGCGTGTCGCGCGACAACCTGGCGTCGCACGAGAAGTTCAAGACCAGCCTCGAGCTGCCCTTCGAACTGATCGCCGACACCGAGGAGAAGCTCTGCCACATGTTCGGCGTGGTCAAGAACAAGATCATGTACGGCAAGAAGGTCAAGGGCATCGAGCGCAGCACCTTCCTGATCGATGCGCAGGGCGTGCTGCGCGCCGAATGGCGCGGCGTCAAGGTGGCCGGCCATGTGGACGACGTGCTCAAGGCCGTCAAACTGCTGAAGCAGGCCGCTTGAGCGCCGCCCTTCACTGCTGATCCACGTCCGACGCCGGCCCCGTGCCGGCGTTTTTGCTGCCGCCCGCGCCATGCCCCTGCCCAAACCGCCCGTCAAGAAGGCCTCGCTGCTGCGCGCGGCCGACTTCGAAACCCCGGCCGCCCCGCGCCGCGACAAGCGTGCGCCGAAGCCCGCGGCCGGCCCTGCCGATCGCGCATCGCCGGGCTCGTTCGACGACCGCAGCGCCGTTGCCGTCGCCGCACCCGCGCCGCCCGCACCTGCGCCGCCCGCACCTGCACCGGCGCCGCCTGCGGCGGCCGCGCCTGCATCCGCCAACGGCGTGAAGGAGCGGCCGCGGGCGCGGCCGCGGCGCGACAACGGGCCGGCCAAGCTGTTCGTGCTCGACACCAACGTGCTGATGCACGACCCGGTGTCGCTGTTCCGCTTCGACGAGCACGACGTCTTCCTGCCGATGACCACGCTGGAGGAGCTGGACAACCACAAGAAGGGCCTGAGCGAAGTCGCGCGCAACGCGCGCCAGGTCAGCCGCTATCTCGATGCGCTGGTGATCGCCGCCGGCACCGGCCTGCTGGCCGACGCCAAGGCCGGCATCCCGCTGGCCGCCACCGGCCACAAGGATGCGACCGGCAAGCTGTTCTTCCAGACCAGCGCCATCGACGTCAAGCTGCCCGAGGGCTTGCCGCAGGGCAAGGCCGACAACCAGATCCTGGGCGTGGTGCGCGCGCTGCGCGAGCAGCAGCCGGGCCGCGATGTCGTGCTGGTGTCCAAGGACATCAACATGCGCGTCAAGGCGCGCGCGCTGGGGCTGCCGGCCGAGGACTACTTCAACGACAAGACGCTCGAGGACGGCGACCTGCTCTACACCGGCGTGCTGCCGCTGCCGGCCGACTTCTGGGAGCGGCACGGCAAGACGATGGAGAGCTGGAGCCAGGGCGGCCACACCTTCTACCGCGTCAGCGGGCCGCTGGTGCCGGCACTGCTGATCAACCAGTTCGTCTACCTCGAGACGCCCGGCACGGCGCCGCTGCACGCGCGCGTGACCGAGATCACCGGCAAGACGGCGGTGCTGAAGACGCTGCGCGACTACAGCCACGCGAAGAACGCGGTCTGGGGCGTGAGCGCGCGCAACCGCGAGCAGAACTTCGCGCTGAACCTGCTGATGGACCCCGAGTGCGATTTCATCACGCTGACCGGCACGGCAGGGTCCGGCAAGACGCTGATGAGCCTGGCCGCCGGCCTCGCCCAGGTGCTGGACGACCGGCGCTACAGCGAGATCATCGTCACCCGCGTCACCGTGCCGGTGGGCGAGGACATCGGCTTCCTGCCCGGCGACGAGCAGGAGAAGATGGGCCCGTGGATGGGCGCGCTCGACGACAACCTGGAAGTGCTGGCGCGCACCGACACCGCAGCCGGCGAATGGGGCCGCGCCGCGACCAACGACCTGGTGCGCAGCAAGATCAAGATCAAGAGCCTGAACTTCATGCGCGGGCGCACCTTCCTCGCCAAGTTCGTGATCATCGACGAGGCGCAGAACCTGTCGCCCAAGCAGATGAAGACGCTGATCACGCGCGCCGGCCCGGGCACCAAGATCGTGTGCCTGGGCAACCTCGCGCAGATCGACACGCCCTACCTGACCGAAGGCTCGTCGGGGCTGACCTACGCGGTCGACCGCTTCAAGGGCTGGCCGCACGGCGGCCACGTGATGCTCGCGCGCGGCGAGCGCTCGCGGCTGGCGGATTTCGCGTCCGAGGTGCTGTAACCCGCCTGGGACGGCGCGACGACCATCGCGGCTGCGCGCCCCGGCGATCCTGCGCCGATGTCCGCGATCGTCTTCCGAACCCGGCGTCTGGTCGTGCGCCGCTGGTGCGACGCCGATGTTCCGGCCCTTGCCGCCGTGTACGGCGACGCGGATGCGATGCGCTGGGTCGGCGACGGCGAGCCGATCACGGCCGCCGCCTGCGTCCGCTGGCTGGAGGTCACCCGCCGGAACTACGCCGAGCGCGGCTACGGCATGTTCGCGCTGGAGCGCCGCACCGAGCCCGGCGTCATCGGCTTTTGCGGCATCGTCCATCCCGGCGGCCAGGTCGAGCCGGAGATCAAGTACGCGTTGCGGCGCATGCACTGGGGGCACGGCTACGCAACCGAGGCCGTCGCCGGCCTGCTTCGCTACGGCGCGGCCGTGCATGGCCTGCGCGAGATCATCGCCACCGTGGCGCCGGCCAACACCGCCTCGCATCGGGTGCTGCTCCAGGTCGGGATGCTGCCGGGCGCACTGCGCCCGCACGACGATGCCGCCCGGACACGGTTGTTCCGCTGGCATCCTGCGCCGGATGCGGCCTGATCGAGTGCCTGCGGCATCCCGGCCCGTCCGGCCGCCGGCGTCGAACGGCGCGGGCGTTGATGTCATCATTGCGGCAGCGGGCCACCTGCGGTGCCGGCGCTGCCGCCCAGGGCCGGGCCGGCGCGCGGCAGTGCACGGCGGCCGGCAAGGCCGCCGCTGCATTCCAGCCGCCCACCTGCATCGCGCTGCTTGACTACAGGAGATTCGCCATGCCGCTCACGAGTGTCCCGGTGGAAGAGTTCACCACCCCCGACCCCGTCACCGCAAGCGAGCGCATGACCATCGACGAGTTGCAGCGGCTGATGGAGCGCCACGGCATCCGCCACCTGCCGGTCGTGCGCGGCGATGCCGTCGTGGGCGTGCTCAGCGACCGGGACGTGCGCCTGCTCTACGGCCTGAGTGCCGCAGAGAAGCTGCAGGTGCGCGCCGCCGACATCATGTCGCCCGCGCCCCTGACCGTGAGCGCCGCGACGCCGCTGGACGAAGTCGCCTTCGCGATGTCCGACCAGAAGGTCGGCAGCGTGATCGTCAACGACGAGGACGGCCGCTTCCTGGGCATCTTCACCGCGATCGACGCGCTGAATGCGCTGGTCGAGATCATCCGCCGCGGCCGCGCGGCCGCCTCGCGGCCCGGCTGAGCCGCAGCGGCGGGCCCTGCGCTTCGGCGGCCGTCCCCTGGCCGCGGCCGAAGCCGCGGCAGGCCCCGGCTCAGCCCGCCGGCGCCACCAGGTCCTTGACCTGCTGCAGCGAGCTCGGATCCTCGATCGTCGTCAGGTCGCCCGGATCGCGGCCCTCGGCCACCGCCTGCAGCGCGCGCCGCAGCAGCTTGCCCGATCGCGTCTTGGGCAGCGTGGTCACGAACAGCACCCGCGCCGGCCGCGCCACCGCGCCGAGCTGGCCGTCGACCAGCTTCATGATCTCGCCCTCGAGCTTCATGCGCGCCGCCGGCTCGTCCAGCCCGCTCGCGTCCTTCGGGATCGCGAAGGCCATCGCCACCTGGCCCTTGAGGTTGTCGGCCACGCCGACCACCGCGACCTCGGCCACGTTCGGGTGGCTGGAGATGCTCTCCTCGATCTCGCGCGTGCCCAGTCGGTGGCCGGCGACGTTGATCACGTCGTCGGTGCGGCCGAGGATGAAGTAGTAGCCGTCCGCGTCGCGCACGCCCCAGTCGAAGGTGCTGTACAGCCAGCGGCCGCTCAGCTGCGTCCAGTAGGTCTTGACGAAGCGCTCGTCGTCCTGCCACACGGTCTGCATGCAGCCCGGCGGCAGCGGCCCCTCGACCATGACCACGCCCTTGTCGTCGGTGCCCTGCACCACCTCGCCGGTGGCTTCGTTGACGAGCTTGACGTCGTAGCCGTACACCGCCTTGCCGGGCGAGCCGAAGCGGCTCGGCTGGCTCTCGATGCCGTTGCACAGCGCCAGGATCGGCCAGCCGGTCTCGGTCTGCCAGTAGTTGTCGATGATCGGCCGGCTCAGGCTGTCGGAGATCCACTTGGCGGTGGGCTCGTCCAGCGGCTCGCCGGCCAGGAACAGCGCGCGCAAGCTGGACAGGTCGTACTTCGTCAGGTAGGCCGGATCCTGCTTCTTCAGCACGCGCACCGCGGTGGGCGCGCTGAACATCGACGTGACCTTGTACTTCTGCACCAGGCTCCACCACACGCCGGCGTCGGGCCGCGTCGGCAGGCCTTCGTACATGATCGTCGCCATGCCGGCGATCAACGGGCCGTAGATGATGTAGCTGTGGCCCACCACCCAGCCGATGTCGCTGGTGGAGAAGTAGGTCTCCCCGGGCTTGCCGAGGAAGATGTGCTTCATGCTTGCCGCCAGCGCCACCGCGTAGCCGCCGGTGTCGCGCTGCACGCCCTTGGGCGTGCCGGTGGTACCGCTGGTGTAGAGCGTGTAGCTCGGGTGGGTCGATTCGACCCAGGTGCAAGGCACCTGCGCGTCCAGGTGCTTGGCGCGCAGCGCCGCGTAGTCCTCGTCGCGGCCGGCCACCGGGGTGTACGCCGCCAGGCCGCGGTTGACCATCAGCACCTTGGCCGGCTTGTGCGCGGCCAACTGGATCGCTTCGTCGAGCAGGCCCTTGTACGGCACCGCCTTGCCGCCGCGGCTGCCGGCGTCGGCGCTGATGACCACCTTCGGCGTGGCGTTGTCGATGCGGCTGGCCAGGCTGTGGCTGGCGAAGCCGCCGAAGACCACCGAGTGGATCGCGCCGATGCGCGCGCAGGCCAGCATCGCGAAGCAGGCTTCGGCGATCATCGGCAGATACAGCAGCACGCGGTCGCCCCGGCCCACGCCCAGTGCCTGCAGGATCGCCGCCATGCGTTGGACTTCGGCGTGCAGTTCGCGGAAGCTGTAGACCACCTCCTGGTCCACCTCGGTGGAGACCCAGATCAGCGCGTTGGCGTCCGGCTGCGTCTGCAGGTGCCGGTCGACCGCGTTGTGGCACAGGTTGGTCTGGCCGCCGACGAACCAGTTGGCAAAGGGCGGGCGGCTGTAGTCGCACACCTGATCGAAGGGCTTGTGCCAGTCGATCAGCCGGGCCTGCTCGGCCCAGAAGGCATCGGGCTCGGCGATGGAGCGGCGGTGGAAATCGGCGAAGCTCATCGGCGGTTCTCCTGGTGGATCTGTGCGGTACCCCGAGGCAGCGGCCCCCGGCGCAGTGCCGTCCGGGCCGGATTCGACGCAGGCCGGGCGTGCGCCATGGCGCCATTGTGGATCCGGCGCTTGCGACAGGCTGACTCGGGCATTGCGCCGGGGGTCTTCGGGCCGCCGCGCGCAGGCCGCGATGGCGCCGCGGCCATCGGTGCTCGGGCAGAATGCCGCAATGGCCGAACGCGCGACCCCGCTCGACACGCGCGCACTGCATGCGCTGCCGCCCGCCGCGGCACTGCCGGCGGGCCCGCTGGCCGACCGCCTGCGCCGGCCGCTGCGTGACCTGCGCATCTCGGTCACCGACCGCTGCAACTTCCGCTGCAGCTACTGCATGCCCAAGGAAGTGTTCGGCCAGCGCCACGCCTTCCTGCCGCACGCGGCGCTGCTGAGCTTCGAGGAGATCGCGCGCACGGCGCGCCAGTTCCTGGCGCTGGGCGTGCACAAGCTGCGCCTGACCGGCGGCGAGCCGCTGCTGCGCAAGGATCTGGAGCGGCTGGTCGGCATGCTGGCGGCGCTGCGCACCACCGGCGGCGTGCCGCCGGAGATCACGCTGACGACCAACGGCTCGCTGCTGGCGCGCAAGGCGCAGGCGCTGCGCGATGCGGGGCTGCGGCGGGTCACGGTCAGCCTGGATGCGCTCGACGACGCCGTCTTCCGGCGCATGAACGACGTCGACTTCCCGGTCGCCGAGGTGCTGCGCGGCATCGACGCGGCGCGCACCGCGGGCCTGGGGCCGATCAAGGTCAACATGGTGGTCAAGCGCGGCACCAACGACCACGAAGTGCTGCCGATGGCCGAGCACTTCCGCGGCAGCGGCTGCGTGCTGCGCTTCATCGAGTTCATGGACGTGGGCGCGACCAACCGCTGGCGCATGGACGAGGTGCTGCCTTCGGCCGAACTGCTCGAGCGGCTGCAGCGCGTGCACCCGCTCGAGCCGCTGGCCGCGGCCGCGCCCGGCGAAACCGCGCAGCGCTGGCGCTGGCGCGACGGCGGCGGCGAAATCGGCCTGATCTCCAGCGTGACCCGCCCGTTCTGCCGCGACTGCAACCGCGCGCGCCTGTCCACCGAAGGCCGGCTGTACCTGTGCCTGTTCGCCACCGCCGGCTACGACCTGCGCGCGCTGCTGCGCGGCGGCGCCGACGACGACACGCTGGCGCGCACGATCGGCGCGATCTGGCAGCAGCGCGACGACCGCTACTCCGAGCTGCGCGAGGCAGGCGGCGCAGCGCCGGCCGGCGGCGAGCAGCGCGTCGAGATGCACTACATCGGCGGTTGACCGGCGAAGGCAGCGGCGGTGAACCTATGGCCCGGCTGGAGCACCTCGGCGGCGCCGCGACGCCTGCTGTGGGCCGCGACCGCGGTCGTGCTGCTGCCCTGGACGATCGGCGAATACCTCAAGACCTTCCACCAGCCGGGCATCGACGACGACTGGCCGCGCAGCCTGCTGATGATCGACTACCTGATCATCGGCAGCACGCTCTTCGGGCTGTCGATGGTGATCGCCTGCACCTTCGGCTGCTGGATCGTCGCGGTGATGCGCGGCCCACGCCGCGACGGCGACCCCTTCCCGGGCGATCGGGGCCGGCCACCGCCCGATGATTGAACGCGCGCAGATCACCGGCTGCGTGCTCGCCGGCGGCCAGGGCAGCCGCATGGGCGGGCTCGACAAGGGTTTGCAGCCGTTTCGCGGGCTGCCGCTGGCGCAGCATGCGCTGCAGCGGCTGGCGCCGCAGGTCGGCGCGCTGATGCTCAACGCCAACCGCAACCCCGAGCGCTATGCGGCCTTCGGCGTGCCCGTGTGGCCCGATGCGATCGAGGGTTTCGCCGGCCCGTTGGCCGGCTTCGCCGCCGGGCTCGCGCATTGCGCGACACCCTGGCTGCTGACGGTGCCCTGCGACACCCCGCTGTTCCCGGCCGACCTGGCGGTGCGGCTGGCCGCGGCGGCCGACGCCGCCGGCGCAGCGCTGGCCTACGCCTGCACGCGTGAAGACGGCCGCGTGCTGCCGCAGCCGGCCTTCTGCCTGATGCACGCCTCGCTGCTGGCGAGCCTGGAGCGCTATCTGGCCGAAGGCGGCCGCAAGATCACGCCCTGGGCACGTGCCGAGGGCGCGGCGGCCGCCGTCTTCGACCGGCCCGGCGACGACCCGACGGCCTTCGCCAACGCCAACACGCCGGCCGAGCTGGCGGCGCTGCAGGCGCCGCCCGACACAGAGCTGCCGCGATGAACGACAGCCTCGCCCAGATCGCCGCACGGCTGCAGGGCTACGACCCGCGCGCGCTGCCGGTGGCCACCGCGCAGGCCTTCATCGCGGCGCTGGTGCCGGTGGTCGCGCAGGCCGAGGCACTGCCGGTTCGCGACGCGCTCGGGCGGGTGCTGGCGGCCGACCTGATCTCGCCGATCGACGTGCCGGCGCACCACAACGCGGCGATGGACGGCTATGCGCTGCGCGGCAGCGAGCTGCTGGCCGACCAGCCGACCCGGCTGCAGGTGATCGGCGGCGCGCTCGCCGGCCGCGCCTTCGATGCGGCGGTGCCGCCGGGCCGGGCGGTGCGCATCACCACCGGCGCAGTCGTGCCCGAGGGGCTGGACACGGTGGTGCCGCAGGAGTTCACCGTGCCCGATGCCGACGGCTGGGTGCAGATCCCGGCCGGTGCGGTTCGCCGCGGCGACCACTACCGCCGCGCCGGCGAGGATCTGGCGCGCGGCGCACCCGCGCTGCGCGCTGGACGGCTGCTGCGCCCCGCCGACCTGGGGCTGATCGCGTCGCTGGGCGTGCCGGCGGTCACGGTGCGCCGCCGCCTGCGCGTGGCCTTCTTCTCCACCGGCGACGAGCTGCGCTCGCTCGGCGAGCCGCTGGACGCCGGCTGCGTGTACGACAGCAACCGCTACACCGTCTGGGGCATGCTGCAGCGCCTGGGCGTCGAGGCGATCGACCTGGGCGTGGTGCGCGACCGGCCCGACGAGCTCGCCGCCGCGTTCCGCGCCGCCGCCGCGGCGGCCGATGCGGTGATCACCTCGGGCGGCGTGAGCGTGGGCGAAGCCGACCACACCAAGCAGGTGATGGCGGCGCTGGGCGACGTGCTGTTCTGGACGATCGCGATGCGCCCCGGCCGGCCGATGGCGATCGGGCGCATCGGTCTGCCGGCAGGCGCCGCGGGCAGCAGCGAGCGCCCGCCGGCGATCCTGTTCGGCCTGCCCGGCAACCCGGTGGCGGTGATGGTGACCTTCTACGCCTTCGTGCGCGACGCGCTGCTGCGCATGAGCGGCGCGACGCCTGCGCCGCTGCCGCTGCTGCGCGCCGCGAGCCGCGAGCCGCTGCGCAAGCGGCCCGGCCGCACCGAATACCAGCGCGGCATCGTCGAGCGCGACGGCGAAGGCCGCTGGTGGGTGCGCAGCACCGGCGCGCAGGGATCGGGCGTGCTGCGCAGCATGAGCGAGGCCAACGGCATGATCGTGCTGCCGCACGCGCAGGGCGACGTCGCCGCGGGCGACGAGGTCGAGGTGCTGCCTTTCGAAGGGTTGATCTAGCCCGGTCGAGGCGGATCAGCCGCCTGTCGCCGCGGCGGGCGCCGGCCCGTCGGCGGCGGCCGGCGTGGTGATCTCTCCGGGCACGCCCTTGCGCGCCAGCAGCGTATACATCGTCGGCACGACGAACAGCGTCAGCACCGTGCCCAGGCTCATGCCGCCGACGATGACCCAGCCGATCTGCTGCCGGCTCTCGGCGCCGGCACCGCGGGCCAGCGCCAGCGGCAGCGCACCCAGCACCATCGCGCCGGTGGTCATCAGGATCCGCCGCAGCCGCAGGCTGGCGGCCTCGACC
>JAFEFZ010000207.1 GCA_018240325.1 Pseudomonadota bacterium
GCCTGCCGGCCGACGGACCGTGGTGTCTCCCTCGCGCCAGCTGCACGCTGGTGGCCTGCGCCGGCCGCAGGGCCGGCCCGACTGTCATGCTGGAGCCCCCTCTCGGAGGGGGCTCGGGGGAGCCGTGTGTACGGGCCTTGGCCCGAAGCGGCCTGCGGCCGCTTCGGGCCGCAACCCGACTGAAGAAGCGGCAGTCTCACTTCAATCCTTGGCACGGTCGGCATTGGCCTTGGCGATCAGCGCGCCGAGATCCGCAGCGCGCTCGGTGCTGCGGTCGAACACGAAGTGCAGCGTCGGCACGGTGTGGATCGCCAGCCGCTTGAACAGGCCGTTGCGCAGGAAGCCGGCAGCTTCGTTGAGCGCGCGCTCGCAGTCGGCCGGGTCGCCGCCGAGCTGCGAAAACCAGACCTTCGCGTGCGCATAGTCGGGCGAGACTTCGACCGCGTTGATCGTCACCAGGCCGATGCGCGGATCCTTCAGCCCGCGCAGCAGCTCGGCCAGATCGCGCTGGATCTGGTCGGACACGCGATAGGCGCGGTTGGGGATCGATCGCTTGTGCCGCATGGGGCCTCCTCAAACGGCGAACCCCGCCTGCAGCTCGCCGGCGGGGTCCGGGGGTGCCGGGCGCGCCGTCGGGCTACAACGTGCGCGCGACCTCCTTGACCTCGAAGAACTCCAGCTGGTCGCCCTCGGCGATGTCGTGGTAGTTCTTGATCTTGATGCCGCACTCGAAGCCTTCCTTGACTTCGCGCACGTCCTCCTTGATGCGGCGCACGCTCTCGACCTCGCCGGTGAACGCGACGACGTGGTCGCGCACGATGCGCACCCGCGCGCCGCGCCGCACCACGCCGGCGGTGACCATGCAGCCGGCCACCGTGCCGATCTTCGACGCGACGAACACCGTGCGGATCTCGGCGGTGCCGATGACCTCCTCCTTCTGCTCGGGCGCGAGCATGCCGGTCATCGCCGCCTTCACCTCGTCGACCGCGTCGTAGATGATGTTGTAGTAGCGCAGGTCGACGCTGTTGTTCTCGGCGAGCTTGCGCGCGCCGGCGTCGGCGCGCACGTTGAAGCCGATGATCACCGCCTTGGACGCGATCGCCAGGTTGACGTCGCTCTCGCTGATGCCGCCCACCGCCGAGTGCACGATCTGGATCCGCACTTCGTCGGTGCTGAGCTTGGCCAGCGCCTGCGCCAGCGCCTCCTGCGAGCCCTGCACGTCGGCCTTGATGATCAGCGACAGCGTCTGCGCCTGGCCTTCGCCCATGGTCTCGAACATGCTCTCGAGCTTGGCGGCCTGCTTCTTCGCCAGCTTCACGTCGCGGTACTTGCCTTGCCGGAAGGTGGCGATCTCGCGCGCGCGACGCTCGTCGCCCAGCACCATGAACTCGTCGCCGGCCTGCGGCACCTCGGTCAGGCCCTGGATCTCGACCGGGATCGACGGGCCGGCGCTGTCGGTCGCGTGGCCGTCCTCGTCGAGCATCGCGCGCACCCGGCCCCAGCTCGAGCCGGCGAGCACGACGTCGCCCTTGTTCAGCGTGCCGCTCTGCACCAGCACGGTGGCCACCGGGCCGCGGCCCTTGTCCAGCCGCGCCTCGATCACCAGGCCCTTGGCCATCGCATCGACCGGCGCGTGCAGCTCGAGCACCTCGGCCTGCAGCAGCACCTGCTCGAGCAGGCCGTCCATGCCCTGCCCGGTCTTGGCCGACACCGGCACGAACGGCGAATCGCCGCCGAACTCCTCGGGCACCACCTGTTCGGCCACCAGCTCGCTCTTCACGCGCTCGACGTTGGCCTCGGGCTTGTCGATCTTGTTCATCGCGACCACGATCGGCACGCCCGCCGCCTTCGCGTGGTGGATCGCCTCCTTCGTCTGCGGCATCACGCCGTCGTCGGCGGCCACCACCAGGATCACGATGTCGGTGGCCTTGGCGCCGCGCGCGCGCATCGCGGTAAACGCGGCGTGGCCCGGCGTGTCGAGGAAGGTGATCGAGCCGCGCGGCGTGTCGACGTGGTACGCGCCGATGTGCTGGGTGATGCCGCCGGCCTCGCCGGAGGCCACGCGCGTGCGCCGCAGGTAGTCGAGCAGCGAGGTCTTGCCGTGGTCGACGTGGCCCATGACCGTGACCACCGGGGCGCGCGGCTGTTCGGTGCCGGTGGTCGCCGCCTCTTCTTCCTCGAGGAAGGCTTCCGGGTCGTCGAGCTTGGCCGCCACCGCCTTGTGGCCCATCTCCTCGACCAGGATCATCGCGGTCTCCTGGTCGAGCTGCTGGTTGATCGTGACCATCTGGCCGAGCTTGATCAGCTGCTTGATCAACTCGGCGGCCTTGATCGACATCTTGTGCGCCAGGTCGGCGACGCTGATCGTCTCGGGCACGTGCACTTCCTGCTGCACGAACTCGGCCGACGCGGCTGCCGGACGCGCGCCGCCGTCGCGGGAGTCGCCGCGGCGCCCGCCGCGCGGTGCGCGCCAGCCGGGGCGGCCGGCGCCGCCGTCGCTGCGGGTCTTGGCTGCGGCCCGCTTCTTGGCGTCGTCGGCCCAGCTCGACGACAGCTTCTCCGACTTGACCGACTTCTTGTCGCCCGGCTTGGCGGGCGTCGTCGCCGCGGCCCCCGGTGCGGTCTTGGGCTTGTGGATCGTGCCGGTGATGCCGGTGGCGGCGTCGGCCGGCTTGGCCGGCTCCGGCTTCTTGGCGACCAGCACCTTCTTGGGCTGCGCCATCATCGAGCGGATCGCCGCGGCCTCGGCTTCGGCGGCCTTGCGGCGGCGGTCGAGGTCGGCCTGGCGCGCCTTGTCCTCGGCCTCGATCGTGGCCGCCTTGACCACGCGCAGCGCGGGCTTGGCCGGCTCGGCCGGCGATGCGGCCGCGCCCGCCGCTGCCTCGGCCGGCGCCTTCTCGGCCGACGCCTTCTCGGCGACCGGGGCCGCACCCTCTGGGGCGACCGGCGCCGCTTGCGCCGGCGCGGCAAGGGCCGCAGCCGCCTGGGCCGCGGCCTCGCGGGCGCGCGCCTCGGCGGCTTCGCGCTCGCGTTGTTCCTGTTCTTCGCGCAGGCGCCGTGCCTCGGCGAGTTCGGCCTCCTGGCGGCGCAACGCTTCGGCCTGCTCGCGCGCCTCGCGTTCGCGGCGCTCGTTCTCGGCGCGCTCGGCGGCCGCGGCTTCCTCGGCCGCAGCCGCAGCCTCGGCCGCAGCGGCTGCCGCCGCCTCCTCGGCCGCGCCGCTGCCTTCCTCGCGCTTGACGAACACGCGCTTCTTGCGCACCTCCACCTGGATCGTGCGCGCCTTGCCCGAGGCGTCGGCCTGCTTGATCTCGCTGGTGGACTTGCGCACCAGCGTGATCTTCTTGCGCTCGGCGCCGCCGGTGCCGTGCGCGCTGCGCAGGTGCTCGAGCAGCCGCTCCTTGTCGGCGTCGGACAGGGCGTCGTCGGGCGACCGCTTGGGCACGCCCGCCGACGACAGCTGGTCCAGCAGCACGGCGGCGGGGCGGCCCAACTCCGTGGCTAGCTGGGCGACGGTGGTCACGGCCATGGTCGGGATTCCTTCAGTGCGGGTCGATCGTTGCAGGTCGGGTCGTGAGGACGCGGCATCAGGCGGTGAACCAGTGTTCGCGCGCCTTCATGATCAGCGTCTTCGCCTGCTCGTCGTCGATCCCGGTCATCTCGGTGAGTTCGTCCACCGCCAGGTCGGCGAGGTCGTCGCGGGTGTGGATGCCGTTGTCGCTGAGGCGGGCGATGAGTTCGGACGTGAGCCCGTCCAGGTCGCGCAGGTTCTGCGAAGCCTGGTCGACGCGCTGCTCGCGCGCGATCTCCATCGTCAGCAGCGCGTCCTTCGCGCGGCTGCGCAGCTCGTGCACGGTGTCCTCGTCGAAGCTCTCGATCTCCAGCATCTCCTGCAGCGGCACGTAGGCCACCTCCTCGAGGCTGGTGAAGCCTTCGGCGATCAGGATCTCGGCCACCTCCTCGTCCACGTCGAGCTTGTCGACGAAGAGCTTGCGCACCGAGTCGGACTCCTCGCTCTGCTTGGCCTGGGATTCCTCGGCGGTCATGATGTTGATGCGCCAGCCGGTGAGCTCGCTGGCCAGGCGCACGTTCTGGCCGCCGCGGCCGATGGCGATGGCCAGGTTCTCTTCGTCGACGACCACGTCCATCGCGTGCCGCTCCTCGTCGACGACGATCGACTGCACGTTCGCCGGCGCCAGCGCGCCGATCACGAATTGCGCCGGGTCTTCGGACCACAGCACGATGTCCACGCGCTCGCCGGCGAGCTCGGTGGTCACGCCGTTGACGCGCGAGCCGCGCACGCCCACGCAGGTGCCGATCGGGTCGACGCGGCGGTCGCGGCTGACCACCGCGATCTTCGCGCGGCTGCCGGGATCGCGCGCGCAGCTCTTGATCTCGAGCAGCCCCTGCTCGATCTCGGGCACCTCCTGGCGGAACAGCTCCATCATGAAGGCGGGGCTCGAGCGCGACAGCATGATCTGCGCGCCGCGCTGGGTCGGGTCGATGCCGGTGATGAAGGCGCGCACGCGGTCGCCGGTGCGCAGGTTCTCCTTCGGGATCATCTCGCTGCGCTTGAGCCGGCCTTCGACCCGGCCGCTCTCGACGATGATGTCGCCCTTGTCAAGGCGCTTGACGGTGCCGACAAAGATCTTCTCGCCGCGCGACAGGAAGTCGTTGAGCAGCTGCTCGCGCTCGGCGTCGCGGATCTTCTGCAGGATCACCTGCTTGGCCGCCATCGCGCCGATGCGGCCGATCGGCACCGACTCGATCGGCTCCTCGATGTAGTCGCCTTCCTCGATGTCGGGGATCTGTTCCTGCGCCTCGAACAGCAACGTCTCGGCGTCGGCGTTCTCGAGGCCGGCCTCGTTGGGCACCACGTGCCAGCGGCGGAAGGTCTCGTATTCGCCGGTGTCGCGGTCGATGGCGACGCGGATGTCCCAGTCGGCGCCGTGGAACTTCTTGCTCGCCGACGCGAGCGCCGCCTCGACCGCGTCGAAGACCACGTCGAGATCGACGCTCTTCTCGCGCGAGATCGCATCGACCAGCATCAGCATTTCGCGATTCATTCTTTACGACCTCCATCCAGGCCCGCTGCGGGGCGGGCTTTCGGCGCACGCGCGCCGCGGCCCTTGAAATCGATCACCGGCACCAGACGGGCCTCGCGCACCTCGTCCAGCGTGAAGTCCAGCGCCTGGCCCGAAGCGGCACCGCCGGCATCTTCCAGCTCGAGCCGCCAGCCCGCTTCGGCTGCCGCCAGCCGGCCGCGAAAATTGCGGCGCCCGGCCAGCGGCTGCTTCAGGCTGAGGTCGATGCGCGCGCCGGCGAAGCGGGCGTAGTGCGCCGGCTGCTTCAGCGGCCGGTCCAGCCCGGGCGACGACACCTCGAGCCGCGCGTAGTCGACCCCCGCCACCTGCAGCACGTATTGCAGCTGGCGCGTCACGCGCTCGCAGTCGTCGACGGTCACGGCCTCGGCGCCGTCGGGATACTCGCGGCCGGGTATGCGGTCGATCGTGACGCGCAGCAGACCGCCGGCCGACCGTTCGAGGTCGACCAGTTCGAAGTCGAGCCCGCTCACCGTGCGTTCGACCGCTGCGCGCCAATCTGCCGTTGTCGTCAAGGTACCCGTCAAGGTCCGCCACCTGCCCCGCCGGGGGCATGCCTGCCGGCCGGCGACGCCCCCTGCCGCCGTCGCTGGCCGCGCCGGTGCAGCAGGTGGACTGCAGGGGTCCGTGCCCGCGCCGCGTGCCCTGTTCAGGGCCTGCGAACGCGCCGGACATAAAAAATGGGCTGGATCAGATCCGCCCACCCGACTGCATCACGACTGCACCAGCGAAAGTCGGATTCTAACCTCGACCGGCACCCTGCGGCAACCGCCGCGTGCAGCCATGCCAGAATCGCCGGTTGACACCACGGGCCCGGCAGGCCGCCGGCCCGGCGCACCCCTTTCTAGCATCGAGGCCACCATGGGATTCCTCACCGGCAAGCGTCTGCTGATCACCGGGCTGTTGTCCAACCGCTCGATCGCCTACGGCGTGGCCCGCGCCTGCCGGCGCGAGGGGGCCGAACTGGCCTTCAGCTACGTCGGCGAGCGCTTCCGCGACCGGATCGTCGAGTTCGCCGCCGAGTTCGATTCCAAGCTGGTGTTCGACTGCGACGTGGGCGACGACGCGCAGATCGCCGCGCTGTTCGCCGACCTGGCGGTGCACTGGCCGCAGCTGGACGGCTTCGTGCACTCGATCGGCTTCGCGCCGCGCGAGGCCATCGCCGGCGACTTCCTCGACGGCTTGTCGCGCGAGGCCTTCCGCGTCGCGCAGGACATCTCGGCCTACAGCTTCCCGGCGATGGCCAAGGCGGCGCTGCCCCACCTGCGCCCGGGCAGTTCGCTGCTGACGCTGACCTACCTGGGTTCGCAACGGATCGTGCCGCACTACAACACGATGGGCCTGGCCAAGGCCAGCCTGGAGGCCAGCGTGCGCTACCTGGCCGGCAGCCTGGGCCCCAGGGGCATCCGCGTCAACGGCCTGTCGGCCGGGCCGATCCGCACGCTGGCGGCCTCGGGCATCAAGGATTTAAGCAAGCTGCTGGACATCGTCGCGAAGTCGGCGCCGCTGCGCCGCAACGTGACCATCGACGAGGTCGGCAACGTCGCCGCCTTCCTGCTGTCGGACCTGGCCTCGGGCGTGACCGCCGAAGTCTCCTACGTCGACGGTGGCTTCAACCAGGTGGCGATCGGGCTCGCCGACCCGCCGGCCGGGGTCTGAACGCCGCCGCGCGCCGGCTTCAGGCGCGCACGCAGTCCACGTAGTAGCGGCGCGGCGCGGCGTCGTCGTCGGTCTCGACCAGGCCGTGCACGTCGGTGTCGAATCCCGGGAACGCGGCGTTGAACTGCCGCGTGAAGTGCAGGAAGTCGACGATCCGCCGGTTGAAGCGCTCGCCCGGGATCAGCAGCGGGATGCCCGGCGGATACGGCGTCAGCAGCGCGGTGGTGATCCGGCCCTCGAGCGCGTCGATCTCGACGCGCTCGGTCTCGCGGTGGGCGATGCGCGCGTAGGCGTCGCTGGGCTTCATCGCCGGCTGCAGGTCCGACAGGTACATGTCGGTGGTCAGGCGGGCGATGTCGCCCTTCGCGTAGGTTTCGTGGATCGCCTGGCACAGGTCGCGCAGGCCCATGCGCTCGTAGCGCGGGTGGCCGGCGCAAAACTCGGGCAGCACGCGCCACATCGGCGCGTTCTTGTCGTAGTCGTCCTTGAACTGCTGCAGCGCGGTCAGCAGCGTGTTCCAGCGGCCCTTGGTGATGCCGATCGTGAACATGATGAAGAACGAGTACAGCCCGGTCTTCTCCACCACCACGCCGTGCTCGGCCAGGAACTTGGTGACCACCGACGCCGGGATGCCCGTCTTCGCGAACTTGCCCGACAGGTCCAGCCCCGGCGTGACGATCGTGCACTTGATCGGGTCGAGCATGTTGAAGCCTTCGGCCAGCGCGCCGAAGCCGTGCCAGCGCGCGCCGGCCTTCAGCAGCCAGTCGGCCTGGCGGCCGATGCCCTCGGCGGCCAGCTTGTCCGGGCCCCAGACCGTGAACCACCAGTCGCGGCCGTACTCCTGCTCGACCTTGCGCATCGCGCGCCGGAAGTCCAGCGACTCGGCGATGCTCTCCTCCACCAGCGCGGTGCCGCCGGGCGCCTCCATCATCGCCGCGGCCACGTCGCAGCTGGCGATGATCGCGTACTGCGGGCTGGTGCTGGTGTGCATCAGGTAGGCCTCGTTGAACAGGTGCCGGTCGAGCTTGAGGTGCTGCGCGTCCTGCACCAGCACCTGGCTGGCCTGGCTGATGCCGGCCAGCAGCTTGTGCGTGCTCTGCGTGACCCAGACCATCTGCTCCTTCGGCCGCGGCCGCTTCTTGCCCATCGCGTGGAACTGGCCATAGAAGTCGTGGAAGGCCGCGTGCGGCAGCCAGGCCTCGTCGAAGTGCAGGTTGTCGATGTAGCCGTCCAGGCCGTGCTTGATCGTCTCGGTGTTGTAGAGCACGCCGTCGTAGGTGCTCTGGGTCAGCGTCAGGATGCGCGGGCGCACCTTGGCCGCATCCACGCCGGCCAGCAGCGGGTTGGCGGCGATCTTGCGCCGGATCGATTCGATCGAGAACTCGGCCTTCGGGATCGGGCCGATGATGCCGTGGTGGTTGCGCGTGGGCGTCAGGAACACCGGCACCGCGCCGGTCATGATGATCGCGTGCAGGATGCTCTTGTGGCAGTTGCGGTCGACCACCACCACGTCGCCCGGCGCCACCGTGTGGTGCCAGACGATCTTGTTGCTGGTGCTGGTGCCGTTGGTCACGAAGAAGCAGTGGTCGGCGTTGAAGATGCGCGCCGCGTTGCGCTCGCTCTGCAGCACCGGGCCGGTGTGGTCGAGCAGCTGGCCCAGCTCCTCGACCGCGTTGCACACGTCGGCGCGCAGCATGTTCTCGCCGAAGAACTGGTGGAACATCTGCCCGACCGGGCTCTTCAGGAAGGCGACGCCGCCGCTGTGGCCCGGGCAGTGCCAGCTGTAGGAGCCGTCCTGCGCGTAGTCCATCAGCGCCTTGAAGAACGGCGGCGCCAGGCCGGCGAGGTAGCTGCGGGCCTCGCGGATGATGTGCCGGGCCACGAACTCCGGCGTGTCCTCGAACATGTGGATGAAGCCGTGCAGCTCGCGCAGCACGTCGTTCGGCAGGTGCTGGCTGGTGCGCGTCTCGCCGTACAGGTAGATCGGGATGTCGGCGTTGCGGAAGCGGATCTCGGCGATGAACTTGCGCAGGTTCAGCACCGCCGGGTCGAGCTCGGGGCCGGCGGAGAATTCTTCGTCGTCGATCGACAGGATGAAGGCGCTGGCGCGGCTTTGCTGCTGCGCGAACTGGCTCAGGTCGCCGTAGCTGGTGGCGCCCACCACCTCGAAGCCCTCCTTCTCGATCGCCGCGGCGAGCGCGCGGATGCCGAAACCCGAGGCGTTCTCGGAGCGGAAGTCTTCGTCGATGATGACGATCGGGAAGCGGAAGCGCTGCATGCCGGCTGCTTTCGGAAGGCGGGGCGGGAGGCGAAGGACGCGCAGTGTAGGCCCGCGCCGCCCGGCCGCAGGGCAGTGGCTACACTCGCCGGCAGGCGCGTGACCGGATGACCTCGATGGATCTTGGCGCTGCGGGCGTCTGGTGGCTGGCAGCCGGGCTGCTGGTGCTGGGCGAGCTGTTCGTCGGCAGCTTCTACATGCTGATGCTGGCGCTGGGCTGCGCCGGCGGCGCCGTGGCCGCGCACCTGGGCGTCGGCCTGCCCGCGCAGTTGATCGCCGCCGCGCTGATCGGCGCCGGCACCACGGGGCTGTGGCACTTGCGGCGTGCGCGCGCGCCGCGGTCGGCACCGGTGCAGTCCAACCGCGACGCGCTGCTCGACATCGGCCAGACGCTGCAGGTGCAGGCCTGGGATGCGCAGGGCAGCGCCCGCGTCAGCTACCGCGGCAGCGACTGGACTGCCGAGTTCCGCGGCCCGGGCGCCGCGGCGCCGGGGTTGCACCGCATCATCGCGGTGCAGGGCAACCGCCTGATCGTGGAGCCCGCCGAACCCTGAACCCCGCGCGGAGAACGCAAGCCATGGAAATCGCCGTCGTCTTCTTCATCATCGCCGCGGTCTTCGTCTGGCGCACGATCCGGATCGTGCCGCAGCAGCACGCGTGGGTGGTCGAGCGCCTGGGCCGCTTCGACCGCACGCTGACGCCGGGGCTGAAGTTCCTGATCCCGTTCATCGAGCGCGTCGCCTACAAGCATTCGCTGAAGGAAGTGCCGCTGGACGTGCCCAGCCAGGTGTGCATCACCCGCGACAACACCCAGCTGCAGGTCGACGGCATCCTGTACTTCCAGGTCACCGACCCGATGCGCGCCAGCTACGGCTCGTCCAACTACGTCGTCGCGATCACCCAGCTGGCGCAGACCACGCTGCGCAGCGTGATCGGCAAGATGGAGCTGGACAAGACCTTCGAGGAGCGCGAGGCGATCAACGCCGCGGTGGTCGCGGCGCTGGACGACGCCGCGCTCACCTGGGGCGTGAAGGTGCTGCGCTACGAGATCAAGGACCTGACGCCGCCGGCCGAGATCCTGCGCGCGATGCAGGCGCAGATCACCGCCGAGCGCGAGAAGCGCGCGGTGATCGCCACCAGCGAGGGCCGCCGCCAGGAGCAGATCAACCTCGCCGAGGGCGAGCGCGCCGCGTTCATCGCCAAGAGCGAGGGCGAGAGGCAGGCCGAGATCAACACCGCCCAAGGCGAGGCGGCGGCGATCGTCGCCGTGGCCGAGGCCACCGCCGCCGGGCTGCGCCAGGTCGCCGCCGCGATCCGCGAGCCCGGCGGCGAGCAGGCGGTGCAGCTGAAGGTGGCACAGCAGGCGGTCGAGGCCTTCGCGAAATTGGCGCAGAAGAACAACACGCTGATCGTGCCGAGCAACATGAGCGAGGTGGCCGCGCTGATCGCCAGCGCGATGGCGCTGGTCAAGGCGCCGGGGCCGCGCACGTGAGGCAGGCGCTCAACGTGCTGGGCACGCCGCTCGTGCCCTGCTCGCTGGCCCCGCTGACCGGCTGGTACCGCGACGGCTGCTGCCACACCGACGACCACGACGCCGGAAGCCACGTGATCTGCGCGCGGGTCACCGTCGGCTTCCTGAACTTCCAGGTCGAGCGCGGCAACGACCTGATCACGCCCCGGCCCGAGCATCGCTTCCCGGGGCTGAAGCCCGGCGACCGCTGGTGCGTGTGCGCGCTGCGCTGGCGCGAGGCCTACGAGGCCAATTGCGCGCCGCCGCCGGTGCTGGAATGCACGCACGAGCGCGCGCTGCAGTTCGTGCCGCTGAGCTGGCTGCAGCGCGCCGCCGCGGCCGCCTAGAATCGCGCGCGGCGCCGGGCCGGCGCGGCGCAGGGAGACCCTGCGGAGGGATGGATGAGTGGTTTAAGTCGCACGCCTGGAAAGCGTGTGTGGGTTAACAGCCCACCGCGGGTTCGAATCCCGCTCCCTCCGCCACCTGGCGATGCCGAAACGTCTCCCGCATCCCATGCTGTGGGCATTGCGGGCCAATCTCGTAGGTGGACCGGCAGTTCTTCGTAGCGAGGGACAGCTCGAGCGACTGCTTCATGGCGACAGGTCGAGAGCGGGGAGCGTCACCGACGGGTCGGTACCGCCATGTGCGGACAGAAGGGAGCTGACGACTATGCCTTACAATGAAGTAAGGAATCAGGAGATCGCTGCGTGTCCACTGCCACATTGACCGTCAAGGGTCAGATCACGATCCCTGTCGACGTTCGCCGCGCGCTCAACGTCGAAGCAGGCGACCGGGTGGAGTTCGTCCAGATCGAGCCCGGGCGCTTCGAGCTCATCGCCGCCACGCGCTCGGTGCGTGAGCTGAAGGGGCGCTTCGGAAAGCCCAAGCGAGCGGTCTCTATCGACGAGATGAATGCCGCCATCGCGGCCGCGGGGTCCCGGGCGCGATGATCGGACTCGACACCAATGTTCTCGTGCGCTACGTCATGCAGGACGACCCGAGGCAGTCCCCGAAGGCCACGCGGCTCATCGAAAGCCTCACCAGCGACCAACCGGGCTTCGTGCCGCTGGTGGCAATCGTCGAACTCGTGTGGGTGCTGTCGTCCAGCTACGGGTTGAACCGCGACCAGATCGCGGAGGCGCTGAACTTGCTGTTGCGCAGCAAGGAGCTTGTCATCGACCGGGCCGAGCTGGTGCTGCAGGCGCAACGGCGCTTCTCCCAGGGAGGGGCCGACTTTGCCGACTGCCTGATCGAGCGCATCGCGCGTGCCCAAGGATGCGAAACCACCATGACGTTCGATGCTGCTGCCGTCAAGAGCGCCGGCATGACGCTTGTGGCCTAGTGCAGTGTTCCACTCTGTGCAGCACTGAAGAAAACCGATGGATTTGTCGTCCTGGCTAGGCGCAAGCCGCAGCGATGCCCAGTGGCATCGCGAGGATTTGCAACGACGCCAGGGCGGCAAAGGCGCGGTTTTATGTGCTGCATAGCGTGGAACACTGCACTAGTGCCAGTCAAGCCAAGCGGGTGGGCTACGGCCAGATGTGGCGCGGCGCCGGTCACCTCCCCTCATGGCGCCAGCCCTTTGCGCTTGCCCGCACCAGCACCTGCAATCGTGTCGGTCGGTCGGGGAGGCAACGGTATCGCCATGTAACGGCAGCTGGGAGCTGACGCAGCCGAACACCCGTTCAACTGGCCCAGGCCGGCATCCCGAGCATCGCGTAGGGCAGCTTCCTCAACGCCAAGACCGCTGCCCCGGTGCCCCTGCGAGAGCGGGGAGCCGCAGGCGAGCCCCCGCAGCGCCCGGCAGCTCGGACCGGGGATCGGCCCGGGGCCCGCGGGCGGTCACGCGGCTTGTCGGGCCTCTTCCACCATCTTCAGCATCGTCGCCACGGTGATCGACCCGAAGGTCGCCAGCGTGGTCTGGTCGATCTCGGCCTGCACCTGCTGCAGCGCGGCCTCGACCGGCGTGCCGGCCCGTTGCGCGGCGGCGTCGCCGGGCTCGAGCGTCTCGAACAGCCGAATCACGTCCAGCAGCGTCAGCCGCCTCGGGTTGGCCGCGAAGCGATAGCCGCCGCCGACCCCGCGCACCGATTCGACGATGCCGGCGCGCGACAGCTCCGACAGCACCTTGGCCAGGTGATGCGCCGATTCGCCGTACTTCGCCGCCACCTCGGCGGCAGCCACGAGCTGCTCGGGCCGCGCCGCGAACTCGAGCACGCTGTACAGCGCCAGCCGGGTGCTGGTCTGCAGCTTCAAGACGGCGCTCCGACTTCGAGCTCGAGCGGGATCAGCCGCCCGGCGCGCAGGCCCTGGCTGCGGAAGAACGACAGGATCAGGTGGTTGTCGCTGGCCAGCATGGTGCGCAGCGTGCGCACGCCCACACGCTCGAAGCGCTGGCGCATGGCGGACAGCAGCAAGGTGCCCACGCCCTGCTGGCGCGCCTGCGGGTCGACGTCGATCGCGAATACCCAGCCGCAGGGGGGCGATCCGAACTCCCAGTCGCGCACCTCGCCGATCACGAAACCCACCACCCGCGCACCGGCCGTCGCCACCAGGAAGTGCCGCAGGCCCTGGCCGCCGACGCCGTAGCGCCGGTACACGCGCTGCCAGTAGTCGGCCTTGTGCAGCCCGGTCACGGTGGCGTCCAGCGCGATCACCTCGGGCAGATCGGCCCGGCGCACCGCGCGCACCCGCACCGGCGGCACGGCGCCGCCCGTGCCGGCGTGCCGCGTGCTGGTTTTCCCGTGTGTGCCGCTCACCAAAACCCAATCCAGATCAAATCACAAAGTTGCATTCTCGTACCAGAATGAGCTTGTGTCGTGGATTCTATGGGGCCAAAGGAGATTTGCATGAGCCGGTTGACCGCAACGTTGCGCCGATTCACACGCGCCGCCCTCCCGCTGGCGCTGCCGCTGCTGCTGGCGGCGCCCGCCGCCGCGCAGGAGCCGATCCGCGTCGGCACCTTCCTGGCCGTCACCGGCCCGGCGTCGTTCCTCGGCGACCCCGAGCAGAAGACGCTGGAGATGATGGTCGACAAGATCAACGCCGACGGCGGCATCAACGGCCGCAAGCTGCAGCTGATCTCCTACGATTCGGCCGGCGACGCCGAGAAGGCGCGCACCTTCACCAAGCGCCTGATCGAGCAGGACAAGGTCGACGTGCTGATCGGCGGCTCCTCCACCGGCGAGACGATGGCCGCGGTGCCGCTGGCCGAGGCGGCCGGGATTCCGTTCATCTCGCTGGCCGGCGCGGTGGTGATCGTCGAGCCGACCAAGAAGTGGGTGTTCAAGACGCCGCACACCGACCGCATGGCCTGCGAGAAGGTCTTCGTCGACATGAAGGCGCGCGGCTTCACCAAGGCGGCGCTGATCTCGGGCAGCGGCGGCTTCGACAAGAGCATGCGCGCCGAATGCGTGAAGGTGGCGCCGAGCCAGGGCATCCAGATCGTCGCTGACGAGACCTACGGCGCCGCCGACACCGACATGACCGCGCAGCTGACCAAGATCAAGGGCAGCGGCGCGCAGGCGGTGCTGAACGCCGGCTTCGGCCAGGGCCCGGCGATCGTCACGCGCAACTACAAGCAGCTCGGCCTGACGCAGCCGCTGTACCAGTCGCACGGCGTCGCGTCCAAGGAGTACATCAAGCTGTCGGGCGACGCCGCCGAGGGTGTGCGCCTGCCGGCCGCGGCGCTGCTGGTGGCCGACCTGCTGCCCGCCGGCGACCCGCAGAAGCCGGTGGTCACCGCCTACCGCAACGCCTATCAGGACAAGTACAAGACCGACGTGTCGACCTTCGGCGGCCACGCCTACGACGGGCTGATGCTGTACGTGAACGCGGTCAAGGCGGCCGGCTCCACCGACAAGGCCAAGACGCGCGACGCGATCGAGGCGACCAAGGGCTACGTCGGCACCGGCGGCGTGGTCAACATGTCGCCCACCGACCACATGGGCCTGGACCTGAGCGCGTTCCGCATGCTCGAGGTCAAGAACGGCGACTGGACGCTGGTGAAGTGACCCGCCGGGGCGCGCAGCAGGGTTGACGGGCACCGATGGGCGCGAACTGGATGCAATTCGTCGCCGGCGGGCTGACCGCCGGCGCGGTGTATGCGCTGGTCGCGCTCGGCTTCTCGATCGTCTATCACGCCAGCCATGCGATCAACTTCGCGCAGGGCGAGTTCGTGATGATCGGCGGCATGGGCGCGGTGTCGCTGGTCGCGCTGGGGCTGCCGCTGTGGGCCGCGGTGCCGCTCGCGGTGGCGGGCGCGATGCTGGTGGGGCTGCTGGTGCAGCGGCTGGCGCTCGAGCCGGCACAGGCCGGCGGCCAGGCCGACGTGGTCACGCTGATCATCATCACGATCGGCGTGGCGCTGTTCCTGCGCGGCCTGGCGCAGCTGGTGTGGGACAAGGGCATCCACTCGTTGCCGGCCTTCACCGGCAGCGAGCCGATGCACCTGGGCGGCGCCACTGTGATGCCGCAGAGCCTGTGGGTGCTGGGCGGCTCGGCGGTGGCGGTGCTGGCGCTGGGCTGGTTCTTCAACCGCACGCTGCTGGGCAAGGCGATGCGCGCCACCGCGATCAACCCGCTGGCCGCCCGCCTGATGGGCATCTCGACGCGCGGCGTGATGCGCCTGAGCTTCGTGCTGGCCGCGGCGCTGGGCGCGCTCGGCGGCGTGCTGACCGCGCCGATCACGCTCACCTCGTACGACGTGGGCGTGATGCTCGGCCTGAAGGGCTTCGCCGCCGCGATCCTGGGCGGCCTGGGCAGCTTCGGCGGCGCGGTCGCCGGCGGGCTGCTGCTCGGGCTGATCGAAGGCCTGGGCGCCGGCTTCGTGTCCTCGGCCTACAAGGACGTGATCGCGTTCGTCGTGATCCTGGCGGTGCTGTTCTTCCTACCCGGAGGGCTGGTCGGTGCCCGCGGCAGCGAGCGTGTCTGACCGGCGCGCCACGGCAGC
>JAFEFZ010000208.1 GCA_018240325.1 Pseudomonadota bacterium
GGCGACGGCGGCTTCGCGACCGCGGGCAACCTGAACAACCACATCGGGCTGCCGCTGACGCTGCTGCGGCTGCGCGCGCAGCACCGTGCCGGCGTGGTCGAGCTCGGCATGAACCACCCGGGCGAGATCGCCGTGCTGGCGCGCATCGCCGCGCCGACGATCGGCGTGGTCAACAACGCGCAGCGCGAGCACCAGGAGTTCCTGGCCACCGTCGAAGCCGCGGCGCGCGAGAACGGCGCGGTGCTCGAGGCGCTGCCCGCCGGCGGCACGGCCGTGTTCCCGGCCGACGACGCGTTCGCGCCGCTGTGGCGCCGGCTGGCCGGCGCGCGCCGCTGCTGCACCTTCGCGCGCGACGCTTCGGTCGCGGCCGGGGTCGGTGCCGACGCCCGCTGGGTGGGCGACCACTGGGCGCTGGCGCTGCGCACCCCCGCCGGGCGCATCGACGCGGTGCTGCACATGGCCGGCGCGCACAACCTGCACAACGCGCTCGCCGCCACCGCCGCGGCGCTGGCCGCGGGCGTGCCGCCGGCGGCCGTGGCCGCGGGGCTGGCGGCCTTCGTGCCGGTGGCCGGGCGTTCGCAGCTGCACCGCGTGCGCATCGGCGGCCGGGCGCTGACGCTGGTCGACGACAGCTACAACGCCAACCCCGATTCGGTGCGTGCGGCGATCGATGTGCTCGCGTCGCTGCCGGCGCCGCGCTGGCTGCTGCTCGGCGACATGGGCGAAGTCGGCGACCAGGGGCCGCAGTTCCACGCCGAGGCCGGCGCCTACGCGCGTGCGCGCGGCATCGAGGCCTTCTGGGCCGCAGGCGCGGCCTGCGCCGATGCGGCGGCGGCCTACGGCGCGGGCGCGCGCCACTTCGCCGACGTGCCGGCGCTGCTGGCGGCGCTGCCGGCGGCGCCCGCGGCCGACGCGGTGCTGGTCAAGGGCTCGCGCTTCATGCGCATGGAGCGCGTGGTGCAAGCGCTGCTGCGCGCGGCGCAGCCGGGGCAGGACGGCGAAGGGGCGCGCGATGCTGCTTAGCCTGAGCCAATGGCTGCTCGCGCTGTACCCGGACGACCTGAGCTTCCTGCGGGTGTTCCAGTACATCACCTTTCGCGCGGTGATGGCGGCGATGACGGCGCTGCTGATCGGGCTGGCCTTCGGGCCCTGGGTGATCCGGCGGCTCGCGGCGCTGAAGATCGGCCAGCCGGTGCGCGAATACGCGATGCAAAGCCACCTGGTCAAGAGCGGCACGCCGACGATGGGCGGCGTGCTGATCCTGATCGGCATCGGCACCGCCACGCTGCTGTGGTTCGACTGGAGCAACCGCTTCGTGTGGATCGTGCTGCTGGTGACCTTCGGCTTCGGCGCGATCGGCTGGGTCGACGACTGGCGCAAGGTGGTGCACAAGAACCCCGAGGGCATGCCCTCGGGCGAGAAGTACCTGTGGCAGTCGCTGATCGGGCTGCTGGCGGCGCTGTACCTGGCCTTCAGCGTGTCGGAGACCTCGAACCTGCGCGTGCTGGAGCTGTTCGTGCGCTGGGTGGGCAGCGGCTTCTCCAACGACCTGCCGCCCACCGCCGACCTGATGGTGCCCTTCTTCAAGTCGATCAGCTACCCGCTGGGCGTGTTCGGCTTCATCGGGCTGAGCTACTTCGTGATCGTCGGCGCCAGCAACGCCGTCAACCTGACCGACGGCCTGGACGGGCTGGCGATCATGCCGGTGGTGATGGTCAGCGCGGCGCTGGGCATCTTCGCCTACGTGGTCGGCAGCTCGGTGTATTCGCGCTACCTGCTGTTCCCGTACATCCCCGGTGCCGGCGAGCTGCTGATCTTCTGCGCGGCGATGGGCGGTGCGGGCCTGGCCTTCCTGTGGTTCAACACCCATCCGGCGCAGGTGTTCATGGGCGACGTCGGCGCGCTCGCGCTGGGCGGCGCGCTCGGCACGATCGCCGTGATCACGCGCCAGGAGATCGTGCTCGGCATCATGGGCGGCATCTTCGTGGTCGAGGCGCTGTCGGTGATGGCGCAGGTCGCGTTCTTCAAGTACACGAAGAAGAAGTACGGCGCCGGCCGGCGCATCCTGAAGATGGCGCCGCTGCACCACCACTTCGAAAAGTCCGGCTGGACCGAGACCCAGGTGGTGGTGCGCTTCTGGATCATCACGATGCTGCTGTGCCTGATCGGGCTGGCGAGCCTGAAGCTGCGATGAAGCGCTCGCCTCTTCTTTCGGCCTTCGGCGAGGTGCGCGTGTGCATCGTTGCGCCCCAATTCGTCGTACGGACGCGGATGAGTGGCGCACGGGGCCGCCGACGGGGTGGCCGACTCCGTTCAGCCAAATTCTTATTCACTCCGTCGGCCACCCC
>JAFEFZ010000209.1 GCA_018240325.1 Pseudomonadota bacterium
ATGCTCGTGCGCGCAAGGCGCGCGTTCGAGCGCGGGCTGCGCCTCGTCCAGCTTCGCGAGAAGACGTGGGACGTCGCGCAGCGCGCGGCGCTCGCGCGCGAGCTCGTGCCGCTTGCGCACCGGCACGGCGCGCGCGTGCTCCTGAACGGAGCCGAGGACGAGGCTCGTGCGGTCGGTGCCGACGGCGTGCATTGGACGTCGGCGGTCCTGATGCGCGCCGAACGCCGCCCGCCCGATCTCGTCGTCGCCGCTTCGTGCCACACGCGCGCCGAGCTCGACCGTGCGGCAGCGCTCGAGGCTGACTTCGCGGTGTTGGGGCCGGTACTTCCGACGCCGTCCCACCCCGACGCCACGCCACTCGGCTGGGACGCCTTCGCGCGGATCGTCGCCGGCACCCGAATCCCGGTCTACGCGCTCGGAGGCCTTACTGCCGGCGATCTTGATACCGCCATCGCGCACGGTGCGCACGGGGTCGCGCTGCGAAGCGCGGCGTGGCCCGCGGTTTGATCGCGTGTCGTCGTACGCAGCACAGGCGTGGGTCGGGATGCGGCGGCCGCGCTCTGCACCGGCCGCGTGCCGCGGCCGAACTCGCGCGGCGCCGCAACCCGACCCGCGCCTGATTCGAGTCGACGCTCAGCGTACGACGCACCTCGCTGCAGTTTTCGGCGTGCAGCGCATCACCCGGGCGATCACAGGCTCGCGTGGGTGCGGCCGTTCGCGTCGAATCGGCAACGTCGCTTCGGAGGCGGGGTCGGAGTGCGGCGTCGCGCGAGTTCGGCCGCAGCATGCGGCCGGTGCAGAGCGCGGCCGCCGCACTCCGACCCCGCCCAGTACGAGCTGATGCGGCCGGTGCAGAGCGCGGCCGCCGCACTCCGGCCCCGCCCAGTTCGAGCTGATGCGGCCGGTGCAGAGCGCGGCCGCCGCACTCCGGCCCCTCCCAGTAAGTCGATTCACCGGTCGTCGCGGCCGGGCTCGCCCGAAGGCGTATCGGGCGGCGACTCGCCGGGCGCCTCGTCGGCCGGGACACGGTAGCGCTCGGAGAGCCACGCTCCGAGGTCGAGCGTCTTGCAGCGCTCGGAGCAGAACGGGCGCCACTTCGATTCAACGGTCCACGCCACCGGCCTCCCGCACTGCGGGCAGCGCACGAGTCGCGGAGGACTGGC
>JAFEFZ010000020.1 GCA_018240325.1 Pseudomonadota bacterium
CGACGGCGGCGGCATCCAGCAGCGCATCCTGTGGGGCCTGGATCTGTCGGACACCGATTCCAGCGCGCTGCGCGACGCCACGATCTACAACCAGACGCTCGGCACGGTCAGCAAGACGCTGTCGGGCGAGACCTTCCCGCTGCGCGACTTCCCCAACACCAGCACGCGCCAGCTGGGCCTGTACGTGCAGGACCAGATCTCGCTGCTCGACGACCGGCTGGTGGTCACCCCGGCGCTGCGCTACGACGACTACCGGCTGAAGATCCACCCGGATGCGATCTACCTGGCCAACGTGCCGCCGGGCGTGCAGGCCACCGATTTCTCCGACAGCGCCTGGTCGCCCAAGCTGGCGCTGATGTATCGCGTCAACGCTGACCTCAACGTCTACGGCAACTATGCCTTCGGCTTTCGGGCGCCGCCCTTCGACGATGTCAACGCGGCGTTCCGCAACCCGGTGCAGTCCTATGTGCTGATCCCGAACCCGAACCTGGTGTCGGAGACCAGCCGCGGCCTGGAGATCGGCGTCAAGGGCCGCGCCGGCGATTCGACCTTCGCGGTGGCGGCCTTCTACAACCGCTACAAGAACTTCATCGATTCGAGCACCCAGCTCGACTGCCCGACCGACCCGAACTGCGTGCCCGGCTACCTGGGCACCTTCCAGGCGACCAACGTGGCGCGCGTGCGCATCTACGGCGTCGAGGCCAAGGGCGAGTGGCTGCTCGACCGCCACTGGGCGCTGGCCGGCAGCATCGCCTATGCCAACGGCCGGAACGAGACGCTGGATCAGCCGCTGAACAGCATCAGCCCGCTGACCGGCGTGGCGGGCCTGCGCTATTCGGCCGGCGCCTGGGGCTGGTCGCTGAACATCACCGGGGTGTCGTCGAAGACCTCGGCCGCATCGGTGGGCGGTGTTCAACCCTTCCTGACGCCGGGCTTCGGCCTCGTCGACATCACCGCCTATTGGGACATCAGCAAGAACCTGCGCCTGGCCGGCGGCATCTTCAACGTCTTCGACAAGGAGTACTGGCTGTGGAGCAACGTCGGCCAGACCGGGCTGGCTGCCACATCGCCGGCGCTGGACCGCTACACCCAGCCCGGCATCAACGTGGCCGTCAACCTGCAACTCGTCTACTAGAACGAAGGAAGGGCAGGTCATGCAAAGCTGCGCCCCGGGTGCCATGGCTGCGGTTCAACGCGGCGGCCGGATGGGCTCGCAGGCCGGCATCTGGCAGGCTGCGGTGGTGACAGCCGTGGCGCTGGCGCACGCCGCCGGCCTGTGGGGGCTGCTGGGCGGCGCTTCGCGGCCGGCAACTTCGGCCGCAGCGCCGCAGGTCGCGATGGTGATGGTGCTCAGCGAGACGGCCGCGCGGGCGGTACCGCAGTTGCAGCCGCTGCTGCCGCCACCCGCGCCGGTACGCGCCGCCCCGCAGTCCGCACCGAAGCCGCAGGCTGGTCCAGCGCCGCGCAAGCCGGCGGCGCCCGCGGCGCCCGCGGCGGCCGCGGCGGCCGCAGTCGTTGCAGCCGACGAGCCGTTGCCTGGCGCGCTGCCGGAGCCGCACAGCGTGCCGGCGTCGGCGGCCGGTGGTACGGCTGTGTCGCCGGCAGCGGAAGGCGCGGCTGAAGACGCGGCGGCCGTGCCGGCAGCGAAGGTCGTCGCGGCGTCGGCGCAGCCGCGACAGGTCGAGAGCGTGGACTATCTGCGTGCGCCGGTCCTGGAGTACCCGAGCGCCTCGCGCCGCTTCGGCGAGCACGGGCGCGTCGTGCTGCGAGTGCTGGTGGGCCGCGACGGCCAGGCCGAGCAGATCGAACTGGTCGAAGCCACTGCCTTCCGGCGCCTGAACGACGCTGCGATCGAAGCGGCGCGGCGTGCGCTGTACAAGCCGCACACCGAGAACGGCGTGCCGCAGCCCGCATGGGCGCTGGTGGCACTGTCGTTCCAGTTGCGGCGCTGATCGCCCGATCCCGGCCTCACCGGCTGGTGCAGCCTGCCAGTGCGGCCGGGCTTGGATCGGCGGCCGAACGTCCCCTTCCCGGCGGGCCGGCGTGCAGCCCCGTCGGCATGCGGGCCGAGGAAGCGCGGGCAGGCTGGCTCGGTGCATCCGCGCAGCGCAGGGCGCCCAGGCCGACGGGCTCTTCGCCCGCGTGCGCAGCGAATCGCCGCATCGGGATCTCGCGTCGCTTGCACAATACCTCACGTGCGCATTGCAAATGCGAACGAGTCGCATTAAAGTCGGATGACGCTGTCTCTTGTCCGCCGCCATGCCGTTTGCCGAAGCCGCCCGTCCGAGTTGCTGCCAGCCGTCACTCCCGGAGATTTCGCCGCCTGGGTCGCGCCGCCGCCGGCTGTGGGAGCTGGATTCCTCGGCCCACTGCCCGGTGCTGGGCGTGTGTCTGCCGATCGACCAGTTGCGCCCCATGGCCGACAAGGCGATCGCGGGGCACGGCGTCGAAGATGATTACTGCCTGCACTGCCTGGCGGTAACCGAAGCCAAAAGGCGTTGCGCGCTGTCCGAAGCGCTGCACAAGGAGCTGGAGCGGCGCTTTGCGGCCGCCGTGCGCCAGGCGTCCGTGCACAAGAGCACCGAGTCGCTGGCGGCCTGGTGGCGCGGGCAGCGCGGCGGCGAGCGCTTGCCGGACAGCCTGTGGGCGGTGCTGTCGCATCCGCGCTGCGACACCGTGCTGGAGTCGCAGGTGCTGGCCGACGTGCACATGCTGCAGCACCAGCGCGGCGCGGCGCAGCGCGTGGATATGGCGCGCTTCGAAGCCTTGCAGGCCGAAAACGCCAGCTTGCGCAAGGAGCTCGAAGGCGTGCGGTGGCGCGTGCAGCAGCAGTCGGCACGGGTGCAGGAGCGGCTGGATCGGCTGCAGGCGCAGGCGATGCGGCAGCGCGCCGAGGCCATCACCCGCGACACCGAGCTGGCCGGGCTGCGCGATGAACTGGCGGCGCTGGAGGCCCAGGCGCCGGGGCTCAAGGCGCGCGCCGAACTGGCGCGCCAGGTGCAGATGCAGGCCGAGCGCATCGTGTCGCTGGAGCGCGCGTTGACGCGCGCGCGGCAGGAGGCCGAGCGTGCACCGGTGCGCGTGCAGCCAGAAGCCGCACAGGCGCCGGCCGTGGCCGACGATCCGCTGCCTGCGGCCGAGGTGCCGGCGCTGGACGACCGCGCGGTGTTGTGCGTCGGCGGGCGGCCGGCCAGCGTGCCGCTGTACCGTCAAATCGTCGAGCGCAGCGGCGGCCGCTTCCTGCACCACGACGGCGGCGACGAACACCATGTGCAGCGCCTCGGCGCCACCTTGTCGGCGGCCGATCTGGTGATCTGCCAGGCCGGCTGCATCAGCCACGATGCCTACTGGCGCGTCAAGGATCACTGCAAGCGCCACAACAAGCGCTGCGTCTTCGTCGACAACCCCGGCAGTGCCAGCCTGCGGCGCGCACTGGCGGCACTGCAGTCATGAGTGCGCCGACCGGCCCGGCGGGCATCGCGCCGGAGAGCCTGCTGCCGCTGCAGCAGTACCAGCAGCAGCGCGCGCAGCAACGGGCCCAGGCGATCGCGCACCGGCGCCAGCGCAGCCTGCCGCTGGGGCCTGCGATGTGGCTGCAGTTCGAGGACGAGGCCAGCGTGCGCTACCAGATCCAGGAGATGCTGCTGGCCGAGCGCATCGTCGCGCGCGACGCGGTGCAGCACACCATCGAGCACTACGCGCACCTGCTCGGCGATGCCCAGCAATGGCGGGCGACGCTGTTCATCGGCCTGCCCGAGCCCGCGCGCCGCGCCCGCGAGCTGCCGCTGCTGAGCGAGGCGGCGCAGCACGTGTACGTGGGCTGCGGCGCGGGGCCGCGCATCGTCGCCGAAGCCAACGAGGATCTGGCCGACCGCCACCGCGGCCGCCCCAGCGCGGTGCACTTCCTGCGCTTTGCGTTGCCGGCGCAGTTGCGCGATGCGCTGTCGGCCGGCGAGGGCGCGGTGCTGGGCTGCGCGCACCCGGCCTACGCCTGGCAGCGGCAGTTGCCGTTGCCGCTGCTGCACAGCCTGTGCGCCGACCTGCACTCCGGCACGCCGCAATGAGTGCGACGGCCCGCCGCGGCCTGTGGGATCTGGATGTCGACTGCCATGCCACGATCGTCGGCTGCAGCTGGACGGCGGCCGAGCTGCGCCGGCTCACCGACAGGCTCTTTCGCGGCCGCTCGCAGTTGGGCGACTTTGAACTGCACGCCGCGGTTGCCGAGCAATGCGCGAGCCGCAACAAGGTGTCCGCAGCGCTGCGGCGCGCCGAAACCGCGGCCAATGCCGCGCTGCATGCGCAGATCGCCGAATTGAATGCCGGTGTGCTGCGCGCGCAGCAGCGCCGGGCGTCGTGGCGCTGCGCAGTGCTGGCCGAGCGCGATGCGCTGCGGGCCCAGCGAGCCGCGCTGCGTGGCCGCGTGACCGCGCAGGAGACGCTGATCCCAGGGCTGCGCGAACGGCAGATGCCGTCGCCGGCGCCGCAGCCGCGAACCGATCGCCCGGTGCCGCCTGCGCCGCATGCGCCGGCAGCCATCCGGACCATCGCGGCGCCGCCGCCTGGCGCGCCGCGGCGGACGCTGGCCGCCGGTACGCTGCGGTCGACCCGTGCGCTGTGCGTCGGCGGCATCGACGGCCAGGTGCCGCAGCATCGCGAACGGGTGGAGCGCCAGGGCGGTCGGCTCGCCCACCACGACGGCGGCATCGAGGGCGGCGCGCATCGCCTCGACGCGGAACTGGCGGCGGACGATGCGGTGCTGTGCCGACCGGGCTGCCTGAACCACAACGCCTATGCGCGCGTGAAGGCGCATTGCAAGCGCAGCGGCAAGCCCTGCGTCGATCTCGACAAGCCGGGCATCGGCAGTTTCCTGCGCGGTCTGGTGCAGCTGCGGCGCGCGGCGTACGGCTGAACGCGGCGCACCGGCGCGCGGGCGTCGGTGCAGAATGCTGCGGCATCCGCTGCGTGCCGCCATGCCGCGATCCTGCCGCCTGCTGTCTCGGCTGCTGCTCCTGGCTCTGGCCTTGTCGGCGGGATGCGCGTCGCTGCCGCCGCCGCCGCCGAAGGTACCCAGCCAGGCGCTCGTCGATGTCGACGACACGCCGCTGGCGCGCATTGCGGCGGCCTCGGTGCCCGCGGACGCGCAGCCGCTGTCGGGCTTCAGGCTGATGCCCGAGGCGCCCACCGCCTTCAATGCGCGCGTGGCGCTGATGCGCGCGGCGCGCAAGTCGCTGGACCTGCAGTACTACCTGATCGCCAGCGACACGGTCGGCCGGATGTTCCTGCGCGAGCTGCGCGATGCCGCGCAGCGCGGCGTGCGCGTGCGCCTGCTGGTCGACGACCTGTACACCGGCGGCGAGCAGCGGCTGCTCGCCGGGCTGGCCGCCCATCCCAACATCGAGCTGCGGATCTTCAATCCCTTCCCCGTGCGCGCGGGTTCGCCGACATGGCGCATCCTGGGTTCGCTCGACGACTTCAGCCGCATCAACCACCGCATGCACAACAAGCTGTTCATCGCCGACAACAGCGTCGCCATCGCCGGCGGGCGCAACATCGCCGACGAATACTTCATGCGCAGCCCCGACGCCAACTTCATCGACGTCGACGTGCTCAGCGCCGGCCCGGTGGTGCGCGCGATGTCGGCGGCCTTCGACGCCTTCTGGAACAGCCCGCTGTCCTGGCCGCTGGCGGCGCTGGCCGGCAGCGCGGGGGACGCGCGGGCGCGCGCAGCCTTCGACGCACGCGTGCAGGCTGCCGGCCCGCCCTTCGACGAGCGCGCGCACGACGTGCTCGGCCACACGCCGCTGTCGCAGCAGCTGCAGGCCGGCCGGCTCGAGCTGCAGGCGGCGCCGGCGCGCGTGCTCGCCGACAGCCCCGACAAGGCCGCCGGCGGCCGTGAACCGACGGTGGCGCAGCAGGTGCTGGCGCTGTTCGCGTCGGCGCAGGAGAACGTGCACATCGCGTCGCCGTACTTCATTCCCGGCGAGGCCGGCCTGAGGCTGCTGCGCGCTGCCGGTGCGACCCAGGACAACGGCCGCGTCGTGCTCGTCACCAACTCGATCGGCGCCACCGACGAGCCGCTGGCCTATGCGGCCTATGCGCAGCAGCGCATGGCGATGCTGCAGGCGGGCGTGCGCATCTACGAGATCGGCGCCGACCTGGGTGCGCGCATGCCGCGCAGCGGCGACTTCGGCGCGTCGCACTCGGCGCTGCATGCCAAGGTGGCGACGGTCGACGGCCGCTGGCTGTTCATCGGCTCGATGAACCTGGATCCGCGCTCGGCGCTGATCAATACCGAGATCGGCCTGCTGATCGACAGCCCGCCGCTGGCGCGCACGATGAGTGCGCTGTCCAGCCGCAGCCTGGTCTACGACGCCTACCGCCTGCGTCTGTCGGCCGACGGCCGGCACGTCGAATGGCTGGAGCCGCGCGCCGACGGGTCCACGACGGTGCATGCCGTCGAACCCGGCGGCCACTGGGGCAAGCGGCTGCAGATCTGGCTGCTGCAGCCCTTCGTCGCGACGAGCCTGCTGTAGCGCCGGGCGCTTGGGCTGCCCGGCGATCGGCGCGCCGGCCTCAGCGGCCCGGCAGTGGCGCAGCTGCCGTCGAGGCCATCCCGGAAGAGACAAGGCCCCTTGCAAGGCTGTGGCTTGCAAGGGGCCTGGATGTTGGTGGCGCTTCAGGGACTCGAACCCCGGACCTGCGGATTATGATTCCGTCGCTCTAACCGACTGAGCTAAAGCGCCACGAAGCCCGCGATTATACCGGGCGTCCCTCCCCGGCCTGCCTGGTTGCGGCCGCCGCAACGAGACCCCGATGTTCAGTTTCTTCCGCAAGAAGCCGGCCGCGGCGCAGCCGGCACCCGCCGTGCCGGCCGAGGGCACCGAAGCGGCGGCGATCGCGCCGCCGCCCACTGCGGCAGGCGCACCGCCAGCCGGCGCGGCCGCGGCGCCGCCCCTCGCAGACCCCGCGCCGGCCGCCGTGGCGACGGCGCAAGATGCCGAAGCCCCGCCGCTGCCCGCCGAAGGCGGCACGCAGGCCGAGCCTTCGCGCGCCGGCTGGATGCAACGGCTGCGCCAGGGGCTGCGCAAGACCAGCGGCGGCATCGCGCAGGTCTTCACCGGCGTGCGCATCGACGAGGATCTGTACGAAGAGCTGGAGACCGCGCTGCTGCTGGCCGACACCGGCCTGCCGGCCACCGAATACCTGCTCGACGACCTGCGCCGCCGCGTCAAGGCAGCCAAGGCCACCGAGCCGGCGGCGGTGCGCGGCCTGCTCGCCGACGCGGTGGCCGCGCTGCTGGCGCCGCTGCAGCAGCCGCTGGTGGTGGGGCGCGAGACGCCGACGGTGATCATGGTCGTCGGCGTCAACGGCGCCGGCAAGACCACCAGCATCGGCAAGCTCACCGCGCACCTGGCGCGCGCCGACCAGCGCGTGCTGCTGGCCGCGGCCGACACCTTCCGCGCGGCGGCACGCGAGCAGTTGCTGGCCTGGGCCGACCGCAACCGCGTCGAGATCGTCAGCCAACAGGGCGGCGACCCGGCGGCGGTGAGCTTCGACGCCGTCACCGCCGGGCGCGCGCGCGGCTGCGACGTGGTGATCGCCGACACCGCCGGCCGGCTGGCGACGCAGGCGCACCTGATGGAGGAGCTGAAGAAGATCCGCCGCACGATCGCCAAGGCGCAGCCCGGCGCGCCGCACGAGGTGCTGCTGGTGGTCGACGGCAACACCGGCCAGAACGCGCTGTCGCAGGTCAAGGCCTTCGACGCCGCGCTGGGCCTGAGCGGCCTGATCGTGACCAAGCTCGACGGCACCGCCAAGGGCGGCGTGCTCGCCGCGCACGCGCGCTGGTGCGCGCAGCAGCAGCGCACGATCCCGGTCTACTTCATCGGCGTCGGCGAGGGCATCGACGACCTGCAGACCTTCGACGCAGCCGAGTTCGCGCAGGCGCTGGTGGCCTGAGCGGCCGCGCCCGGCAACGCGCGCCTCAAGGCTGCGGCGACAGCTCGCTGTCTTCGAAGAAGGCCGAAGGCACCGGCTCGAGCGTCATGTCCAGCGCCGCCTGGTCGCCGTGGGCAAGCAGTTCCTCGATCTCGGCCACCGGGATCAGCGGCATCGGCCGCGACGGCGTGGCCTTCGCCGCCGCCGCCGGGTTGATGCGGCGCTGCAGCTCCGCGCCCAGCAGCGTGCGGATCTCGGCGGCGCTGGGCAGGTCGCCCTCGGTCCAGGTGTGCACGCTGATGCCGGCCGCGCGCAGTACCTTGGCCATGCGCTCGTGGCGCCGCCGCGCGCGCCCGGTCTGCTCGGCCGAGCGGATGTCGATCACCGCGAGCACCTTGGAGCCGGCGTTGCACACCACCAGGTCGGCGCTCAGGCTGCCGACGCGCTGCATCCACTCGCGGTGCGAATGCCGCGTCGGCACGCGCAGGAATCGCGCCAGCGGCACCTGCGCCAGCACCAGCAGCCCCGGCAGCGCCTGGTGCAGCAGATCGTAGGCGCGGCGCTCGGCGATCGTCAGCACGCGCACCGCCTCGGGCGGCCAGTCCTGCACCGTGTCGAGGGTGTCGGCGGCCGGTGCGGCGCGCCCGGCCGCAGCGCGGCGGCGGTACAGCAGCACCGACAACAGCATCACGGCGCCCAGCACGGCGGTGGCGGCAAGGGGATCGATCGCGCCCATCAGTGGCATCTCGCAACGGCAACGTCGCCACCCTACGGGGTCGCGCGGCCGCGCGTCAACCGCGGGACTGCGACGTTCGTATCGAGAAGTTGCCGGCAGCGGGGTGGGGCCGCAGGCAACCGGCGCGAGCGCGAAATCCTGCGCACCCGGCGCAGCGCGCGGCCGCCTCAGATCCCGAAGGGATTGGCGCCGCCCATGCGCTTCATCATCTTCATCAGGCCGCCGCCCTTCATCTTCTTCATCATCCCCTGCATCTGCTCGAACTGGTTGAGCAGGCGGTTGACCTCCTGCACCTGCACGCCGGCACCGGCAGCGATGCGGCGCTTGCGGCTGGCCTTGATCAGCTCGGGTTTGCGCCGCTCCTGCGGCGTCATTGCGCAGATGATGCCCTCCATGCGGCGCACGTCGCGCTCGGCGCGGTTCATGTCGGCGCCCTGCGCCTTCTGCGCGATCTGGCTGGGCAGCTTGTCGAGCAGGCCCGCGAGGCCGCCCATCTTCTTCATCTGGCCGAGCTGGTCGCGGAAGTCGTCGAGGTCGAAGCCGCCGGACTTGACCTTGTCGGCGAGCTTCTGCGCGGTGGCCAGGTCGACGCCCTTTTGCACCTCCTCGACCAGCGCGACGATGTCGCCCATGCCGAGCACGCGCCCGGCGTGGCGCTCGGCGTCGAACACCTCGAGCCCGTCGATCTTCTCGGAGATGCCGGCGAACTTGATCGGCGTGCCGGTGATCGCGCGTACCGACAGCGCCGCGCCGCCGCGCGAATCGCCGTCGAGCTTGGTCAGCACCACGCCGGTCAGCGGCAGCGCGTCCTTGAAGGCGCGCGCGGTGTTGACCGCGTCCTGGCCCTGCATCGCGTCGACGACGAACAGCGTCTCGGCCGGCCGCAGCACCGCGTGCAGCTCGCGGATCTCGGCCATCAGCGCCTCGTCGATGCCCAGGCGCCCGGCGGTGTCGACCAGCAGCACGTCGTGGTAGTGGCGGCGCGCGTAGTCGAGCGCGGCCAGCGCGATCTCGCGCGGCTTCTGCTCGGGCGTGGACGGGAACCACTCGGCGCCCGCCTGCTGCGTGACCGTCTTCAACTGCTCGATCGCCGCCGGCCGGTAGACGTCGGCCGACACCGTGAGCACCTTCTTCTTGCGCTTGTCGGTCAACAGCCGGGCGAGCTTGGCGGTGGTCGTGGTCTTGCCCGAGCCCTGCAGGCCGGCCATCAGCACCACCGCCGGCGGCTGCACCGCCAGGTTCAGTTCCGACACCGGCTTGAGCTTGCCGTCGGGGCCGGCATCGCCGATCGTCGCCGCCAGCTCGCGCTGCACGATGCCCACCAGCGCCTGGCCCGGCGACAGCGAACCCACCACCTCCTGGCCGAGCGCCTTGTCCTTGACGCGGGCGACGAAGTCGCGCACCACCGGCAGCGCCACGTCGGCCTCGAGCAGCGCCATGCGCACCTCGCGCAGCATGTCCTGCACGTTGCTTTCGGTGATGCGCGCCTGGCCGCGCATCGTCTTGACCAGGCGCGACAGGCGCTCGCTGAGGGTGGAGGCCATGGGCAGGGAAGGGGGTGCTGAAGGGGCGGCGCGCCGCCGAAGCCGTTGCGGCGCGAACGTACACTGCGGGCCATGATTTTATCGTCGGCCTCCGCAGCAGCCCCGGGCGCCGGGTGGCTGGCGGCGGCGGCGTCGGCGGCCTACCTGATGGCCGCGCTGCCGGGCAAAGACGGCCGGCGGCGCTGGCCGGCGGCGCTGCTCGCGGGCGTGCTGCTGCACGCGGTGCTGCTGGTGCTCGACATCGCCGGCGTCGGCCGCGAGCCGCCGGGCACGCGCTTCGGCTTCTCGCCGGTGCTGTCGCTGACGGTGTGGCTGGTGCTGGCGGTGCACGCGGCCGAAAGCCGCCTGGTGCCGCAGCCGGCGCTGCGGCGCGTGCTCGCGCTCGCCGGCGTGGCGGCGGTGCTGCTGGCCTGGGTGTTCCCGGGCGAAGTGCGCGTGGCGGCCGGCTCGCCCTGGGACCCGCTGCACTGGCTGCTCGGCGTCGCGTCCTACGGGCTGTTCGGCGCGGCGGTGCTGCACGGCGCGATGCTCGATTCGGCCGAGCGCCGGCTGCGCACCCGCCAGGCGGCGACGCCGGGCGCATTCGGCATGCCGCTGCTGCAGCTCGAGCGGCTGACCTTCCGCTTCGTGCAGGCCGGCTTCGTGGTGCTCAGCGCCGCGCTGCTGCTGGGCGTGGCCACCACCGAGCACTGGCGCTGGGACCACAAGACGGTGCTGTCGCTGCTGGGCTGGGTGGTGTTCGCGGCGCTGCTGGCCGGGCGCAAGCTGTGGGGCTGGCGCGGCCGCAGGGCGACGCGCTGGCTGTACGCCGGCGCGGCGCTGCTGCTGCTGGCCTACGTGGGCTCGCGCTTCGTGCTCGAGGTGGTGCTGGGCCGCAGCACGGCCTGAAGTTGCGCAGGCGTCGCAGGGGATCTTTCGTTGAAGTACCTGATCGTCGTGCTGGTGGCCGTGATCGTCGGCTGGATCGCACTGCGCAACCGCGAGCGCCGGCCGCCGCCGCGCCGGCCGGGTGCCGGGGCAGCGCGCGCGCAGACGATCGTCGCCTGCAGCCACTGCGGCGTGCACGTGCCGCTGGCCGATGCGGTGCAGGGGCCTGCGGGGCCCTTCTGCTCGGAAGCGCACCGGCTGGCGCATGCGAAGCAGGAGCGCGCCCGATGATCGACCTGTACTACTGGCCCACGCCCAACGGCTGGAAGATCTCGATCATGCTCGAGGAGTGCGCGCTGCCGTACACGCTGAAGCCGGTGAACATCGGCCGCGGCGAGCAGTTCCGCCCCGAGTTCCTGGCGATCAGCCCGAACAACCGGATGCCGGCGATCGTCGACCACGCGCCCCCCGGCGGCGGCGCGCCGGTGTCGGTGTTCGAGAGCGGCGCGTGCCTGATCTACCTGGCCGAGAAATGCGGCCGCTTCCTGCCCGCCGACCTGCGCGGCCGGGTCGCGACGCTCGAGTGGCTGATGTGGCAGATGGGCGGGCTCGGGCCGATGGCCGGGCAGAACGGCCACTTCCGGCTGTACGCGCCCGAGAAGATCCCGTACGCGATCGAGCGCTACGCGAACGAGGTCGACCGGCTGTACGGCGTGCTCGACCGCCGGCTCGGCAGCACCGGCGCGCATGTGGCCGGCGCCGACTACTCGATCGCCGACATCGCGATCTTCCCGTGGGTGCGCACCTGGAAGGCGCAGCAGGTGCCGCTCGAGCGCTTCGCGCACGTCAAGGCCTGGTACGAGCGGCTGATGCAGCGCCCGGCGGTGCGCCGCGGCATCGACCTCGGCAAGGCGCTGCGCGCCGCTGCGCTCGACGACGAGGCGCGCCGCGCGCTGTTCGGCCAGACCTCGCAGACGCTGCAGGCGGCGGACTCGACCGGAGACTCGCGATGATCGAATGCTTCTTCGACTGCGGCAGCCCCTGGACCTATCTCGCGTTCCACAACCTGCGGCCGCTGGCGGCCGAGCTGGGCGTGCCGATCCGGTGGCGGCCGATCCTCGTCGGCGGCGTGTTCAACGCGGTCAACCCGAGCGTCTACGCGGCGCGCGAGCACCCGGTGCCGGCCAAGCGCGACTACATGCTCAAGGACCTGCAGGACTGGGCGCGCGCGGCCGGCGTGACGATCCGGATGCCGCCGAGCGTGTTCCCGGTCAACAGCGTCAAGGCGATGCGCGGCTGCTGCTGGCTCGAGCCGCAGGGGCTGCTGGTGCCCTTCGCGGCCGCGGTGTTCGAGGCCTATTGGGGCCGCGACCAGGACATCGCGCAGGACGCGGTGCTCGCCGACATCTGCGGCCGCTGCGGCATCGATGCGCCGGCCTTCTTCGCGGCGATCGCCGAGCCGGGCGTCAAGGCGCAGCTCAAGGCCAACACCGACGAGCTGATCGCGCGCGGCGGCTTCGGCTCGCCGACGATCTTCGTCGGCGGCGACGACCTGTACTTCGGCAACGACCGGCTGCCGCTGGTGGCCGCGGCGGTGCGGCGCCGGCTGGCCGCAGGCTGAGCGGCCGCCCGCACGGACCCGCCGCCCGCACGGACCCGCCGGGTGCACGGGCCCGCCGGGTGGCGATCGGCCACTACACTGCCCGGCCCGCGCCGCTGCGGCGCGGCCCTGTTCCAACGACCGCGAGACGCCATGAAACTCGAAACCATTGCCGTGCACGGCGGCTACCAGCCCGAGCCGACGACCAAGTCGGTCGCGGTACCGATCTACCAGACCGTCGCCTACGCCTTCGACGACACCCAGCACGGTGCCGACCTGTTCGACCTGAAGGTGCCGGGCAACATCTACACGCGGATCATGAACCCGACCAACGCGGTGCTCGAGCAGCGCGTGGCCGAGCTCGAAGGCGGCATCGGCGCGCTCGCCGTCGCCTCGGGCATGGCGGCGATCAGCTACGCGATCCAGACGATCACCGAGAGCGGCGACAACATCGTCAGCGCGAGCACGCTGTACGGCGGCACCTACAACCTGTTCGCGCACACCTTCCCGCAGCAGGGCATCGAGGTGCGCTTCGCCGACTACCGCGAGCCCAATGCCTTCGAGCCGCTGATCGACGCGCGCACCAAGGCGGTCTTCTGCGAATCGATCGGCAACCCGCTGGGCAACGTCACCGACATCGCGGCGCTGGCGGCGGTCGCGCATCGCCACGGCGTGCCGCTGATCGTCGACAACACCGTGCCCAGCCCGGCGCTGTGCCGGCCCTTCGAGCATGGCGCCGACATCGTCGTGCACGCGCTGACCAAGTACCTCGGCGGCCACGGCAACAGCATCGGCGGTGCGATCGTCGATTCCGGCAGGTTCCCCTGGGCGCAGCACAAGGCGCGCTTCAGGCGGCTGAACGAGCCCGACGTGAGCTACCACGGCGTGGTCTACACCGAGGCGCTCGGCCCGGCGGCGTACGTCGGCCGCGCGCGCGTGGTGCCGCTGCGCAACATGGGCGCGGCGCTGTCGCCGATGAACGCCTTCCTGATCCTGCAGGGCATCGAGACGCTGGCGCTGCGGATGGAGCGCATCTGCGACAACGCGCTGCGCGTTGCCCGGCACCTGCAGCAGCACCCGAAGGTGCAGTGGGTCAAGTACGCCGGGCTGCCCGACCACGCCGACCACGCGCTGGTGCAGCGCCTGATGGGCGGGCGCGCCAGCGGCATCGTCAGCTTCGGCGTGCAGGGCGGGCGCGACGGCGGCGCGCGCTTCCAGGATGCGCTGAAGCTGTTCACGCGGCTGGTCAACATCGGCGACGCGCGCTCGCTCGCCTGCCACCCGGCGAGCACCACCCACCGCCAGCTCGGCCCCGACGAGCTGGCCAAGGCCGGCGTCAGCGTCGACATGGTGCGGCTGTCGGTCGGCATCGAGCACATCGACGACCTGATCGCCGACCTCGACCAGGCGCTGGCGGCGGCCTGAATCCGCGCGCGGCGCCGGCCTACAGGTTGTCGATGGCCGGCGGCTCGACCGCGTCGGCCAGCGTGAAGCCGAAGACGCGCGCGTAGAAGGCGGCTTCGGCTTCGAGCGCGCGCACGAGGTTGGCCGC
>JAFEFZ010000210.1 GCA_018240325.1 Pseudomonadota bacterium
GCCTCGAAGCCGATCGAGTAGGTGGCCGCGGGCCGGCCGGCCGCTTCGCCGATCATGCCGGCCACGGTGGAGCTGTCGGTGCCGCCGCTCAGGAAGCAGGCCGGCTTGCTGCCGTCGAGCTGCGCGGCTACCGCGTCGCGGATCAGCCCGCGGAACTGCCCGGCCAGCGCGGGGAAGTCGGCGCTGGCGGGCTCGGTGAAGCGCGGCACCCAGTACGGCGCCACCGTGATGCGCCCGGCTTCGAACCACGCGCAGTGCGCGGGCGGCAGCCGGTGCACCCCCTGGAAGATCGTGCGCGGCGACGGGATCACGTGGAAGTACAGGTAGTTGAAGACCGCCTGCGGGTCGATCTCGGCGCGCGGCGGCAGCGCGGCCAGCGCGTCGGCGCGCTCGGCGAAGTGCAGGCGGCCGTCGATGACGCGCCAGCACAGCGTGCGGATCGCGAAGCGGTCCACCGCCAGGAAGCCGCGACCGGCGGCGTCGGTGAGGCCGACGGCGAAGTCGCCGCCCACGGCGCCGGCCACCGCGGCGGCACCTTCCGGCCCCGGCGCGGCTTCGGCCAGCGCGGCGCGCCATGCGGCCAGGGCGCCCTGGGCGGCGGCGATACCGGCCAGCCGCGCGCCGGCGAAGCGCGGGCTGCCGCTGGCCAGTGCGGGTAGGGTTCCGGGCGGCGCGCCGGCAGGGCCAGCGGGCGTGTTGGGGGTATCGGGTTCGGTCATGGATCGCGCATCGCCGCATCGTGCCCCGGCGCGGGCCTCGCGATCCTAGCCGCAGTGCGGCCGGGGCCTGGTGCACTGCCCGGGCCTGGCGTGAGCAAATGCATCCTTCGCGCGCGTCAACGGGCGTTTGCTTCGGTCTGCTGGCGTTGGAATCGCCCGCAGGAACGGTGCCGCGGACTTACCCCTTCATTCATTGCATGGCCCGAACGACCGCTTCGACCCTTGAGTCACGAGCGAGAGCCTGGGAAACGCGTGCGGCCATGCGGCGCGAACCCGCATCGGTGAAGTGCACCGAATCCGCGAAATGCGCCGCGTCACCCGGGATGTCGTGTTCCCCCTCGATCAGCAGCGCACCGGTCTCGTTGGCGACTTCGCGAATAACCTCGTTGTAGCGTGCGTAGGCCTGAAGCAGGCTCTCGGGGGTCATGAAGGGCATGTAGTAGAGAGCCGACGCTGCAGCATCGAGCTGCTCCTTTGCGCTCTGTTCGGCGCGGAGTCGGGTCGAGAACGTCGCAATCGCCACGACCGCTGCAGTGCGTTGCGCCCCACGCACCAACTGCCTCAACTCGGTGCGAAAGGCGGCGCCCAGCGTTGACCAGTCGACTTCGAGCGTGTCTATTCGCCTTTCGGATCTGCGCTGCGCGGTCCAGACGCGAATGTTTTTTTCGGCGAGGTTGAACAACAAGGTGTGCCTGGCCAGCCAGGAGTCCGACTCGACCCGCGCGCGATCGTAGACACCCTTTTCGGCGGCGATGCGGCGCAACTCCGCCGACATGTCGTTGGTGGCATGGTAGATGACGATCACGTCGGGCCGAAGCGGCGCCACCCGCGCTTCGAGGTTCTTCAGCGATGAACGTACCGTGTAACCCGGGACGCCGCCGTTGACGAAGTCGATGTGCGAAGCCGGAAAGGCGCGCTGCAAGTCCTCGGCGACGATCTGCGCCCACACCTGGGCGTTGCTGGAGACCTCGGCGCACCAGGTCGTGGAGGCGCCCAGGAAGGCCAGGCGCAGCCTGCCCTCGGGCTTCGGCACCGCGATCTCCGGGCCGCGGAACCCCAGGCTGTTCGTCTGTATGCTCGGCAGCCGAAGGTTCGCGATCGGCACCCGCAGTCCGAGCTGCTCGTCGATGCGGTACTGTTGTTCGACCGTGCTGGCCGTGCCGTGCTTGCGTTGCTGCAACCACCGAAGACCGAACTCGGCAGCGAAGACTGCGAGCAGAAGCACTACCGCAGTGACGCCGATGAGCCCGGTCCAGAGCGCACGGCTGGACAGGCCGCCCCGCGCGGACTCGTCAGCGCGGGGAAGACCGAATCGGGCCGTTGGCTGGCCCTGCGAAGCCGCGCGCTTGGATGGTGTTGCCATCAATCGAGCTCGAATTTCGTCTCGTAGTTCTGCTTGAGCGCCGGGTTCTGGTCTTCCTTGCGCAGCCAGCAGTTACCGACCGCCAGCCGCTCGATCTCGGTGCCCATGAAGCAGCGGAATGCGTCCTCGGGCGAGCCGACGATCGGCTCGCCGCGCACGTTGAAGCTGGTGTTCACGATCACCGGGCAGCCGGTGCGGCGCTCGAAGGCCTCGATCAGTGCGTGGTAGCGCGGGTTGGTGTCCGCGTGCACCGTCTGGATGCGTGCGGAGTAGTCGACGTGGGTGACCGCCGGGATGTCCGAGCGCGGTACGTTGAGCTTGTCGATGCCGAACAGCGCCTGCTGCTCGGCCGTCATCGGCTTGCGCCGCGACTCGACGACGTCGGCCACCAGCAGCATGTAGGGGCTGTCGTGGTCGATCTCGAACCAGTCGGCGACGCGTTCGCGCAGCACCGATGGTGCGAACGGCCGGAACGACTCGCGGTACTTGACCTTCAGGTTGAGCACCGACTGCATCGTCGGCGAGCGCGCGTCGCCGATGATCGAGCGGCCGCCGAGCGCGCGCGGGCCGAACTCCATGCGCCCCTGGAACCAGCCAAGCGCCTTTTCGTCGGCCAGCGCCTGCGCGGCGGCCTCGACCAGCGCGTCATCGGCCAGCACTTCGAATACGGCGCCGGCGGCGCGCAGGCGCTGCTCGATGTCGCGCTGCTCGAAGGCCGGGCCCAGATACGCGCCCTTCATGCGGTCACTGCTGCCGCCCAGCGGCGCGCGCGGCAGGCCCTGGTGCAGATGGCAGGCGGCCAGCGCCGCACCGAGCGCACCGCCTGCGTCGCCCGCGGCGGGCTGGATCCACAGGTCGCGGAAAGCGCCGTCGCGCAGCAGTTTGCCGTTGGCCACGCAGTTCAGCGCGACGCCGCCGGCCAGGCACAGGTTGCGGCTTGGCGACTCCTTGGCGATCGAGCGCGCCAGGCGCAGCACCACTTCCTCGGTGACGGCCTGGATCGATGCCGCGAGGTTCATTTCGCGCTGCGTCAGGCGCTGCTCGGGCTGGCGCGGCGGCGCGCCGAACAGCGCGTCGAAGCGCGCGTTGGTCATCGTCAGGCCGGTGCAATAGTCGAAGTAGTCGAGGTTCAGACGGAAGGTGCCGTCGGGCTTGAGATCCAGCAGGTGGTCGTAGATCTGCTGCACGTAGACAGGCTCGCCGTACGGGGCCAGGCCCATCACCTTGTACTCGCCGGAATTGACCTTGAAGCCGGTGTAGTAGGTGAAGGCCGAGTACAGAAGGCCGAGCGAATGCGGGAAGTGGATCTCCTTGAGCACCTCGAGCCTGCTGCCCGAGCCGTGGGCGAGCGAGGTCGTGGCCCACTCGCCGACGCCGTCCATCGTCAGCACGGCCGCGTCGTCGAACGGCGACGGGTAGAACGCGCTCGCCGCGTGCGACAGGTGGTGCTCGGAGAACCTCATCCGCGGCTCGACCGACTTCTTGTCGGCACCGAGCGCCACGAGTTCGCTGGCGAGCAAGTCTTTCAGGAACAGCTTCTCGCGCAGCCACACCGGAATGGCCATCGAGAAGCTCTTGAAGCCGCGCGGCGCGAACGCGAGGTAAGTCTCGAGCAGGCGCTCGAACTTGAGCAGCGGCTTGTCGTAGAAGGCGATCAGGTCGATGCCGTCCAGGCCGGTGCCGGCCTGCTTCAGGCAGTACTCGACCGCGTGGCGCGGGAAGCCGGGGTCGTGCTTGCGCCGCGTGAAGCGCTCCTCCTGCGCGGCGGCGACGATGTCGCCGTCGCAGATCAACGCGGCCGCACTGTCGTGGTAGTAGGCCGAGATGCCGAGGACCCGCATCGTTCAGAACAGCGTGTAGATGAAGGGCGCGATCGCAGAGCCCTTGGCCAGCACCAGCAGGCCGCCGAGCAGGAACATGACGACCAGGATCGGGGCAAGCCAGTACTTCTTGCGCACGCGCATGAAGCGCCAGAGTTCGGAAGGCAGACCCATGTCGGGGACTCCGTTACGGACGGGTAGGGGTGCCTCGGCCGATGCGGTTCAGGCCGCGGCCGGATTCAGAACTGATCCTTCAGGCTCTGCGGTGCCGGCCCGGGCGGGACCCGGTCGATCCAGTAGCTCGGCCGATCGCGCTCGAAGCGCAGGCGCAGCGGATCCTTGCCGAACAGGCGCATCAACAACCCTGTCGGCGTGATCGCCACGAAGAACATGATGCCCAGTGCCAGCGGGCTCACGACGCGATGCAGGAGCAGCCCGAAGCGCGTCCACAGCCGATTGGCCGGCGCGAGCAACTGCGGCATCACGAGTGCCACCGCTGCAAACGCGATGGCGAGCCCGACGGCCCACAGGCGCAGGCGTCCGCCAAGGATCAGCGGCAGCAGCCCGATGATCGCGAACACGCCGGCGAAGACAAATCCGAACGCACGGTCGGACGAACCGCGGACTTCCTCGTGGCGCTGGTAGCTTTCGTGGCCCATGGACGACTGTTGCATCAGGTAACAGGCGCATTATCCGGCGCGGTCGGTGTGCGACGGGCCGTCGCCGAAGGGGCCGGGCGGGAATAGTTCGCAGGCGACGCGCCGGCCTCGCGCCTCAGGGCGGCAGTGCCTCGAGCAGCGCCGATGCGGCAACCTCGGCACCGCGGTCGTTGTAGTTGCCCTTGACGCCGAACGGGAACAACAGCTCCGGCCGGTCCTGCCTGGCGAAGACTTCGTGCAGGTCGACCACCGGCAGGCCGAGTGCGCGCACGCCGGCGAGAACCTCGTCGCGCCGTTGTGCGCCCGGGCTCGGCGTCGATCCCGCATAGCGCCAGTATTCCGGCAGGTAGACGAAGACCAGCCGGCCGCCCTTGCCGGCCACTTCGTCGCGCGCGGCGGCCAGGATGCGCAGGAGCATGGCGACGTCGGCTGCATCGCCGTCGCCGGCTTCCGGTCCACCGGTCTGGATGGCCGAACCGGGCCGTGCCCGCAAGCGCTGCCGTGCCTGCCAGACCAGCAGCCGCAGATGGGGCAGCATGCGAGGGCGCTCTTGCATCTGTTGCGCGAACCGTTCGTCGACCATCGCCTGGACCGCTGCGTTCACGCGCGCCTGCCGCTGCGCCAGGTTCTGGGTGAACGCGGGCTCGAGGTAGCGAGCCAGCAGGGGATCGGCACGATCGCGCCGCAGGTCGTCGAGGTCATTGCCTTCGTAGTACATCCAGACGACGGTCGCCCGGTGATCCGGCCGAACGTACTCGCGCAGCGCGGCGAGTTCGAACAGTGGGCCGTTCCCGCCCGTCGCCAGGTTGAGGGTCTGCGGGCGTTGCGCTCGGACGCGGTCGACGATCGTCGCGCCCTGACGCAGGCAGTCCCCTTGCGTGAACGAATCGCCGACGAAGACGAGCTTCGTCCCGGGTGCGCTGTGCAGGCCGCGCGGATTGTTGAAGCCGAACTCATCGGTCTCGAAGGCCGAGAAGTAGCCGTTCTCGTTGCAGCCGATCACGCTCACCTCGGCGACGCCACCGAGAGGGATCGCGCGGCGGCCGTCGACCTGCAGCTCGCGCTCCAGGTAGGTGTTCGCGGGCACGGCCGGGTACCACGCCCGGCCCGTCGACCGGCGCTCGTCGGCCACGGCCTGGAGGCGGTCCCGCGGATCCCATGGCACGCCGGCAGCTGCTGCGGCGCGTGCACCATCCGGCCGCAACATCTTGCCGGCGATCCATTCGGCCGCTGCCAGTGCGGCCGCGGTGGAGACGAGCACGCTCAGTGCGGCGGCGGTTGCTTTGCGGTAGTTCATGGGCAAGGCGGGTCGTGCGTGCGCGCGGGGGGCACGACAGTTTGCAGGAAGTTGTGGTCGCGACAGCGGTATCGGCTGGCCGCACGCAGGGAAGCTTCGGGCAGCAGGCGGCCGGCGCGTGCGCCGGCGACTCGAGCCAAGGCATCAGCCAAAGGCGTCAACGCGGCAGCACCTCGACCTGCGCGCCGCGCTCGCCCTCGCGGAACCACCAGCGCACGGTGCGTTGCGGCCCGGCGACTTCGGCACCGAAGCCGTGGCCGTCGATCTGCGGCTGGTTCGTGGTGTGCAGCAGCCGGCGCTTGCGCAACGCGGGCCTGGCGGAAGAAATCTGCGATCGACAGCGCACGCGCCGGTCAGCGTGACGTGGTACCCGTGGTCAGGCGGGCGTCGTACAGCCAGCGGCGCCACTTCTTCGATTCGACGTGCGCGATTGCCGCGTGCGCCGGATTGATCAGGACGTTGAACTCTTCCGGCACCACCACCGAGGGCACGCGCGCGAGCAGCGTGGTGCCCGCTTGCGCCCAGGCCGTACCCCAATCGAGCGAGGCCTTGCCCGCCGGCTGTGCATCCCAGCCGACCAGCTTGGCGCCGTCCAGGTCCACGGCAGCCGCCCAGGCCGGCGCGGGGACGGTGATGCCCACCAGATAGCGGTTCAGCGGCAACGGGTGGCGGGCCAGGTGCACCACGGTTTCCAGGCAGGCCAGCGCCCGCGTCGTCGAGCAATAGACCAGCGGCGTGCCGGCGCGATTCCACCGCCCGCCGGTGGCTTCGGCGCCCCTGCCGCTCAGGTCATGGGCCTCGTAGTCGGCGGTGTCGGTCGCGATGCGCCACAGCGTGACGCCGGCGCTCACGCGTAGGCCCCGGACTGCATCTGCGCGAGCAGGCTGGACACCAGCCCCCGGCCGTCGGCCGTGTCCATGAATTCGCCCGGGCTGCGGCCATCCAGCGCGGGGTTCGGCTCGGTCAGCCACTGCGCCGTCCAGCGGGCGGCATCGAAGCCGGGCAGGGTGCCGGACTCTGCGACCATCTGTTGCACCTGCCCGAGCATCCGCGCGATGCCCAGCACACGCTCGCTTTCATCCTGGCTCAGCAGCGAATCCTCCTTGATCTTGCGATTGGCCGTCGTCCGCGCGATGCCGATCCAGCCGTAGAGCCGCTCGCGCGGCACCTGCATGTCGGCGCACAGGGTCGTCAACAGCCGCGCCGGAACGCCTTGCTTGACCATGCCGATGCGCTCGGCGCGGTTCAACGAATGGATCGCGGCGTAGCTGGCCCGGCCGGCGATGACGCGCCGCAGCGCAGGCTGCCAAGCCGGCGTCATCGGGCCCTTCACCGGGGTCTTTACCGGAATCTTCTCGGCGGTGCGGCGCATCGCAGGTCTCCGTCCACTTGGGCATGGATATTAGTCCATTTGGTTCAGAGGCTGAGAGGCCTTCGGGCATGGGCGAAAGCCTCTCAGCCTCTCAGCCCCGGCGGGCAGCGTGGGCGGCGAGGCGGCCCCCAAGCGCCGACCCTCGACGCCGGCCCTCAACGCGGCACCACCTCCACCTGCGCGCCGAGCTCGCCCTCGCGGAACCAGTAGCGCACGGTACGTTGCGGCCCGGCGACTTCGGCGCCGGTGCGGCCGGCCTCTTCGAGCAGGCGCACGCGGTGCGGCGCCGCGTCGCCCGGCGCGCGCGGCAGCAGCACCACCAGGAAGCGGTCGGCGGCGGCGTCGGCGGCGGGCATCACTTCGAGCCGCCAGCGGCCGGGCTCGATGCCCTGCGGCGGCGCTTTGGCGGCGGCCTGCGCGAGCTTGCCGCCTTCGTCGTAGTTGACGCCTTCGACCCAGAACTCGAAGCCGCGCCCGCCGATCGGCAGCAGCACGGCGTCGCGCGGCAGCAGCACCCGGCCTTCGAGCCGCCCGCCGGCGCGGCCGGGGCCCGGGCGCGGCGCCACTTCGGCGACGAAGCTGCTGCCGTCGATCTGCGGCTGGTTCGTGGTGTGCAGCAGCCAGCGCTTGCGGAAAGCGGGTCTGGTGGCGACCACGTCGTCGTAGACGACCACCACGTCGTCGATGCGGTCGTAGGCGAACACGCGCCACGCGCGCTCGACGCGCCGCGTGCGGTTGGAGAACGTGCCCTTGCCCGACAGCTTGTTGGTGTAGGCGGGGGTGACGTCGGCCACCGCGAGCGTGATGCCGTCGCGGTCTTCGTAGCGGGCGATGCGGCC
>JAFEFZ010000211.1 GCA_018240325.1 Pseudomonadota bacterium
ATCCATCGCTGCTACGGCGAACTCTCGCAGCACAGAATGATCCAGCCCGACCCGCTGCCGGACACCGACGATCCGCCGTTCTGAGCACTGCGCGACCAACGCCGCCAGCCTCAACACTGGCGGCGTTCTTGTTCATGGTCCTGATGCCCATCGTCGAACTGCACGTCACCGGCATGTCGATCCACACGCCGCCTGCGATGATTGCCGCGTCAGTGACGGGCGCCGTCGGCCATCACCGAAGTCGATCAGTGGTCCATCGAATTCGATGATCACACTCACTACGGCGCCCCGGAGCGGGAACCGACCGGCGCGGTCTCCAACCGCCGCAGCACAGTGCTCGCCTCGTCCAGGCTGCGCACCACCGTCACGTCCGCGGCGCGGTGCACGCGCTCGGCCTGCGCGTCGAGCTTGACCAGGTGCCCGACCCCCGCCGCGCGCCCGGCCGCCATGTCGGAATCCTTGTCGCCGACGAACACGCTGCGCCGCAGCTCGAGCCCGAGCTCGGCCTGCGCGCGCAGCAGCATGCCGGGGTTGGGCTTGCGGTCGAACGAGTCGCGGCGGTACGCGCCGATGCCGGCGGTCGGGTGATCGGGACAGTGGTAGACACGCGCGATCCGGATGCCGCGCTGACCGAACACGTCGAGCATCCACTCGGTCAGCCGCTGGAAATCGGCCTCGGTGTACAAGCCGCGCCCGATGCCGGCCTGGTTGGTCGCCACCACGAGCCGGTAGCCCAGCTCGGCCGCGGTGGAACACAGCTCGAAGATCCCGGGCACGAACTCGAAATCCTCGATCCGGTGGACGTAGTGCCGGTCGGCGTTGATCACGCCGTCGCGGTCGAGGAACAACGCACGCGCCGCGTCCGCCGTCGTCATGGGGCCGTGCCCGAGCCGAAGAGCCGCTGCGCGCGCGCGTAGTCCTCGGGGATGCCGATGTCGATGAACAGCCCCGAGGTCTCAAACGCCAGCGGGCGCAACTCGGCCACGCAGGGCACGAGCAACTGCTGCTCGAAGGAGAACGGCTCGCCCGCAGGGATGCGCGCGACCACCTCGCGCGCCAGCAGGTAGCTGCCGCCGTTGATCACGCCCGGGCCCGGCCGGCCCTTTTCGATGAAGCCGCTCACCCGTCCGCGGTCTATTGCCAGCGCGCCGTAGCGGCCCGCGTCGGCCACCGTGGCGACGGCGATGCTCATCTGCGCCGCTGTCGCCTGATGCGCGGCCCGCATCGCGGCGTAGTCCACTTCGAGGAAGGTGTCGCCGTTGAGCACGAGCACCGGCCACTCGTCGATGTACGCCGCCGCCAGCCGGATCGCGCCGCCGGTGCCCAGCGGCTGCGCCTCGACCGAATACACCAGCGGCAGGCCGCGCCAGGCATCGCCGAAGTGGCCGCGGATGGCCTCGTGCCGGTAGCCGACCGCCAGCACCGCGCGGCGCGCACCGGCCGCAACCAGCCGGTCCAGGATCCACGCCAGGAACGGCCGCCCCGCCACTGGTGCCATCGGCTTGGGCAGGTCCGGCACCACGCCGCGCAGGCGCGTGCCAAATCCGCCGGCGAGCACGATCGCCTGCATCTACGCGTGTTCGGCGCGCGGGAAGATCTGCTGCTCGATCAGGAAACAGATCGTGTGGCCCATCGCGATGTGGCCTTCCTGGATGCGCGGCGTCGCGTCCGACGGGCTGCGCAGCACGTGGTCGCAGAACTCGGCCATGCGGCCGCCGCCGCGGCCGGTCATGCCCACCGTGACCAGGCCCTTGGCGCGCGCCACGCGCAGCGCCTCGAGGATGTTGGGCGATCGCCCCGAGGTCGAGATCGCCACGAGCACGTCGCCGGCCTGGCCGACGGCCTCGACCTGGCGCGCGAACAGCCGCTCATAGCCGTAGTCGTTGCCGATCGCGGTGAGCACCGAGGTATCGGTGGTCAGCGCGAAGGCCGCCAGCCCCGGGCGGTCGTAGTTGAAGCGGCTGACCAGTTCGCCGGCCAGGTGCTGCGCGTCGGCCGCACTGCCGCCGTTGCCGGCGAACAGGATCTTGCGGCCGGCGCGCAGCGCGCCGATGCAGGCCGCGGCCACGCGCACCACCGCGGCGTGCAGCTCGCCGTCCTCGCTCATCGCGCGCAGGTTGCGCGCCGTGTCGCCCAACTGCTGCGCGACCGCGGCATTCAGAGAATCTTCCATCCTTGGGTCCCGATCTCGGTGAAGTGGCAGTTGTAGATCTGGCCCTGCGTGGCCGCCAGCGCGCGGATCACGTCCATGCGCCGCACCGGGTCGACCAGCAGCATCATGAAGCCGCCGCCGCCGGCACCCGAGATCTTGCCGGCGCGCATGCCCGCGCGCCGGGCCAGCTCGTAGGTCTGCTCGATCTGCGGGTTGGAGATGCTGCTGGCCATGCGCTTCTTCGCCTGCCAGCCGGCTTCCATCGATTCGACCAGGCCGTCGAAGTCGCCCTTGAGCAGGCACTCCTTCATCGACAGCGCTTCCTGCTTGAGCGCATGCATCGCGTCGATCGCGCTGCTGTCGCGCGCCTTCACGTTGTGGGTCTGCTCGTCGATGATCCGCGCCGAGTC
>JAFEFZ010000212.1 GCA_018240325.1 Pseudomonadota bacterium
TGCCTGCGCGGCCAGCTCGGTATCCAGGCTGTGGACCAGGCCGAAGCCCAGGTCGGCCTCGAGGAACAGCCGGCCGGCCTCGTCCAGCCAGGCGGCGCGCGCCTGCGCCGGCAGCCCCGTGTGCGCCTGCACGCCGACCGGGCTGCCGGGCTGCAACCGCCACACCCAGGGCGCAGCCTCCAGATCGACGTAGACGCGCTGCGGCCCGTTCTGGAAGTACCAGGCGCCGCCGGCATCGGCCGCGTAGTTGCGCGCGATGAAGCCGAGCAGGCCTTCGTGGTCGATGCGGCTGCCCTTGACCTGCGGGAAGGGCCCGGCCGCCTGCGCCGCCGCGTCGCGCAGGTACCAGCGGCCGCGCGCGTCCAGCGCCAGCCAGCCGTGGCAGTGCGGCACGTTCGGCCACTTGCGCAGCGCGGCTTCGACGATCGGATCCATCGCGCGGCGCCGTTTCAGCGCGCCGCCAGCCACGCGCACACCGCCTGCGGCATCTGGTGCACGTGGCCGGGAAAGCGGCCCAGCGGGAAGCCCACGTGGCCGCCGTGCGCCGGCTGCCACAGCGTGACGCAGGCGCCGGCCTCGCGCGCGGTGGGCAGGCTCGCCGCCGGCACGAAGGGGTCGTTGGTCGGGTTCAGCACCAGCGCCGGCACGCGGATGCGGTGCAGCTGCGGCTTGGACGACGCGCGCGCCCAGTAGTCGCGGGTGCCGGCAAAGCCGTGCAGCGGTGCGACGAACACGTCGTCGAACTCGTACAGCGTGCGCGCCGCGAGCAGCCGCTCGCGGTCGAACAGCCCCGGGTGCTGCCGCCACTTGGCCAGCGCCTTCGGCACCATCGTGCGCAGGAACATGCGCGTGTAGACCTGCCGGTTGAAGCCGCTGCCGATCGCATGCCCGCCGGCAGCCAGATCCAGCGGCGCGCACACCGCCGCGAGCGCGCGCACCGTGGCCGATGCCGTGGCGCCCGCTTCCTCGGCCCAGCGCAGCAGCGCATTGCCGCCGAGCGACACGCCCACCGCGCGCAGCGGTGCACGGCTGCGCGCGCGCAGCCGCTGCAGCAGCCAGCCGATCTCTTCATGGTCGCCGGCGTGGTAGGCGCGCGGCGCCAGGTTCAGCTCGCCCGAGCAGCCGCGAAAGTGCGGCACCGCGTAGTGCCAGCCGAGTTGCGCGGCGCGCTGCGCGAAGGCGCGCGCATAGTGGCTGCGCGACGAGCCCTCGAGCCCGTGGAACAGCACCAGCAGCGGCGCATCGGGTGCGGCGGCGTCGGCGAAATCGACGTCGACGAAGTCGCCGTCGGGGGTGCTCCAGCGCTCGCGGCGCATCGGCGCCGGCGCGCCGGCGGCGGCGAACAGCGCCGGCCAGATCGTCTGCGCATGGCCGCCGGGCAGCCAGCGCGGGGCCTGGAACCGCTGCATCGTGGTGCCGGCGCTGCGCCTAGTGCAGTGTTCCACTCTGTGCAGCACTGAAGAAAACCGATGGATTTGTCGTCCTGGCTAGGCGCAAACCGCAGCGATGCCCAGTGGCATCGCGAGGATTTGCAACGACGCCAGGGCGGCAAA
>JAFEFZ010000213.1 GCA_018240325.1 Pseudomonadota bacterium
CAGCAGCGAGCCGCCGACCACGAGCGCAAGGAAGCCGAGGATGAAGATGCCGCGCGCCGGGTCGGACGCGAAGGCGTGCACCGAGGTCAGCACGCCCGAGCGCACGATGAAGGTGCCCAGCAGCGACAGTGAAAACGCCAGGATCGCGAGCAGCGCGGTCCACAGCCGGAAGGCGCCGCGCTTTTCGGTCACGGCCAGCGAATGGATCAGCGCGGTGCCCACCAGCCATGGCATGAACGACGCGTTCTCCACCGGATCCCAGAACCACCAGCCGCCCCAGCCGAGCTCGTAGTAGGCCCAGAAGCTGCCCAGCGCGATGCCCAGCGTCAGAAACATCCAGGCCACCGTGGTCCAGGGCCGCGACCAGCGCGCCCAGGCCGCGTCGAGCCGGCCGGCCAGCAGCGCGGCGATCGCGAAGGCGAAGGCCACGCCGAAGCCGACATAGCCCATGTACAGCAGCGGCGGGTGCAGCACCATGCCCGGATCCTGCAGCAGCGGGTTCAGGTCGCGGCCGTCGGCGGCGGCCGGCAGCAGCCGCAGGAAGGGGTTGGAGGTGAACAGCGTGAACAGCAGGAAGCCGCACGACACCAGCCCCATCACGCCGAGCACGCGCGCCACGGTGCGGTCGTCGAGTCGGCGCGAGAACACGCTGACGGCGGCCGTCCAGCCGCCGAGGATCAGCGTCCACAGCAGGATCGAGCCTTCGTGGTTGCCCCAAACGGCGGTGAACTTGTAGACCGTCGGCAGCATCGAGTTGGAATGCTCGGCGGCCAGCTGCACCGAGTAGTCGTCGGTGACGAAGGCCCAGGTCAGGCAACCGTAGGCCACCAGCAGGAACAGGAACTGGCCGCGCGCCGATGGCCGCGCCAGCGCCATCCAGCCGGCATGCCCGGTGTGCGCGCCCACGAGCGGCAGCACGCTCTGTGCCAGCGCCATCGTCAGCGCCAGGATCAGCGCGAAATGGCCGAGTTCGGGGATCATCGGCTGCTCCCTTGCGCCATCTTCGGCGCGCCCTGCGGCAACTGGCCGTGGCGCGCCTTCTCCAGCGCATCGGCCGCCTCGGGCGGCATGTAGTTCTCGTCGTGCTTGGCCAGCACCTGGTCGGCGACGAACACACCGTCGGACCCGAGCTTGCCCTGCGCGACCACGCCCTTGCCTTCCTTGAACAGGTCGGGCAGCAGGCCGCTGTAGCGCACCGCGACGCGCTGCGCCATGTCGGTGACGACGAAGTTGACCGTCAGGCTGCCAGGGTCGCGCTTCAGGCTGCCGTCCTCGACCAGCCCGCCGATGCGGAAGGCGCGGCCCTGCGGCGCCTCGTTCGCGGCGATCTGCGACGGGCTGTAGAAGAACACCAGGTTGCTGCGGAAGGCGTTGAGCACCAGCGCCACGGCGACGCCGAGCGCCGCCAGGCCGGCGCCGATGGCCAGTGCGCGCCTCGACCGAGGTTTCATGCGGCTCCTTCGTGTGGGTTGCCGAGGTCGTCCGGCGGCAGGCCGCGCAGGTTGCGGCGGCGCTGCGCGATGCCGGCCTGCTCGATCAGCAGCACCAGCGCGCACATGCCGAAGGAGCCCCAGACGTACAGGCCGTAGCCGCCCATCCGTGCGAATTCGGCGAAGCTGCTCCAGCTACCCACGGCCTTGCTCCTGAGGCTGGTCTGCGCGGCCTGAAGGCAAGGGCCTCACGCCGCCGCCAGTTCGCGCTGCGCCCAGCGGGTGCCGTGCTCGCGCTCGAGGATGATCACCCGCAGCCGCGCAAAGGCCGCTGCGATGCACCAGGCCCACGCGGCCAGCGCCATCACCACCATGCCGGCGAGCATCGTCGCCGCCATGCTCGGCGCGGCCGTCAGGCTGACCGAAGCGCCCTGGTGCAGCGTGTTCCACCAGCGCACCGAGAAATAGATGATCGGCACGTTGACCACGCCCACCAGCGCCAGCAGCGCGGCGGCGCGGTCGGCGCGGCGTTCGTCGTCGATCGCGGCATGCAGCGACATGAAGCCTATGTACAGGAACAGCAGGATCAGTTCCGAGGTCAGCCGCGCATCCCACACCCACCAGGTGCCCCAGGTCGGCTTGCCCCACAGCGCGCCGGTCCACAGCGCGAGGAAGGTCATCCACGCGCCCGTGGGCGCCAGCGCCAGCGCGAGCATCGACGCCAGCCGGGTGTTGAAGATCAGCCCGACCGCCGCCCAGAAGGCCAGCGCCAGGTAGCAGATCATCGACATCCACGCCGCCGGCACGTGCACGAAGATGATCCGGTAGGCATCGCCCTGCTGATGGTCGGTGGGCGCCGCGACCAGCCCGATCCACAGCCCGGCCGCGGCCAGCAGCGCTGCCAGGCCGTAGAGCCAGGGGATCAGGCGCCCGGCCAGCGGGTAGAAGCGCTGCGGCGCGGCGTAGGTGGTCCATGCCATGAACCGCGTATTGTGCCGTGCGCCCTGCGGCGACCGGCCCGCGGGGTTGCGCGGCGTCAAGGCGGGGCAGGCGTGGCGGATGCGCGTCAGTCGTGCGCGATGCGCAGCGCGGCCGCGGCCGCCAGCGGCGCCAGCACCAGCGCCAGCGCCAGCATCGCGCCCAGCAGCGACAGGTGCGCGCCCGGGTCGAGCCCGGCCGCGGCGGCGTCGACCGCGCCGGCACCGAAGATCAGCACCGGGCTGACCAGCGGCAGCACCAGCAGCCCCAGCAGCACGCCGGCGCCGCGCAGGCCGACGGTGAGCGCCGCGCCGATCGCGCCGATCAGGCTGAGCAGCGGCGTGCCCAGCAGCAGCGAGACGAACAGCACGCCGATCGCGCGGCCCTCCAGGTCGAACTGCAGCGCCAGCAGCGGGCTGGCCGCCACCAGCAGCAGCCCTGACGCCAGCCAGTGCGCGGCCGCCTTGGCCAGCACCAGCAGCGCCAGCGGCGTGGGCGACAGCAGCAACTGCTCGAGCGTGCCGTCGGCGTGGTCGTCGGCGAACAGCCGCGCCAGCGACAGCATCGACGCCAGCAGCGCCGCCACCCAGACCACCCCGGCGCCCAGCCGGCGCAACAACTCGAACTGCGGCCCCACGCCCAGCGGGAACAGGCTGACCACGATCAGGAAGAACACCAGCACCGCGCCGGTGTCGGCGCGCCGGCGCAGCGCCACGCGCAGGTCGCGTTGCAGCAGCGCGGCCATCGCCGCGAGCGCGCCGCCGCCGTTCACAGCTCGAGCCTTTGCTGGGGCAGCGCCTCGCTCAGCGCCACCGGCTGGTGGCTGGTCAGCACCACCAGCCCGCCGCGGCGCAGCTGCGTCTCGACCAGGCCGAGCAGCCAGCCGGTGGCGGCGGTGTCGAGCGCGTTGAAGGGCTCGTCCAGCACCCACAGCGGCGCTGCGGTCAGCGCCAGCCGCGCGAGCACCGCGCGCCGGCGCTGGCCCTGCGACAGCACGCGCGCCGGCAGCGCTTCGCGCCCGGCCAGGCCGGCCTGCGCCAGCGCGGCGCGCGCCGATCCGTCGTCGCAGCGCTCGCCCGCCAGTTGCGCGGCAGTGCGCAGGTTCTCCAGCGCCGACAGCTCGTCCTTCAGCGCCGCCGCATGGCCCAGGTACAACAGCTGACGATGGTAGGCCTCGCGCTGGGGTGCCAGCGGTGCGCCCTGCCACAGCACGCGGCCCTCGGCCGGCGCCATCAGCCCGCAGATCATGCGCAGCAGGCTGGTCTTGCCGGCACCGTTGGCGCCGGTCACACGCAGCAGTTCACCTGCGCCGACGCGCATCGCCAGGCCGCGGAACAGCAGGCGGCGGCCGCGGCGGCAGGCGAGGTGTTCGAATTCGAGCATCGGCGGGGCAGGGTGCGGGTGGCACGGTGCAGGTGGCACGGTGCGGGCGGCAGGCCGGCTGTGCCGGCGGGCCCGATTGTCGTCGCCGCCGCGGCCGCGCCCGCCGGACCGGCGGTGTGCGCATGGCAATCGGCGGCGCATGCGCGCCGAGGCGGCGCCCCGGGGCGGACGGCGCTGTCACCGGGAGGGCGGCGCGGTGTACCCGCAACGGGCGCGGGCATGGCAGCATCGCGACCGCCACCGCCACCGCCACCGCCACCGCCACCGCCACCGCCCCCGCCACCGCCACCGCCCCCGTTCCTGCCCCTGCCCCCCCTCCCGCCCCGGCTCCCCCCCCCGGCCGCCGCCCTC
>JAFEFZ010000214.1 GCA_018240325.1 Pseudomonadota bacterium
CCAGGTCGGGCGTGCCCGTCAGGCTCAGGTACAGCGCCTCCTCGCGCGGCGTGGCCGGGTCGTGCACCAGCACGTTGGGCTTGAGCGGGCGGGTCGAGTTCACGCTCATCACGATCGCGTAGCGGTCGTCGGTGAGCTGCACCACCGACCCGGCCGGATACACGCCCATCATGCGGATGAAGGCGTTCATCAGGCCGGCGTCGAACTGCGACTTCGCCTGCGCGAACAGCCACGACAGCGCCTCGTGCGGCGTGAGCGCGCAGGCCATGCGCGCCGGGTTGCACAGGTTGTCGTAGCAGTTGACGAGCGCGACGATGCGCGCCGCGGTGGACATGCGGTCGGCCTTCACGCGCATCGGGAAGCCGCTGCCGTCGGCGTGCTCGTGGTGCTGCGCCAGCACCAGCAGCGCGCCCGGCGCCAGGCCCATGCGCTTGCCGTGCAGCACGCCCTGCGCGACGTGGCTGCGGTAGGCGGCCAGGTCGTCGCGGCTCATCGCGTCGTCGGCCGCGCGCACCGCCGCGGGCAGGCTGAGCTTGCCCACGTCGTGCATCAGCGCGCCCGTGCCCAGGTCGAGCATCTCCTCGCCGGACAGGCCGCACACGCGCCCCATCAGCAGCGAGACCACGGCCACGTTCATCGCGTGCGAGCCGGCGGCGTCGCCGGCGTTGGCGCCGATCAGCTGGATGCACATGTCGCCGTCGACCAGCATCTTGTCCAGCAGCGCGCGCGCCAGCGCCTCGGTCTGCACGCGCGCCTGTTGCGGCTGCTCGAGCACGCTGGCCTGGGCCGCCGCCCAGGCCGCGCCGGCTTCGTCGAACTGGCGCTGGCACAACTGCGCCGACGCGCGCTGCGCGGCCAGCTGCTCGCGCCGCCCGCGCTCGGCGGCCTGCGCGGCGGTCTCGGGGACGGCCGCGCCGCTGCCGGGCTCGCCGTCGGCCGCATCCGCCGGCAGCGGCAGCACCGCAGCGGCGCGCGGCTCGAGCAGGCTCTTCTCGGGGCACCAGCGCAGTTGCTTGAGCCCCAGCCGGCGGATCTTGTCGATCTGCTGCGCCTGGGTGATGCGGAAGCTGCCGACCGGAAAGGGGTGCTGCATCCAACCCAGGTCGAGGTGGACGAACATGCCCACCTGCAACTCGTCTATGGCGATCTTGCCCGTCATCGTCTGGCCCCGTGATTGGCGGCACCCGGGACGGATCCCGGATTCCCACGGGCTTATCGGCAGCGGCGGCGGCGGCCTTGAACGGCAGCCGCGCGCCCTTCGCCCGGCGATGCCGGCAAACTGCACGCCGGCCGGGCTGCGCACCCGGCCTCGCCCGGCCGCACCGGGCGGCCGACGGCGGGCCGCGGCACTACAAGTCGCGCAGCGCCGCCGCCAGCAGCGGCGCCACCGACACCGCGTTGCTCGGGTGCGGCACGGTGTCGCTGCTCCACACGCGGCGGATGCCGGCGCGCGCCAGCACCGGCCCGGCATCGCCGACGAACAGCGCGTGGGTCACCGCCACGTCGACTGCCGCCGCGCCGCGCGCATACAAGGCCCGCGCGGTGGCGACCAGCGTGCGGCCGGTGCTGGCCACATCGTCGACCAGCACCACGTCGCGGCCGGCGTAGTCCAGCGGCGGCAGCGCGACGCTGACCTGGCGGTCGCCGCGCCGCTGCTTGCGGCAGGTGGCGTGCTCGAGCTGCTGCGCCTGCGCGGCGGCGCGCACCCACGGTTCGGCCTCGGCATCGGGGCCGAGCAGGATCGGCCGGCGGGCGCGCCGCGCCGCCAGCGCACCCAGCAGCGGCGCCGCGCTCAGCGCGACGCTGCGCCGGCCGGGCACCACCTCGTCCATCGACGCCACGCGGTGCAGGTGCGGATCGACGGTGAGCACCGCGTCGAACCACTGCGCCAGCGCCGCGCCCACGTGGCGCTGGCTGACCGCCTCGCCCGGGCGGAAGGCCATGTCCTGGCGCATGTAGCCGAGGTACGGGCACACCAGCAGCAGCCGCTGCGCACCCAGCTCGCGCGCCGCCGGCGCGGCGATCAGCAGCTCGGCGAGCCGCTCGTTGGGCCGCTGCAGGCCGCGCAGCAGCGCCACCCGCGGCGGCAGCGCCGGCGGCAGCCGCAGCCGGGTCTCGCCGTCGGGGAAGGCATGGCGCTCGACCAGCCGCAGCGGCAGGCCCGCAGCCGCCGCCAGCCGGCGCGCCAGCGGCCGCTCGTCGGCAAAGGCCAGCAGCAGGTCGATCAACGCCGTGCCCCGGCCGCGAGGGGTGCCGCCGCCTGCCCGGCGGCCCCCGCGGCCGGCCCTTCGGCTGCGCCGGCGGCCGCTGCACCGCCCGGCGCTTCGGCCGCAGCTTCGGCCGCTGCCGGCCGCGCCCCGCCGG
>JAFEFZ010000215.1 GCA_018240325.1 Pseudomonadota bacterium
CGGCGCCGGCGGTGCCGCCAGCAGCAGCGCGCGCTCGATGAAGACTTCGCGGTCGATGTCCAGCCGCTGCTGCAGCGCCTGCTGCCGCGCGGCGTCGAGCGAGGGCTCCCAGTTGTCGATCAGCTGCAGCCGCTGCGTGACGCTGCGGTACAGGCTGCCGCGCGTGTGCCGGTAGGCGCGGCGCAGCGCGTCGCGCAGCGCGTCGCCGCGGCCGCTCTCGTTAGCCGCGCTGCCGTCGGCCACGAGTTGCGGGTCGAACAAGCCGGCGGTGGCGTCGATGTAGATGCTGTCGCCGGTGTGGATCAGCGCGCGGCGGCCGGGCGGCGCGCGGCTGCGCGCCGCATCGCGCAAGGGCGCCTGCTTGCGCAGGCCGGGCGGCAGCCCGGCCTGGGGCGTTCAGAACAGCCGCTCGGCCAGGAACTGCAGCGTGCGGCCATGCGCCAGCGCGGCGCTGGCGGCGTGGTACGACTTGCGCGCCCAGCAGTTGAAGCCGTGGTCGGCGTGGTCGTAGACGAAGACGTCCGCCGGCTTGCCGGCCATCGCCGCGCGCACCTGCTCGACCGCGGCAAGCGGGATGTTCGGGTCGAGCGCGCCGTAGTGGAACTGCATCGGGCAATCGATCTTCGGCGCCAGTTCCAGCATGCCCTGGATGCCGCCGCCATAGTAGGCGACCGCGGCGTCGACCCCGGCGGTGGCGGCGGCGACGAAGGCCTGGCGCCCGCCCATGCACCAGCCGAGCGCGCCCACGCCGCGGCCCTGCACCTGCGGCAGCGCGCGCAGCGCGGCCGTGCTGTCGGCCAGGTCGCGCTGCAGCGCGCTGCGGTCGGCAGCGGCGGCCAGCGCGCGCCCGCGCCGGATGTCCTCGGGCGCGTAGCCGATGTCCAGCCGGCGCTGCTGCTGCCAGAACACATCGGGCGCGAGCACGACGAAGCCGGCCAGCGCGTACTGCCGGGCGACCGCGCGGATGTGCGCGTTGACGCCGAAGATCTCCTGCAGCAGCAGCAAGCCCGGCCCGGTGCGGGCCGGCGGCAGCGCGAGGTACGCGTCGAAGCTGCCGGCGCTGCCGGCGATGGGGATCCAGCGGGTGGCGACGGGGGCGGTCATGGCAATGCTCGGCGGCGCGGCGATGGGCAACCAGGGGCGCAGGCAGCGTGGCGGTAGCTGCGGCCGCGCCCGTACAGCGCGTGCGCGCGCCGGCGCAGCGGGGTCGTGCGCGCGATCGCGTCGAGCGTGGTCGCCGCGTGGCCGTGCGCGATCGCCAGGCCGAGCGCGTCGGCGGCGTCGGGCCCGGGCAGCCCCGGCAGCGCCAGCAGCCGCGCGACCATCTGCTGCACCTGGTCCTTGGTGGCGTGGCCGTGGCCGACGATCGCCTTCTTCATCTGCAGCGCGGTGTATTCGGCCACCGGCAGCGCGCCGGCCACCAGCCCGGCGAGCGCCGCGCCGCGTGCCTGCCCGAGCAGCAGCGTGCTCTGCGGGTTGACGTTGACGAACACGATCTCGACCGACGCGCAGGTCGGCCGCCAGGTGTCGACGACTTCGCGCACGCCGTCGTAGATCAGCTTCAGCCGCGCCGGCAGGTCGCCGGCGGGCGCCTCCTGCGTGCGGATCGTGCCGCTGGCGACGTAGGCGGCGTGCCGGCCGTCGACGTCGATCACGCCGAAGCCGGTGCAGCGCAGCCCCGGGTCGACGCCGAGCACGCGGCCGATCACGGCGCGACGCCGGCGTACCAGCGCACCGAGTGGAAAAACACCGGCGCCGCGAAGCACAGCGGCGCCACCCGGTCGAGCAGCCCGACCGCGCCGGTGATCGACGGGTGGTTGCCCCAGGTCTGCACGCCGGCGTCCTTCTTGAGCGCGCGCATCACGAAGTCGCCGAGCGTGCCGCAGGCGGCCACCGCGCCGGCCATCGCCATCGTCGGCAGCAGCCGGAACGGCGTGATCCACACCAGCGCGCCGCCCACCAGTGCCGCGGCCGCCGCGCCGCTGCCCCAGGCGCGGTACGAGAACGAGCGGTCGATGTGGCGCGCCACCGGGCGGCGGCGCAGCCAGCGGCTCATCAGCTCCTGCACGATCTGCGCGGTGGCGGTGGTGACCACCAGGAAGAACACCAGGAAGGCGCCGCGGTCGCCGTAGCGCGGCATGTCCAGCAGCAGCAGCGCGGGTGCGTGGCTCAACCCGAACACGCACACCATGACGCCCCACTGGATCTTGGCGTTGCGCTCGAGGAAGCGCTCGGGGTCGCCGGCCAGCGCGCTCAGCGCCGGAATCGCCAGGAACACGTAGACCGGGATGAACACGGTGAACAGGTCGAAGGTGCGCAGCCCCACCAGCAGGTACTGCAGCGGCAGCACGATGAAGAACGCGAGGATCAGGCTGCGGTGGTCGCTGCGCCGGGTGTGCACCAGCGTGATGAACTCGCGCAGCGCCAGGAACGAGAAGGCGCCGAACAGCAGCGTCGCGCCCACCGGGCCCGCGAGCCACGACAGCCAGAACACCGTCGCGCCGATCCACAGCGCGCGCACGTCGCGCAGCAGGCGCTCGAGCCTTTCGTTGGCGGCGAGATCGGCGTCGGCCGCCGACTGCGCGCGCATCCAGCCGACGAACACGGCGAGGCTCGCCAGCACCACCGCGCCGAACAGCGCGACGAACAGCAGCGCCACCTGGCGCTCGGCCGACAGCGTGCGCAGGGCGTTCATGCCGGCGTCGGCCGCAGCCCGATCACCGCGTCGCGCGCGCGGTCGAGGAAGGCGCGCTTGTCTTCGCCGGGTTCGAGCCGCATCGGCGCGCCGAAGGTCGCGGTGCACAGGATCGGCACCGGCACCACCTCGCCCTTGGGCATCACGCGCTGCACGTTGTCGATCCACACCGGGATCAACTGCACGCCCGGGAACTGCTCGGCCAGGTGGTACAGGCCGCTCTTGAAGGGCTGCGGGTCGCCCTTGTTGCTGCGCGTGCCCTCGGGGAAGATCACCAGCGAATCGCCCTGCTGCAGCGCCTCGGCCAGCGGCTCGAGCGGGTCCTGGTCGTCGGTGCGCTGGCGCGCCACGTAGACCGCGTGGAACACCTCGCGCGTGAGCCAGTGCTTGAAGCGGCCCGTGGTCCAGTAGTCGCGCGCGGCGATCGGGCGCGTGCGCACGCGCAGGTCGCCGGGCAGCGCCGCCCAGATCAGCACCCAGTCGAAGTGGCTCTGGTGGTTGGCGAAGTAGATGCGCTGCAGCGCCTCGGGCGGGCAGCCGCGCCAATGGCCCTGCGCGCCGGTGATCAGGCGCGCGACGAAGGAGACAAGCAGGCCCATGGCCTTGGCGGCGACCGTCATGCGGCGATGCTAGTGCAGTGTTCCACGCTATGCAGCACACAAAGCCGCGCCTTTGCCGCCCTGGCGTCGTTGCAAATCCTCGCGATGCCACTGGGCATCGCTGCGGTTTGCGCCTAGCCAGGACGACAAATCCATCGGTTTTCTTAAGTGCTGCACAGAGTGGAACAC
>JAFEFZ010000216.1 GCA_018240325.1 Pseudomonadota bacterium
GTCGACGACGACGCGCTGCCCGAGGGGCTGAGCCTGGAAGCAGCGCTGCACGATGCGGTCGCGGCGCACCTGGGCGCTGCCGCACCGGCGAAGGAGGCCAGCCATGGGTGAGCGGCCGGCGCTGCAGGCCGCGGCCCTGCACGCGGCCAACCCCTACGTCGCGCAGTTCCCGGGCCTGGCGCAACAGGTGCACGGCCAGCCGCTGGCCTACCTGGACAACGCCGCCACCACGCACATGCCGCAGGCGGTGATCGACGCCGTCGTCGGCTTCGAGCTCCGCAGCCGCGCCAACATCCACCGCGGCGTGCACACGCTCAGCCAGCGCTCGACCGATGCCTTCGACGATGCACGCGCGACGCTCAGGGCCTTCGTCGGCGCAGGCTCCGAACACGAGCTGGTCTTCACCTCGGGCACCACCGAAGCGCTGAACCTGGTCGCGCACGGCCTGTCCGATGCCGGGCTGGGCGCCGCGGTGCTGCAGCCGGGCGACGAGATCGTGGTCAGCGCGCTCGAGCACCACGCGAACCTGGTGCCCTGGCAGGTGGCGGCGCGGCGCAGCGGCGCCAGGCTGCGCGTGCTGCGCCCCGATGCGCAGGGCCGGCTGGACCCCGCCGCGCTGAAGCCGCTGCTCGGGCCGCGCACCCGGGTGTTCTCGGTCACCGCCTGCGCCAACGCCAGCGGCGAGCGCCCGCCCTACGAGGCGCTGCTGGCGCTGGCGGCCGAAGCCGGCGCGCTCACCGTGCTCGACGCCGCGCAGGCGGTGGCGCACGAAGTGCCGCGGCTGGACGCGATCGCCTGCGACTTCATGGCCTTCTCCGGCCACAAGATGTACGGGCCGATGGGCATCGGCGCACTCGTCGGCCGGCGCCGTGCGCTCGAGCGGCTCGCGCCGCTGCGCCTGGGCGGCGACATGGTCGAGTGGGTCAGCGAGCAGGAAGCGAGCTTCGCCGACCTGCCGGCCCGGCTCGAAGGCGGCACGCCCAACGTCGGCGGCGCGGTCGGCATGGCGGCGGCCGCGCGCTGGATCGATGCGGTCGGCCGCGCGGTGATCGACGACCATGTGTGCGCGCTGCGCCGCCATGCGGTGCAGCGGCTGGCGTCGCTGCCGCGGCTGCGGGTGCTGTCGCCCGGCTGCGAGCGCACCGCGATCGTGTCCTTCGTCGCCGAAGACGCGCATCCGCACGACCTGGGCACGCTGCTCGACCACCGCGGCATCGCCGTGCGCACCGGCCACCACTGCGCGCAACCGCTGCTCGAATGCCTGGGCTTCGGGCCGACCACGCGCGCGTCGTTCGCGATCTACAACTCGCTGGACGAGGTCGAGCGCCTGGCCGACGGCGTCGCCCATGCGCTGGAGAAGCTCAGGTGAGCGAGCCGATCGACGACCTGTACCAGGACCTGGTGCTCGAGCACAAGCGTGCGCCGCGGCACTTCGGCCCGATGCCGGCGCCCACGCACGAGGCGCGCGGGCGCAACCCGAGCTGCGGCGA
>JAFEFZ010000217.1 GCA_018240325.1 Pseudomonadota bacterium
CAGCGTGCAGCTGGCGCGAGGGAGACATCACGGTCCGTCGGCCGGCAGGCCGACTCGTCAAACGAACTGGAGCCCCCTCTCGGAGGGGGCTCGGGGGAGCCGTGCATATGGACCGTCAGGCCCAAAGCGGCCTGCGGCCGCTTTGGGCCGCGAGCCGACAACGAACGATCGGGGTTCACGCCGGCCCTTCTCAAGCCTCGGCAGCCGCCCACACGCTGGCGGCCGCCACCGGCGCCTCGGGCCGCGTCTCGAGCCAGAAGCGCTCGAGCAGGCCGCGCGCCGCCTGCCGCCGATAGTCGGCGCCGGCGCGCAGGTCGGTCAGCGGCGTGTAGTCGTGGTCGAGCGCCGCCTGCGCCGCGCGCATCGCAGCCTCGTCCCAGCGCCGGCCGATGACCGCCGCCTCTGCACCCTTCGCCCGCTTGACGATCGCCGCCATGCCGCCGAAGGCGAAGCGCGCTGCGCGCACGTGGTCACCCTCCAGGTCCAGGCACAGCGCCGCGAACAGGCCCGAGATGTCGCAGTCGTAGCGCTTGCTGATCTTGTAGGCGCGCAGCCGCTGCTGCGGCTGCGGCAGCGGCACGCGCAGCGCCTGCACGAATTCGCCCGGCTGCAGCTGATTCTTCATGTAGTCGAGGTAGAAATCCTCGAGCGCCATCTCGCGCGTCGCCGCGCCGCGGCGCAGCAGGATCGACGCGCCCAGCGCGATCAGCACGGGAGCGCTGTCGCCGATCGGCGAGCCGTTGGCGACGTTGCCGCCCATCGTGCCCGCGTGGCGCACCGGCGGTCCGGCGAAGCGCAGCCAGGCTTCGTTCAACTGCGGCCAGTGCGCGGCGAGCGCTGCCCATGCATCCTCCAGCGGCGCGCCCGCGCCGATCTCGAGGCAGCCGCCGGCCACCACGATGCGCCTGAGTTCGGCCACTTCGCCGAGCCAGACGATGTCGCCGAGGTCGCGGAACTGCTTGGTCACCCACAACCCGATGTCGGTGCAGCCGGCGAGCAGCCGCGCGTCGGGCCTGGCTGCACGCAGCGCCGCGAAATCGGCCAGCGTGCGCGGTGCGTGGAAGCGGTCGGTGCGCGCTGCGCCGTCGGCCACGACCGCCGGGTTCGGCGCCGCGTACTCGAGCGCCGGGTCGGCGTGCAGCGTGCGCAGCAGCTCGACGATCGGCCGCGTGTCCAGGCGCTTGTCCGGCAACTCGAACATGCGCTGGCCGGCATCGAGGATCGGCCGGTAGCCGGTGCAGCGACACAGGTTGCCGGCCAGCTCGTCGGCCAGCCGGGCGCGGCTGGGCAGGTCGCCGGCTTCGCGGTGCTGCTCGTAGGACGCCGTCATCGTCATCACGAAGCCCGGCGTGCAGAAGCCGCACTGCGAGCCGTGGCACTCGACCAGCGCCTGCTGCACCGGGTGCAGCGCGCCGCCGCCCAGCGCGGTCACGTCCTCCACCGTCAGCAGCGCCTTGCCGTCCAGCGTGGGCAGGAAGCGGATGCACGCGTTGACCGGGCGCAGCGACAGGCCGCCGACGACGGCCGCCTGCGCGCTGCCGCTCGCGGCGTCGGCCAGTTCGGCGACGATCACGGTGCAGGCGCCGCAGTCGCCCTCGGCGCAGCCTTCCTTGGTGCCGGTGCAGCGCGCGTCCTCGCGCAGCCAGTCGAGCACGCTGCGCGTGACGGGCGCGCCTTCGACCTCGACGATGCGGCCGCGGTGGACGAAGCGGATCGGGCGGGTGCTCATGACAGGTCCTCGGGAGGGGCGTCGCAGGCCGAACAGTAACGCTTCGGGCGCCGCCCGATATGCGCGCAGGCGATAGACCGCTATAAGCCCAACCGTATGACGCAGCGCCGGGAAATCGCCAACATCGACCTCCATCTCGTGAGGGTCTTGCACACCGTGATCACCGAACGCAGTGTCTCCCGTGCTGCGCTGCGGCTGCAAAGCACGCAGCCGATGGTCAGCGCGCAGCTGAAGCGGCTGCGCGAGCTGACCGGCGACGCGCTGCTGGTGCGCTCCGGGGCGGGCCTGGCGCCCACCGATGCGGCGCTGGCGATGCTCGAGCCGGCGGCGCGCCTGCTGCGCGAAGCCGAGACGCTGTTCGCGCCGCAGCAGCGCGCCGGCCGCTTCGAGCCGGCACGCAGCGCGCTCACCTACCGCATCGCCGCCAGCGACTACCTCGACCCGATGTTCCTGCCCGGCGTGGTGCAGCGGCTGAAGGCGGCGGCGCCGCTCGCGCAGATCGAGTTCCATCCGCTGTCGGCCGAGTTCGACTACCGGCGCAAGCTCGCCGCCGGCGACATCGACCTGGTGGTCGGCAACTGGCTGCAGCCGCCCGAGGAGCTGCACCTCGGCCGGTTGATCGACGACGAGGTGGTGTGCCTGGCGGCCGCCGATCACCCGGCCGCGCGCAACCCGCGCAGCTGGACGGTCGAGCGCTATCTGCAATGCGAGCATGTCGCGCCGATCGCGCTGCATGCGGGCGCGCCCGGCGTGATCGACCAGCATCTCGCCACGCAGGGCCTGAAGCGCAACATCGCCGTGCGCGCAGCGCACTTCGGCCTGATCCCGATGATGGTCGCGCGCAGCCGGCTGCTGCTGACCACCGGGCGGCTGTTCTGCAGCCGCTACGCCGACGCGCTGGACTTGCGCATCCTGCGCTGCCCGGTGCCGTTCCCGCCGATGTCGTACTACATGCTGTGGCACGAGCGCAGCCACGCGGCGCCGCCGCTGCGCTGGCTGCGCGAGCAGATGCGCGAGGTCGCGCGCGACCTGGCCGGGAGCCGCCCATGACCCACCCGCAACGCCTGGCGCTGCGCGGCGACCTGCTCGACTTCACGGCGCAGCCGGCGCGCGCCGACCCCGACAGCACGGCGCTGCGCTTCCGGCCCGACCACTGGCTGCTGATCGACGCGGGGCGCATCGTCGGCGCGCAGCCCGAGCCGCCCGGCGAAGGCTGGGCGCGCATCGACCACGCCGGCCGGCTGATCCTGCCCGGCTTCGTCGACACCCACGTGCACAGCCCGCAGCTCGACGTGATCGGCTCGTGGGGCGCGCAACTGCTCGACTGGCTCGAGACCTACACGTTCCCGGCCGAGCAGCGCTTCGCCGACCCGGCGCAGGCCGAGCGCGGCTCCAGCGCCTTCCTCGACGCGCTGCTGGCTCACGGCACGACGAGCGCAGTCGTCTTCCCGACGGTGCACGCGGCGTCGGTGGACGCGCTGTTCGGCGCGGCGCAGGCGCGCGGCATGCGCGTGGTCGCCGGCAAGGTGCTGATGGACCGCCATGCGCCCGACGGCCTGCGCGACGACGTCGAGGGCGCCGAGCGCGAGTGCGAGGCGCTGATCGCGCGCTGGCACGGCCGCGGCCGGCTGGCCTACGCGGTGACGCCGCGCTTCGCGCCGACCAGCAGCGACGCCCAGTTGGCGATGGCGGGCCGGTTGCTCGCGCGCCACCCGGGGCTGTACCTGCAGACGCACCTCGCCGAGAACCGCGCCGAGGTGCAGTGGGTGGCCGAGCTGTTCCCGCAGGCGCGCAGCTACCTCGACGTGTACGAGCGCTTCGGCCTGCTGAACGCGCGCACGGTGCTGGCGCACGCCGTCTGGATCGACGCCGCCGACCGCGCGCTGCTGCGCGAGCGCGGCGCGATGCTGGCGCACAGCCCGAGCTCGAACCTGTTCCTCGGCAGCGGGCTGTTCGGCTGGGCCGAGGCCGAGGACGCGGGGGTGGCGATCGGCCTAGCCAGCGACGTCGGCGGCGGCACCAGCCTGTCGATGATCCGCACGATGGCCGCGGCCTACCAGGTGCAGGCGCTGGCCGGCACCAAGCTCAGCGCCTGGGCGCTGCTGCACGCCGCGACCCGCGGCGCCGCGCAGGCGCTGGGCCTGGCGCACGAGATCGGCTCGCTCGAAGCCGGCGCCACTGCCGACCTGTGCGTGTGGGACTGGGCGGTCGGCGCGGTGGCGCAGCGGCGCCAGCAGATCGCGCGGCACCTGCACGAGAAGGCCTTCGCCTGGATCACCATGGCCGACGACCGCAACCTGGTCGAGGCCTTCGTTGCCGGCCAGTCGCGCTGGCAGCGAGGCGACGGCGCGCCGGGGCCCGTGAAATGAAACCCGGCGCTTTGCTGTCGGTTCGCGGCCCTGTCCTGCCTCTCGGAACGTCTGCTGTTCTTCGTTGCGTTCTTGGACCGTTGAGGCAAAGCCGCCGAGGGGGTAGCCGGCTGCGTTCAGCCAAATTCTTATTCACTCCGCCGACTACCCCCTCGTCGTCTTTGCCGGCACCGCCAGCGCGCTTCTTCGGCAAACATCCACTG
>JAFEFZ010000218.1 GCA_018240325.1 Pseudomonadota bacterium
GCGGTCGTGCTGAACGAGCGCATGGAGCACGATACCGAGACGCTCCTCATGTTCGCGGCGCGCCGCGAGCACATCGTGCATACGATCGCTCCGGCGCTGGCGCGGGGTGACTGGGTGCTGTGCGATCGCTACACCGACGCCACCTGGGCCTACCAGGGCGGCGGTCACGGCGTTTCGGCGGCGTTGATCGCTTCGCTCGAACGCGAGGTGGTCGGTGACGTTTCGCCCGATGTGACGCTGCTCTTCGACGTGCCCGAGGCGGTCTCGCGCGAGCGCCGCGACCGCGCGCGCGTCGAGCGCGTCGAAAGCGGCGCCGTCGACAAGTTCGAGCGCGAGCCCGACGCGTTCTTCGAGCGCGTCCGCGCCGCGTACTGCGCGCGCGCGGCCGCCGACCCGGCGCGTTTTCGCGTGATCGATGCATCGCGCCCGGTCGCGGAGATCCGCTCCGAGCTCCAGCGCATCGTCGGCGCAATCTGCGGCGCCGGATGAGCGAGGTCCTGCCGTGGCAGCGCGAGACCGTCGCGCAGTGGGTCGCGCGGCGCGGGACGTGGCCGCACGCGCTCATCGTCACCGGTCGGCGGGGCATCGGCAAGCGTGCGCTCGCCGACGCTCTCGCCGCGGCGCTCCTCTGCGAGCGCCCGCGCGCGGACGGCGCGGCCTGCGGCGAGTGCCCCAGCTGTGGTTATGTGCGTGCCGGCCAGCATCCCGACTTCTTCGTCGTCGAGCCGGTGAAGCTCGACGACGAAGGCAACGCGAAGCCGCAGCAGTGGATCGAGGTCGACGCCATTCGCGCGCTCACCGCATGGTCGCAGGTCACGAGCCACCGCGGCGGCGCCCGCGTGGCGCTGCTCGATCCGGCTGAACGGATGAATGCGTCGGCAGCCAATGCGCTCCTGAAGACCCTGGAGGAGCCGCCGGCGGATACGTTCCTGATCCTCGTCGCATCGCAGCCCGGGAGGCTGCCGGCGACGGTGCTGAGCCGCTGCCAGCGGCTGGTCGCCCCGCAGCCTTCGGCATCCGACGCACGGGCGTGGCTCGTCGGACGCGGTGTTGCGGAGCCCGATTCGGCGCTTGCCCGTGCCGGCTTCGCTCCGCTCGCCGCGCTCGCGCTCGCCGGCAGCGACTCGCGCGCCGAGCGCGAGCGCTGGCTCGGCGCCTTCGCCGACCCTGCCGGCCTGTCCGTTGCGGCCTGGGGTGCGCGCATCGAGCAGGTGCCGCGCGAGTTGCGCCGCGACTGCCTCGTCGCCGTGGTCGAATGGCTCGACTCGTGGTGCACCGACCTCGCCCGCGTTCGCGCCGGGGCGCCGGCGCGCTTCCACCCCGACCTCGCGGGCGAGCTCGCCGCCCTCGCGAAGTCGGTGGCACCGCGCGCGTTGTTTCGCTATCATCGA
>JAFEFZ010000219.1 GCA_018240325.1 Pseudomonadota bacterium
GAGCGCGAACTTCATCGCGATTGCCTACCTGCGCATGTCCAAGCTCAAGCACCTGCCGGCTCACCCGTTCGTATCAGCACCGGCCAAATGAGACCGTCGCGTTCCACACGAAACGACATTGAGCCACACCACCGACCCCTACCGCGCGCTGACGCTGCAGACGACGGCGCTGGTGCTCGCCGGCGGCCGCGGCAGCCGCCTGCACGGCCTGACCGACCATCGCGCCAAGCCGGCGCTGCCCTTCGCCGGCACGATGCGCATCATCGACTTCGCACTCGGCAACTGCGTGAATTCGGGCCTGCGCCGCGTCGCGGTGCTGACGCAGTACAAGGCGCAGAGCCTGATCCGCCACGTCGAGCGCAGCTGGGGCTTCCTCGAGCCGACGCTGGGCGAGTACGTCGAAGTCGTGCCAGCGCAGCAGCAGCTCGACGAGGGCTGGTACACGGGCACGGCCAACGCCGTCTACCAGAACCTGGACATCCTGTGCGAATCGCTGCCGCGCCACGTGGTGATCCTCGGCGGCGACCATGTCTACAAGATGGACTACGGCGTGATGCTCGCCGAGCACGTGGAGCGCCGCGCGGCGCTGAGCGTCGCCTGCCTCGAGGTGCCGCGCGAGGAGGCGAGCGGGCTCGGCGTGATGGCGGTCGACGGCTCGGGGCGCATCGTCGCCTTCGAGGAGAAGCCGGCGCAGCCGGCCGCCGTGCCCGGCCGGCCGGGACGCTCGCTGGCGAGCATGGGCATCTACGCCTTCGACACCGACTTCCTGTTCGACGAGCTGCGCCGCGACGCTGCCGATCCCGGCTCCAGCCATGACTTCGGCCGCGACCTGATCCCGCGCCTGATCGCTCAGGCGGGCGTGTACGCGCACCGCTTCGAGACCAGCTGCGTCAACATGGTCGGCGACCGGCCCTACTGGCGCGACGTCGGCACGCTCGATGCGTACTGGGAGGCCAACCTCGACCTGACCCACGTCGTGCCCGAGCTGAACCTGTACGACGGCGCCTGGCCGATGCTCGGCCGCCAGCCGAACCGGCCGCCCGCGAAGTTCGTGTTCGACGACCCCGGCCGGCGCGGCGTGGCGATCGACTCGCTCGTCTCCGGCGGCTGCATCGTCAGCGGCGCGCGCGTGCGGCGCTCGATCCTGTTCTACAACGTGCGCGTCGGCGACGGCAGCGTGCTCGAAGACGCGGTGGTGCTGCCCAACGTCGTGATCGGCCGGGGCGTGACGCTGAAGCGCGCGATCGTCGACAAGGGCTGCGTGCTGCCCGACGGCTTCACCGCGGGCGTCGACCCGGCGCGCGACCGCGAGCGCTTCACGCTGACCGAGCGCGGCGTGGTGCTGATCACGCCGCCGATGCTGGCTGCGGCCCGCTGAAGGGAAGTGCTCTCGGCAAGCGATCGCAGCGGTCCGGTTCTGGGCCTGTGCTGCCTCTCGGAACGCCTGCGGTTCTTCGTTGCGTTTCGGGGCCGTTGAGGCAAAGCCGCCGAGGGGGCAGCCGGCTGCGTTCAGCCAAATTCTTATGCACTCCGCCGGCCACCCCCTCGTCGGCTTTGCCGGCATCACCCGTGCGCTTCTTCGGCGAACCCCCAACCCGTCGGCGGCCCCGTCGCTCGAGTTCCGTCCTTCGCGGATCGCGCAGCGAACGGCGGAGCCCCGAAGGGCGACCCCAGCCGGTTGACCCAGCGCAACGCGATGCGTGTCGGCTTCGCCGAGGATCGCGAGTTTCGCCACCCATCGTTGACGCCACCGCCATGAGCACCACCCCGCAATACGTCTACCTGTTCGGCCGCGAGCGCACCGACGGCACCGCCGCGATGAAGAACCTGCTCGGCGGCAAGGGCGCCAACCTGGCCGAGATGTGCCGGCTGGGCATCACCGTGCCGCCGGGCTTCACCGTCACCACCGAGGCCTGCACCGTCTACACGCAGCAGGGGCGCGACGCGGCGCTCGCGCTGATCGAGGCCGAGGTGCGCGCCGGCGTCGCCGCGATCGAGGCCGAGATGGGCAAACGCTTCGGCGACGCCGCCGACCCGCTGCTGCTGTCCGTGCGCTCGGGCGCGCGCGCGTCGATGCCCGGCATGATGGACACGGTGCTCAACCTCGGCATGAACGACGCTGCGGTCGAAGGCCTGGCACGGCGCGCCGGCGACGAGCGCTTCGCCTGGGACAGCTACCGCCGCTTCATCCAGATGTACGGCGACGTGGTGATGGGTCTGAAGCCCACGTCGAAGGAGGAGCACGACCCCTTCGAGGTGGTGATCGACGAGCTCAAGGCGCAGCGCGGCGTGAAGCTCGACACCGAGCTGAACGCCGCCGACCTGAAGGAGCTGGTGGCGCGCTTCAAGGGGCTGATCCGCGCGCGCATCGGGCAGGACTTCCCGGCCGACCCCTGGGCGCAGCTGTGGGGCTCGATCACCGCGGTGTTCGAAAGCTGGAACAACGAGCGCGCACGTGTGTACCGCGAGCTCAACGACATCCCCGAAAGCTGGGGCACGGCGGTCAACGTGCAGGTGATGGTGTTCGGCAACCTGGGCGAGTCCAGCGCCACCGGCGTGGCCTTCACCCGCGACGCCGGCACCGGCGAAGACCTGTTCAACGGCGAGTTCCTGGTCAACGCGCAGGGCGAGGACGTGGTCGCCGGCATCCGCACGCCGCAGCAGGTCACGCTGGTCGGCTCGCGCCGCTGGGCCGAGCTGGCGCAGGTCGGCGAGGACGAGCGCCGCGCGAAGTACCCGTCGCTCGAAGAGCTGATGCCCGACATGTACCGCCAGCTGCTGCAGGCCGAGACCGCGCTCGAGAACCACTTCACCGACATGCAGGACCTGGAGTTCACGATCCAGGAAGGGCGGCTGTGGATGCTGCAGACGCGCAACGGCAAGCGCACCGGCACGGCGATGGTGCGCATCGCGATGGAGATGCTGGCGCAAGGCATGATCGACGAGAAGACGGCGCTGCAGCGCGTGGTGCCCGAGCGGCTGAACGACCTGCTGCACCCGGTGTTCGACGCGGCCGCGATGAAGCAGGCCGAAGTCATCGCGCGCGGCCTGCCGGCCAGCCCCGGTGCGGCCAGCGGCCAGGTGGTGTTCTTCGCCGACGAGGCCGACGACTGGGCCCGGCGCGGCCGCGACGTGATCCTGGTGCGCCAGGAGACCTCGCCCGAAGACCTGCGCGGCATGAGTGCGGCCCGCGGCATCCTGACCGCGCGCGGCGGCATGACCAGTCATGCGGCGGTGGTGGCGCGCGGCATGGGCAAGTGCTGCGTGTCGGGCGCGGGCGCGGTGCACGTGGACGTCAAGGCGCGCACCTTCAGCATCGGCGCGCGCAGCTGGAGCGAAGGCGACTGGATCTCGCTGAACGGCTCCACCGGCGAGGTCTACGACGGCCGCATCGCCACCCGCGACGCCGAGCTGTCGGGCGACTTCGGCAAGCTGATGCAGCTCGCCGACAAACACAAGCGGCTCGAGGTGCGCACCAACGCCGACACGCCGGCCGAAGCGCGCATGGCACGCGGCTTCGGCGCCACCGGCATCGGCCTGACGCGCACCGAGCACATGTTCTTCGAGGGCGAACGCATCGTGCCGATGCGCGAGATGATCCTGGCCGAGGACGAAGCCGGCCGCCGCAGCGCGCTGGCCAAGCTGCTGCCGATCCAGCGCGCCGACTTCGAAGGTCTGTTCCGCGAGATGAGCGGCCTGCCGGTGACGATCCGCCTGCTCGATCCGCCGTTGCACGAATTCGTGCCGCACGACGAGGCCGGCCAGCGCCAGATGGCCGAGCAGATGGGCGTGCCGCTGGCGCGCATCCGGCTGCGCGTGGAGGAACTGGCCGAATTCAACCCGATGCTCGGCCACCGCGGCTGCCGGCTCGGCATCACCTACCCCGAGATCACCGAGATGCAGACGCGCGCGATCCTGGAGGCGGCGCTCGACGCGCGCGCCAAGGGCGCGGCGGTCAAGTGCGAGATCATGGTGCCGCTGGTGGGCACGGTGCGCGAGCTGCGCGCGCAGGCCGGCGTGATCCGCCGCACCGCGGGCGAAGTGTTCGCGCGCCGCGGCGAGCAGATCGACTACCTGATCGGCACGATGATCGAGACGCCGCGCGCCGCGCTGGTGGCCGCCAGCATCGCCACCGAGGCCGAGTTTTTCAGCTTCGGCACCAACGACCTGACGCAGATGACGCTGGGCTTCTCGCGCGACGACGCCAGCCGCTTCCTGCCGGCCTACCTGAAGGCGGCGATCTACGAGCAGGATCCGTTCCGCAGCATCGACGCCAAGGGCGTGGGGCTGCTGGTGGAGCAGGCGGTCAAGGCCGGCAAGGCGGCGCGCCCGGGCCTGGAGATGGGCGTGTGCGGCGAGCACGGCGGCGACCCGGCGTCGGTGGCCTTCTTCCACCGCGCCGGGCTCGACTACGTGAGCTGCTCGCCCTTCAGGGTGCCGATCGCGCGGCTGGCCGCGGCGCAGGCGGCGCTGGAAGCGTAAGGGGGTATGCACAGAGGGCCGGAAGAGCCTGTTTGTGGCGCCGGAGGCGGTGCGCATCGTCGCGTAGGTGATCAGGGCGCGCCACGTCAAGGCAGTGCCTGGTCGCAAGACCGAGTTGGCAGACGCGCAATGGCTGTCCACGCTGAAGTGCGCGGGTTTGCCGCTCGCCTCGTTCATCCCGCCACAGCAGATGCGCCAGTTTCGCCTGGTGGCGCATCATCGTCAGAAGCTGGCGGGCATGCGCAGCGCAGAGAAGAGCCGGCAGCATGAGGTGCTGGCGAATGCGGGCATCCACTTCGGCGTGCTGGCCGCAGCTCAGCGCCGAGCTGGGCGCCCGAGGTTGCGCCTACGGGATGGTGGGCTGGCGGGGCTCGCACGCACACCCGGACGGAATAGACAGACATCCGGTGCCACGGCATCTAGCCAACGGATCGTCCGCATTCGCCTCAACTGGATCCGACCATCGGCCCGCAGGCTGGGCGAGCTGATCGCACAGTGACGGCTGCTGCCGCGACTTGCCGTCCAAGATTCGCGTAAACCCCTATCCGACAGGGTGGGGTGTTTGCATATGATTGTTGTATGCAAGGGTAGGGTACAAGAAGGGGCTGGATGCCCGTCACTGGAGACGTACATGTCGAGATTCCTGAAATCGCTGTTCGGCCAGGTTCTTGTCGCACTCGCGGCCGGGATCGTTATCGGCATGGTCTGGCCGGAGTTCGCGGTCAAGCTCAAGCCGCTGGGCGACAGCTTCATCAAGCTGATCAAGATGCTGATTCCGCTGCTGGTGTTCTGCGTCGTGGTGCACGGTATCTCCGGCACCGGCGATCTACGGCGCGTCGGGCGCGTGGGAGTCAAGGCACTCGTCTACTTCGAGGTGGTAACCACGATCGCGCTCGCACTGGGGCTGGTGCTGGGCATCGTGTTCCAGCCCGGCGCGGGCATGAACATCGACCCCAGCAAGCTAGACGCCTCGGCACTGAGCGCGTACACCGACAACGCGCACAAGCTGTCCAGCGGCGGCGTGGTGGATTTCCTGGTGCGCCTGATCCCGAACACGGTGGGCGGCGCGTTCGCCACCGGCGACGTGCTGCAGGTGCTGCTGTTCGCGATCCTGTTCGGCTGCGCGCTGGCGATGCTGGGCGAACGCGGCGAGCCCATCAGCCGCTTCGTCGACTCGCTGTCGCACGTGATCTTCAAGATCATGGGCATCATCATCCGCGTGGCGCCGCTGGGCGTTCTGGGCGCCATCGCCTACACCGTCGGCGCCTTCGGGGTCGGCTCGCTCAAGCAGCTCGGCTCGCTCGTGGTGCTGTTCTACGCAGCGGTGGTCATCTTCGTGGTCGTCGTCCTCGGGCTGATCCTGCGCCTTGCCGGATTCAACATCTTCAAGCTGCTGCGCTACCTGCGCGAGGAGCTGATGGTCGTGCTGGCGACCACCTCGTCGGACGCGGTGCTGCCGCAGGTAATGTCCAAGCTCAAGCGCATGGGCATCAAGGATTCGACCGTCGGCCTGGTGATCCCGACCGGGTACTCCTTCAACCTGGATGCGTTCTCGATCTACATCACGCTGGCGGCCGTGTTCATCGCCCAGGCCACCAACACCGACATCACGATGGGCCACCTGCTGACCATCCTGCTGGTGGCGCTGGTCACGTCCAAGGGCGCGCACGGCGTTCCGGGATCGGCGATCGTCGTGCTGGCGGCCACGCTGCAGGTGATCCCTGACATCCCGGCGATCGGCCTGGTGATGGTGCTGTCGGTCGACTGGTTCATGGGTATCGCCCGCGCGCTGGGCAACTTCACCGGCAACGCGGTCGCTACCGTGGTCGTCGCCGCGTGGGAAGGCGACATTGACCGCGAGCGCGCCCACGCGGTGCTCGACGGCCGCCACGTGATTGCAACCGAGGACGACGCCGATGCCGAGTTGGCGCCCGCGCCTAGACTCGTGGCCTGAACGTCCCGCGACCATCCGACCGCCACCGTGACCACCAGCCAATCCGAGATCACGCAACGCGTCGTCGAATCGATCCTCAGCCAGAAGCTGACCCCGGGCGAACGCCTCGGCGAGCAGGAACTGGCGGACCTGTTCGGCGTCAGCCGCACGCTGATCCGGGAAGCCCTGATGCAGCTGCAGTCGCGTGGTTTTGTCGAGGTGCGCCCGCGCAAGGGCTGGTACGTAGTCGCGCCTTCGTTCGAGGAGGCCCGCGACGCCTTCGCCGCGAGGCGCGTGGTGGAAGCGGGCATCCTCTCGGGCTGGGGTGACCCCGCCGAGGAGGGGCGGCCACTGCAGTCGGTGGTGCGCACGCTGCGCGACCACCTGGCACTGGAGCAGCAGGCGCTGGAGGGCTCCGACGTGGCCAGGCGCACCTTCCTGCTGGCGGATTTCCACGTCTGCCTGGCGGGCGCCATGGGGCACCAGGCGCTGCGCCGGATCCTGCGCGACCTGACCGCACACACCTCGCTGGTCGCCACGCTGTACCAGTCCGACCACGACGCCCGGCAATCCTGCGAGGAGCACGTGCGCATCGTCGATGCGCTGGAGACCGGTGATCTGGAGCTGGCGCGCGAGCGCATGCTCGCGCACATCGGCAGCCTCGAATCCGCGTTGAAGACCACCGCCCGGCTTCCGGCTGCGGATCGCCTGCATGCGGTGCTGGGCGGTGCCGGCGACACAATCCGGCCCGCGCC
>JAFEFZ010000021.1 GCA_018240325.1 Pseudomonadota bacterium
AGGCAGTGCTCGCACAGGCGCGGCAGGTACATCATGAAGGTGCTCTCGAACTGCCCGTAGATGTCCTTCTGCACCTCGTCGAAGTTCTTGTCCTTCGAGCGTTTGGCGAACTCGCCGCCGAGGATCTCCTCCCAGTTCGGGCCCCACTGGATCTTGTCCATGCGCAGCCCGGTGATCAGGCTGCGCGGCCGCGCGGTGGGCGCGTGGTGCATCTCGGGCGCCGAGTGCAGGTGGTCGTAGTCGAAGGTGAAGGGCTCGTAGTAGTCGTCGATCTGCGGCAGGTTCGGGTTGGCGAAGATCTTCAGCAGCAGCTGCCACTTGCCGCCCTGGCGCGGCACGATCGAGCCGTCGGACCTGCGCACCCAGCCGCCGTTCCACTTGTCCTGGTTCTCCCATTCCTTCGGGTAGCCGATGCCGGGCTTGGTCTCGACGTTGTTGAACCACGCGTACTCGACGCCCGGGCGGCTGGTCCACACGTTCTTGCAGGTCACGCTGCAGGTGTGGCAGCCGATGCACTTGTCGAGGTTCAGCACCATGCCGATCTGTGCGCGTACTTTCATTGCGGTTGCTCCTGGCTGATCGGTCGCGGGTTCAGGGGTTCTCGCCCTGGCTCTGGTAGGCGCGGGCGAGGTAGTCGTCGCGCGGCGTGTCGAGCCAGTCGACCTTGTGCATCTTGCGCACGATCACGAACTCGTCGCGGTTGGTGCCGATGGTCCCGTAGTAGTTGAAGCCGTAGCTCAGCTGGGCATAGCCGCCGATCATGTGCGTGGGCTTGAGCACCACGCGCGTCACCGAGTTGTGGATGCCGCCGCGCGTGCCGGTGATCTCGCTGCCGGGCGCGTTGATGATCTTCTCCTGCGCGTGGTACATCATCGTCATCCCGGGCTTCACGCGCTGGCTGACCACCGCGCGCGCGCTGATCGCGCCGTTGAGGTTGAACAGCTCCACCCAGTCGTTGTCCTCGATGCCGGCGGCCTTGGCGTCGGTCTCGCTGATCCAGATCACCGGCCCGCCGCGGTTGAGCGTCAACATCAGCAGGTTGTCGCTGTAGGTGCTGTGGATGCCCCACTTCTGGTGCGGCGTGATGAAGTTCAGCACCACCTCCTTGTGGCCGTTGGACTTCACGCCGAGCATCGCCTTCGTAGCCTTCAGGTCCGCCGGCGGGCGGTAGCTCGAGAAGCCCTCGCCGAAGGCGATCATCCATTCGTGGTCCTGGTAGAACTGCTGGCGCCCCGACAGCGTGCGCCAGGGGATCAGCTCGTGCACGTTGGTGTAGCCGGCGTTGTACGACACGGTCTCGCTCTCGATGCCGCTCCAGGTGGGCGAGCTGATGATCTTGCGCGGCTGCGCCTGGATGTCGCGGAAGCGGATCTTCTCGTCCTCGCGATGCAGCGCCAGGTGCACGTGCTCGCGGCCGGTGGCCTTGCCCAGCGCCTCCCAGGCCTTGACCGCGACATGGCCGTTGGTCTCGGGCGCGAGCTGCAGGACCACCTCGCAGGCGTCGATGTCGGTCACGATGCGCGGCATGCCCTGGGTGGCGCCGGGCTCGGTGGTGATGCCGTTGAGCTGGCCGAGCTGCGTGACCTCGGTCTGGGTGTTCCAGGCGATGCCCTTGCCGCCGTTGCCGATGCGGTTCATCAGCGGCCCGAGCGCAGTGAAGCGCTTGAAGGTGTTCGGGTAGTCGCGCTCGAGCACCGCGATCTGCGGCGCGGTCTTGCCCGGGATCAGTTCGCACTCGCCCTTCTTCCATTCCTTCACGTCCACCGCTTGCGCCAGCTCGGCCGGGGTGTCGTGCATCAGCGGCGTCAGCACCACTTCCTTCTCGACGCCGAGGTGGCCCACGCAGACTTCGCTGAAGGCCTCGGCGAAGCCCTTGTAGATCTCCCAGTCGGAACGGCTCTGCCACACCGGGTCGACTGCCGTGCTCAACGGGTGGATGAACGGGTGCATGTCGCTGGTGTTGAGGTCGTTCTTCTCGTACCAGCTGGCGGTGGGCAGCACGATGTCGCTGTACAGGCAGGTGGTGCTCATGCGGAAGTCGAGCGTGACCAGCAGGTCGAGCTTGCCTTCGGGCGCCTGGTCGTGCCACTTGACTTCGGCCGGCTTCTCGTCGCCCGGGCCCAGGCCCTTGCCCTGCACGCCGTTGGTCGTGCCCAGCAGGTGCTTGCAGAAGTACTCGTGGCCCTTGCCCGAGCTGCCCAGCAGGTTGCTGCGCCACACGAACAGGTTGCGCGGCCAGTTCTGCGGCGCGTCGGGATCCTCGCAGCTCATCTGCAGCGTGCCGTCCTTCAGGCCGCGCACCACGTAGTCCTTCGGGTCGAGCCCGGCGGCGGTCGCGTCCTTGACCACCTGCAGCGGGTTGGTCTTGAGCTGCGGCGCGCTCGGCAGCCAGCCCATGCGCTCGGCGCGCACGTTGTAGTCGATCATGTGGCCGCCGAAGCGCGCCTTGTCGGCCAGCGGCGAGGCGATCTCCTCCATGCGCAGCTGCTCGTAGCGCCACTGGTCGGTGTGCGCATAGAAGAAGCTGGTGGAGTTCTGCTGGCGCGGCGGGCGGATCCAGTCGAGCGCGAAGGTCAGCGCGGTCCAGCCGGTCTGCGGGCGCAGCTTCTCCTGGCCCACGTAGTGCGACCAGCCGCCGCCGCTCTTGCCGATGCAGCCGCACAGCATCAGCAGGTTGATCACCCCGCGATAGTTCATGTCGCAGTGGTACCAGTGGTTCATGCCGGCGCCGATGATCACCATCGACCGGCCCTCGGTCTTCTCGGCGTTGTCGGCGAACTGGCGCGCGACGGTGATCACCTGCTCGCGCGGCACGCCGGTGATGCGCTCCTGCCAGGCCGGGGTGTACGGCGCATCGTCGTCGTAGCCGCGCGCGCCCGAACCCAGCCCGCGGTCGATGCCGAACTGCGCCGCCTGCAGGTCGAACACGGTCGCGACCCAGGCGTCGCGCGCCTGGCCGTCCTCGCCCAGGCGCAGCCGCACCGCCGGCACCTTCGCGCGCACCACCGGGCCCTGCTGCTCGCTGGCGGTGAAGTGCGGGTTCGCGACGCCGCCGAAATAGGGCAGCCCGACCTCGACCACTTCGTGTGCCTGCTGCGCGTCGTCCAGCACCGACAGCTTCAGCTTGACCGCCTCGCCGTGGCGCGCCTCCTTGTCCTCGAGGTTCCACTTGCCGGCGTCGCCGCGGCCCTCGGGGCCCCAGCGGAAGCCGATCGAGCCGTGCGGCAGCACCGCGCGGCCGTTGGCGTCGAAGGCCACCGTCTTCCACTCGGGGTTGTTGTCCTGGCCGAGCTTGCCGTTGAAGTCGCCCGCACGCAGGTAGCGGTCGGGCACCCGCGTCGTGCTGCCGCCGGGCAGGGTGTGCTCGCGCAGCATCACCAGCAGCGGCAGGTCGGTGTAGCGGCGCGCATAGTCGTCGAAGTACGGCGCGCGCCGGTCGAAGTAGAACTCCTTCATCACGACGTGGCCCATCGCCATCGCCAGTGCGGCGTCGGTGCCCTGCTTCGGGTGCAGCCACAGGTCGCCCAGCTTGGCGACCTCGGAGTAGTCGGGGCTGATCGACACGATCTTGGTGCCCTTGTAGCGCACCTCGGTGAAGAAGTGCGCATCGGGCGTGCGCGTCTGCGGCACGTTGCTGCCCCAGGCGATGATGTAGTTGCTGTTGTACCAGTCGGCGCTCTCGGGCACGTCGGTCTGCTCGCCCCAGACCTGCGGGCTCGACGGCGGCAGGTCGCAGTACCAGTCGTAGAAGCTCATGCACACGCCGCCGATCAGGCTCAGGTAGCGCGCGCCCGCCGCGTAGCTGATCATGCTCATCGCCGGGATCGGCGAGAAGCCGATCACGCGGTCGGGCCCGTGGGTCTTGATCGTGTAGACGTTGGCGGCGGCGATCAGCCGGTTGACCTCGTCCCAGCTGGAGCGCACGAAGCCGCCCATGCCGCGCACCTTCTGCCAGTCGCGCCGCGCCTCGGGGTTCTCCACCAGGCTCGCCCAGGCGTCGACCGGATCCTTGTGCGCCGCCAGCGCCGCGCGCCAGCGCTCGAGCAGCCGGCCGCGCACCATCGGGTACTTCAGCCGGTTGGCGCTGTACAGGTACCAGCTGTAGCTGGCGCCGCGCGCGCAGCCGCGCGGCTCGTGGTTGGGCATGTCCCAGCGGGTGCGCGGGTAGTCGGTCTGCTGCGTCTCCCAGGTGACGATGCCGCCCTTCACGTAGATCTTCCAGCTGCACGAGCCGGTGCAGTTGACGCCGTGCGTCGAGCGCACGATCTTGTCGTGCGCCCAGCGGTTGCGGTACGCGTCCTCCCAGGTGCGGTCTTCGCCGGTTGTCCGGCCGTGGCCGCCCGCGAAGGGCTCCTTGGGCAGCTTGAAGTAGACCAGGCGGTCGAGGAAGTGGCTCATGTGCGAGTCCTCAGCAACGAACGGAACGAACGCGACGAACGCGACGAACGGTCAGCACGGCAGCGGCGCGAAGCGGCGGGCGAACCACCACCAGGTGACGGCCAGGCAGACCAGGTAGAAAACGGCGAAAGCCTGCAGCGCGGCGTCGGGGCCGCCGGTCAAGGTGATCGAGGTGCCCCAGGCCTTGGGCACGAAGAAGCCGCCATACGCGCCGATCGCGCCGGCAAAGCCGAGCGCGGCAGCGCCTTCGCGGTTGCCGTCGCTTGCCGCGCGCGCGCGCGCGGCCGGCAGCGGGCCGGCGGCGCGCTGGCGCGCGCCGATGTAGGCGATCGGGATCATGCGCAGGCTGCTGCCGGTGCCGATGCCCGCGGCCGCGAACAGCAGGCCGAAGGCGCCGGCAGCGCCCGGCCAGCTGCCGGCAGAGCCGGCGCGCGGCAGGCTGGCGAGCAGCCCGGCCACGCCGATGATCAGCGCGGCAAAGGTCCACAGCGTGACGCGCGCGCCGCCGCGGCGGTCGGCGAGCCAGCCGCCCAGCGGGCGCAGCAACCCGGCGGCCAGCGGCCCGATCCAGGCGATCTGCAGCACCGCCGCCGACGGGAACAGCGTGGCCGCCAGCAGCGGCGCGCCGGCCGACAGCCCGATCACGCTGCCGAAGGTGCCCAGGTACAGCAGACACAGCAGCCAGGTATGGCGGCGGCGGAAGATCAGCGCCTGCTCGGCGAAGCTGCCGCGCTGGTCGGCCAGATCGTCCATGCCGAACCAGCAGCCCAGCGCGGCCAGCGCGATGAACGGCACCCAGACGAAGCCGGCGTTCTGCAGCCAGATCGGCTGGCCCGATGCGCCGGTCTGCGGCGCGCCGCCGATCGCGCCGAACAGGCCCACGCCGACCACCGCCGGCACCACCAGCTGCGCCAGCGCAACGCCGAGATTGCCCAGGCCCGCGTTCAGCCCGAGCGCGGAGCCCTTGCGCGGCACCGGATAGAAGAAGCTGACGTGCGCCATCGAGCTGGCGAAGTTGCCGCCGCCCAGCCCGCACAGCATCGCCAGCGCGACCATCCACTCGTAGGGCGTGTCGGGCTGCTGCACCGCGAAGCCGATGCCCAGCGCCGGCAGCAGCAGGCTGGCGGTGGCGAGCGTGTTGAAGCGCCGGCCGCCGAAGGCCGCCACCGCGAACGCGTAGACGATGCGCAGCGTCGCGCCGCTCAGCGCCGGCAGCGCGGCCAGCCAGAACAGCTGGTTCGACGAATAGCGGAAGCCCGCCGCCGGCAGCTCGACCACCACCGCCGACCACACCATCCACACCGCGAAGGCCAGCACCAGCGCCGGCACCGACACCCACAGGTTGCGCCGGGCGATGCGTGCGCCCTGGTCGCGCCAGTACCCCGGGTCGTCGGGGTTCCAGCCGTGGATCAGCTGCATGGCGGTCATGGCGGCTCGGGAGCGGGTCTCCTCAGGGGTTCTTCACGTAGGCGCCGCGGCGCAGGTAGAACCACCAGTTCAGCACCAGGCAGGCGGCGTAGAACACCGCGAAGCCGTACATCGCGCGCTCGGGTGTGCCGGCCTTGATCTGCTCGCCGATCACGATCGGCGCGACGAAGGCACCGTAGGCGGCGACCGCCGAAGTCCAGCCCAGCACCGGCCCGGCCTGGGTACGGTCGAAGATCACGCCGATGGTGCGGAAGGTCGAGCCGTTGCCGATGCCGCTGGCGGCGAACAGCAGCAGGAACAGTCCGAGGAAAGCCGGGAAATACGCCTCGGGCGTGGCCGACGCATAGGCCAGCTTCATCACGTAGCCGACCGCGATCGAGGCGCCCACCATCACCACCGAGATCACCTGGGTGACGATCGAGCCGCCCCACTTGTCGGAGATCCAGCCGCCGATCGGCCGCACCGCGGCGCCGACGAAGGGCCCGATCCACGCATAGGCCAGGATCGGCAGCGCGTTCGGGTTGTGCTTCGTGTGCGTCATCACGCCGGCGGCGTCGGGCACGTGGATCACGTCGAAGATCACCTTCATCGCCAGCGGCAGCGCCATCGAGAAGCCGATGAAGGAGCCGAAGGTGACGATGTACAGCGCCGTCAGGCTCCAGGTGTGCTTGTCCTTGAAGATCGCGTACTGCTTGGTGACCGCCTCCTTCATCGGCCCGAAGGCGGCGAGCTTCATGATGGTGAGCGCCAGGATGATGTCCAGCGGGATCGACACCCACATGCTGATCAGGCCGACGCCGGTGGGCGGCGGCAGGTACAGCCACAGCCCCAGGATCGCCGGGATGAAGGCGAGGGTGTACAGCCACGTGACCTTGACGAAGGCGACGATCGGCGAGCCGGTGTCGGGCGACACCGTCTTCAGGTTGTTCATGCCGAACCAGCACAGGATCGACAGCGGCACCAGCGAGAACACCCAGGTGAAGCCGGCGTTCTGGATCCAGGTCGGCGTGCCGGCGGCGATCTTGCCGAAGATCCAGCCGCTTTCCTTGATCAGCGTCTCGGGCGCGCCGCCGATCGCGCCCAGCAGCGGCACCGTCATCACGAGCGGAATGACGATCTGCATCGTCGTCACGCCGAAGTTGCCCAGGCCCGCGTTCAGCCCGAGCGCGGTGCCCTGCAGCCGCTTCGGGAAGAAGGTGCTGATGTTGGACATCGACGACGCGAAGTTGCCGCCGCCGACGCCGCACCACAGCGCCATCAGCTGGAAGCTCCACAGCGGCCACTCGGGGTGCTGCAGCACGATGCCGGTGCCGATCGCCGGCGCGAGCAGCATCGAGGTCGTCAGGAAGATCGTGTTGCGCCCGCCGGCCAGCCGGATGAAGAACGACGACGGGATGCGCATCGTCGCGCCGGCGATGCCGGCGATCGCCGTCAGCGTGAACAGCTGCTGCTGGCTGAACGGGAAGCCCAGGTTCAGCATCTGCACCGCGATGATCCCCCACATGCCCCACACCGCGAAGCCGCACAGCAGCGCCGGCACCGAGATCCACAGGTTGCGGTAGGCGATGCGCTTGCCGGTGCTGTCCCAGAACGCGTCGTCTTCGGGGCGCCAGTCGGCGATGTCGGCGCCGCTGCGGCGCTGCGGCGCGGCGGCGCCGGTGGTGGTGGTGCTCATCGTGGATCTCCGGTGAATCGGGGCTTCAGCGCGCGTAGCTGCGCGCCAGCGGCGCGGCGGGCGCGTGCTCGCCCATGACCTCGGTCCTGCGCACCTCGGTCCAGTACATCCAGATCAGCGACACCCAGACCACGCCGTACATCAGCATGAAGGCGCTGGAGCGCACGCCGGTCAGGTCCATCAGCGCGCCGAACAGGATCGGCAGGATGAAGCCGCCCAGGCCGCCGGCCAGGCCGACGATGCCGCTGATCGTGCCGATGTTGCCCGGGTAGTCGTCGGCGATGTACTTGAACACGCTCGCCTTGCCGAAGGCCCAGGCCACGCCCAGCACCGCCATCAGCACGGTGAACGCGTACACGTTCAGGCCGATGAAGAAGGTGCGCGGGCCGTTGACCGTCTGCACCGTGAACTCGGTCTGCGGGTAGCTCAGCAGGAACAGGCAGATCCAGCTGGCCCACATCACCCACCAGGTGACGCGGTGCGCGCCGTGCCTGTCGGACAGCCAGCCGCCGATCGCGCGCAGCACGCCGCCGGGCAGGCTGAAGCAGGCGGCCAGCAGCGCGGCCACGCGGATGTCCAGCCCGTACTCGCCGACGTAGTACTGCACCATCCACAGGCTCAGCGCCACGTAGCCGCCGAACACGATGCTGTAGTACTGGCAGTACTTGAGCACGCGCGGATCCTTCAGCGCCTTGAGCTGGTCGGTGAACTTCGTGTTCGAAGGCACCAGGTGCGACGGGTCGCTGTGGCTGAACAGCCAGAACACGATCACCGTGCCGAGCATGATCGCCGCGTAGACCTTCGGCACCATCGCCCAGCCGAAGGCCACGACCAGCGCCGGCGCGACGAACTTGTTGACCGCCGCGCCCGAGTTGCCGGCGCCGTACACGCCCATCGCGAAGCCCTGCCGGTTCTTGGGGAACCAGCGCGCGACGTAGGGCGTGCCCACCGAGAACGAGCCGCCGGCCAGGCCGACGAACAGCCCGATCACCAGGAAGTGCCAGTACTGCGTCGCATAGCCCATCAGCCAGATCGCCGGCACCGTGGCCGCCATCAGGATCGTCATCACGATGCGCCCGCCGTACTTGTCGGTCCAGATGCCCAGCGGCACCCGGATCAGCGAGCCGGTGAGCACCGGCATCGCGGTCAGCAGCCCGAACTCGGTGGCGTTGAGATTCAGCGCCTTCTTGATCGGGATGCCGATCACACCGAACATCATCCAGATCATGAAACATACGGTGAAGCCCAGCGTGCTGACGATCAGCACCGACCAGGCCTTGCGCATGTCGTTCGAAGGGGTGTTCATGCCGGGGCTCCGCTGCACATCGGCATGACTGTGGCGTGCCCGGCGCGCGCCGGCCATTGCCCGGTGGAACGCTGCGCGCCGCGCCGGACGGACGATGGCGCCACGCGGACGCATCGTCCGGAAGAACTATTCGGGTGCGAAGCGGCGCCGCGGTTGACCGGCGTCAACGCCTGCCGGCGGCAACGCGGTGCGTCAACGCTGCGCCTGCGCGGCTGCCCGGGCCGCCAGCGGCAGCGACGCGATGCGCGCTTCGATCCGCGCCATCTGCTGCCGGTACGCCGCCGATCCGGGGTCGCCGTAGCGCCGCTGAAACTCGCGCCACGGCAGGAACTCGGGCAGGTCGCGCACCTCGGGCAGCAGGTCCTGCGCCGCGACGCCCTGCGCCAGCACCTGCTGCAGCGCCAGCGGCGAGCCGGCGGCCAGATGCCCGAAGCGCGCGCCGGCGCGGCCGGCCGCCAGGTCGGTGAAGCTGAAGCCGCTGCCGAAGCGCGCATCGTCCAGCTCCTTGGCCAGGCTGAGCCCGTCGGCCAGTTCCTCGCCGCCTTCGAGCGCGATCAGCGCCGCCAGCACGAAGTGCTGCGCGAGGTCGTGGCGACCGGCCAGCGTCAGCTCGCGCTGCGGCAACGCCGGCCAGGCCTGCGCTGCGGGTGCCAGGCCGGCGGGGCTGCGGCCCTGCGCCATCAGCGCCAGTGCCTGCAACGCGGCGCGGTTCTCGCGCCGTGCGTCGGCCGGGGCCCGCGAGCGCTGCGCCGCCAGTGCGAACAGCGGCGGCAGCGCCTGCTCCAGCGGCAGATCCGTGCCCGCCGGTGCGGCCGCGCCGACGGCCGCCAGCCGCGCCACGTAGGGCTCGAGCCGCGCCAGGTCGGCCGGCGGCGCCAGCACCGCCTGGGCGGCGCCGCCGAGGCGTTCTTTCTGCCACAGGTAGTCCACTTGCAGCCGCCCGGGCGAGAAGCGCACTCGGCGCACCAGCCGGCTCGCGTCCGCGAGCGCTTCGCCCGGATCCAGCCGCTGCGCGGCCGCGCGCAGCAGCCGGTTGCCGAGCGAAACCGGCAACGGCAGCCGGCCCAGGCGCCAGCGCTCGAGTTGCGGCAACGTGTCGGTCTCGCGCAGCACGAGTTCGGCGTTGAGCCACAGCGCCAGCGGCAGCGGCAGGCTCGCCCGCAGCCTGGCCTGCTGCGGCATGAAGTCCACCTGCCAGCGCAGCCGGCTGCCGCCTGCCCTGTCGAGCAGCAACTCCACCTCGCGCGGGCCGAGGACCAGCGATGCCGGTGCGCCGGCCGGCAGCCGGCGCGGATCCTGCGCACGCAGTGCCGCCAGGCCGGCCGCGGCCTGGTTCAAGTCCACGGCCACCACCTGCGGCGAGGCTTGCAGCACCAGCGCCGCCGTCGCCGCGATCGCCAGCACGCACACGAGCAGGAACCCTGTCAACAGGCGCAGCATCGGTGCGATTGTTGGCGCCGCCGGCCCGGGCCGGCCCCTGCGGCAGAATCATCGGCACCCGCATCGCGCCGGCCCCGGCTACGTTGTCATGCATCGAACGAGTAGACGCGCCCCGCTGCTGACCGCCCTTGCCGGCCTGGCGCTGCTCGCCGCCTGCGGCAAGGAGCCGCCGAAGCCGGCGCCGCCGCCGCTGGAAGTGACGACGCTGAAGGTCGAGGCGCGCGACGTGCCGGTCTCGGTCGAGTACGTGGCGCAGACGCAGAGCTCGCAGGCGGTCAACATCCAGGCGCGGGTGTCGGGCTTCCTCGACAAGCGCGTCTACACCGAAGGCGCGGTGGTCAAGGCCGGGCAGGTGCTGTTCCGCATGGACCCCAAGCCCTTCCAGGCGCAGGTGGACGGCGCCGCCGCGGCGCTGCAGCGCAACCAGGCGGCGCTGGACGTGGCCACCGCCAACCTCAAGCGCGTCGAGCCGCTGGTGCAGAAGAACGCGCTGTCGCAGAAGGACCTGGACGACGCCAAGGGCCAGTACGAGCAGGCCGGCGCCGCGGTCGCGCAATCGAAGGCGCAGCTGGCGACGGCCAAGCTCGACCTGTCGTACACCATCATCACCTCGCCGGTGGACGGCGTCACCAGCTACGCCGCCATCGCCGACGGCAGCTACGTCAGCCCGCCCAACAGCCAGCTGACGACGGTGTCGGTGCTGTCGCCGATGTGGGTCAACTTCAGCCTGTCGGAGAACGAGCTGCAGCGCATCCGCAACGACGTGCGCGCCGGCCGGCTGAAGCTGCCGCCGGACCTGAACATGACGGTGCAGATCGAGCAGGCCGACGGCAGCCTGTTCCCGTTCACCGGCCGCATCACCTTCGCCGACCCGTCCTTCAACCCGCAGACCGGCACCTTCCTGATCCGCGCCGCCGTCGACAACCCCAAGGGCGTGCTGCGCCCGAACCAGTACGTGCGCGCACGGCTCAAGGGCGCGATCCGGCCCAACGCCATCTTGGTGCCGCAGCGCGCGGTGCAGCAGGGCGGCAAGGGCCACTTCGTCTGGATCATCGACGCCGAAGGCAAGGCACAGCTGCGGCCGGTGACGGTGGGCGAGTGGTACGGCGACGGCTGGTTCATCGACGAGGGCCTGCACGCCGGCGACCAGCTGGTGATCGACGGCGCACAGCGGCTCGCGGCCGGCGCGGCGCCCAAGGTCACGGCCTTCGTGCCCAGGGCCGAGCTGCCGTCGCCCAGCGCGGCGGCGCCGGCGGCGAGCATCCGGGTGCAGTTCGCCAGCGGCCAGGCGACGCTGGGTGCCGAGGCGCAGCAGTTGCTGCAGCGTGCGGCGCAGGGCATGCAGGGGCAGACCGGCATGATCGACATCACCGGCCACACCGACCGCAGCGGCAGCCGCGACGCCAATGTCGAGCTGGCCAAGCGGCGCGCGCTGGCGGTGCGCGACGCGCTGGTTGCGGCCGGCGTGGGCGCCGAGCGGCTGCGCCTGAAGCCGCCGCAGGACGTGGTCGGCAGCGGCAGCGACGCCGACGCGCGCCGCGTCGAGATCACGCCGGGCTCCTGAGCCGCAGCCGCAGCGCCCATGTTCTCGCGCTTCTTCATCGAGCGGCCGATCTTCGCCGCGGTGCTGTCGATCCTGCTGGTGCTGGCCGGGCTGGTGTCAATGCGCGTGCTGCCGGTCGAGCAGTATCCGGCGATCACGCCGGTGCAGGTGACGGTGTCGGCCACCTACCCCGGCGCCGATTCCAAGACGCTGGCCGATTCGGTGGCGGCGCCGATCGAGGCGCAGATCAACGGCGTCGACAACATGCTGTACATGACGTCGACCAGCTCGTCCACCGGCCAGCTGACGCTGACGGTGTACTTCGCGCTCGACACCGACCCCGACATCGCGCAGGTGCAGGTGCAGAACCGCGTCAACCTGGCGCTGCCCACCTTGCCCGAGGCGGTGACGCAGCAGGGCGTGTCGGTGCAGAAGAAGTCGGCGACGATCATGATGCTGCTGGCCATCACCGCCGGCGGCGACCGCTACAGCGCCGAGTACGTGGCCAACTACGCCAACGTCTACGTGCTCGATGCGCTCAAGCGCGTGCCCGGCGCCGGCCAGGCGCAGATCATGGGCGTGCCCGACCAGGCGATGCGCATCTGGATGAACCCGGACCGCATGGCCTCGCTGGGCATCACCACCAGCGACATCGCCAACGCGGTGAACCAGCAGAACGCGCTGTTCGGCGCCGGGCAGATCGGCCAGCAGCCCAACGCCGCGCCGGTGCAGCTGAGCTTCCCGGTGGTCACGCAGGGTCAGTTCACCGACCCGCACCAGTACGAGAAGATCATCCTGCGCGCCAGCCAGGACGGCAGCGCGATCGTGCGCGTGGGCGACGTGGCGCGCGCCGAGGTGGGCCTGCGCCAGTACATCGTCGACACCCGGCTGAACGACGCGCCGGCCACCTTCATCGCCATCTACCAGCAGCCGGGCGCCAACGGGCTCGCCGTCTCGGCCGCCGTGCGCCAGACGATGGCGCAGATGAAGACCCGCTTCCCCGAGGGCATCGACTACGCGATCGCGCTGGACACCAACGACTTCGTGCGCCTGTCGATCGAGGAGGTGATCCACACCCTGGCCGAAGCCATGGTGCTGGTGGTGCTGGTGGTGTACCTGTTCCTGCAGAGCCTGCGCACCACGCTGATCTGCGCGGTGGCCATCGTCGTCGCGCTCGTCGCCACCTTCGGCGGCATGCTCGCGTTGGGCTTCTCGATCAACCTGCTCACGCTCTTCGGCCTGATCCTGGCCATCGGCATGGTGGTGGACGACGCCATCGTCGTGGTCGAGAACGTCGAGCGCATCATGCACGCCGACCACCTCGCGCCGAAGGAGGCGACGATCAAGGCGATGAGCGAGATCGGCAGCTCGCTGGTCGCGGTGGTGCTGGTGATGGCCTCGGTGTTCGTGCCGGCGGCCTTCCTGCCCGGCACCACCGGGCAGCTGTACAAGCAGTTCGCGATCACCATCGTCGTCTCGGTGGGCATCTCGGGCCTGGTGGCGCTGACGCTGACGCCGGCGATGTGCGCGCTGCTGCTGAAGCACAACCCGCCGCCGCAGCGCGGCTTCTTCGCCTGGTTCAACGCCTTGGTCGACCGCCTGACCGCCGGCTTCGGCCACGCGGTGGAGCTGGTCATCAAGCGCATGGTCGCCGCCCTGGTGCTGCTGGGCGTGTTCCTGTACGCGATCTGGCACCTGTTCCAGATCCTGCCGACCAGCTTCGTGCCGCAGGAGGACCAGGGCTACGCGATGGTGGCGATCATGATGCCGCAGGCCGCCAGCCTGGACCGCGCACAGGCCGTCGCCGAGCGCGTGGACGCGATCCTGAAAGAGATCCCCGGCGTCGACCGGCGCTCGATGATCACCGGCTACAGCCTGATCGACGGCGGCTTCAAGACCAACGCCGCGACCTTCTTCATCACCTTCAAGGACTTCAAGGAGCGCTACCGCGACATCGCCACCGCCAAGGAGCAGAACGCGCGCGCGATCCTGACGCGCTTCTACGACGAAGCCCGGCACATCGAGCAGGCCATCATCATGCCGATCGCGCCGCCGGCCATCCCCGGCATCGGTACCACCGGCGGCTTCGAGTTCTGGATCCAGGACACCGCCGCCGGCAGCCCGGTGGAGCTGGGCGAGCAGACGCAGGCCTTCCTGGCCAAGGCGCGCGCGCGGCCCGAGCTGGCGGCGCTGAACACCACCTTCAGCGCCGCCACGCAGCAGCTGCGCGCCAGCGTCGACCGCGAGAAGACCGCGCTGCTGGGCGTGCCGATCCAGGACGTCTACAGCGCGATCCAGGCGCAGTTCGGCTCGCTCACCGTCAGCCAGTTCAGCCAGTTCAGCCGCGTGTGGTGGGTGGTGATGCAGTCCGACGCGCCGTACCGCCGGCAGCCGGCCGACCTGACGCGGCTGTACACGCGCTCCAGCGACGGCAAGATGGTGCCGCTGGCGGCGCTGGTGTCCACGCGCTGGACGGCGGGGCCCGACGTGCTGCCGCACTTCAACGGCTTCCCGGCGGCCAAGGTGATCGGCAACGCCGCCGCCGGCTACAGCTCGGGGCAGGCGATCCGCGCGATGGAAGCGGTGGCGCGCGAGCTGCCGCCGGGCTACAGCTTCGCCTGGTCGGGGCTGGCCTTCGAGGAGAAGCAGTCCGGCGGCACCTCGGCGCTGGCCTTCGTGTTCGGCCTGATCATCGTCTTCCTGGTGCTGGCGGCGCAGTACGAGAGCTGGACGCTGCCCGGCGCGGTGATGACGGCGATCCCCTTCGGCGTGCTGGGCGCGCTGCTCACCAACTACCTGCGCGGGCTGGAAAACGACGTGTACTTCCAGATCGGCCTGCTGGTGCTGATCGGCCTGGGCGCGAAGAACGCGGTGCTGCGCGTCACCGCGGCGGTGGAGTTCCGCCGGCAGGGCTGCAGCATCATGGAGGCCACGCGCCTGGCCGGCGAGCAGCGGCTGCGGCCGATCATCATGACCTCGCTGGCCTTCGCCGTGGGCTGCCTGCCGCTGGCCATCGCCGTGGGCGCCGGCGCCAACGCGCGCCACTCGATCGGCACCGGCATCATCGGCGGCATGATCGGCGAGACCACGCTGGCGATGCTGTACGTGCCGCTGTTCTTCTACCTGTTCGACCGCTGGGGCGAGCGGCGCGCGGCGAAGCCGGGCAAGTCCGGCAAGGCGGCGGCCGATGCGGCGGCCGGCGCAGCGCCCCACATGGCGGCCGACAAGGCGGCCGACGCCGACGCCGCGGCGCCGGCACCGCGCGGGGACGCCTGAGCATGGCGGCGCATCGCCGGGCCTGCCTGCTCGCCGCCGCGGCGCTGGCCGGCTGCACGCTGGGGCCGGACTACCGCCGCCCCGAGATCGCGGCGCCGGCCGCCTTCCAGTACGAACCGAAGGACGCCGCCGCCACCGCCGACACGCTGTGGTGGCAGCAGTTCCACGACCCGGTGCTGGATGGGCTGATCACCGAGGCGCTGGCGCACAACACCAACGTGCAGATCGCCGCGGCCAACGTCGAGCAGGCGGCGGCCTTGCTGACGCAGACGCGCTCGCAACTGTTTCCCGCGCTCGGCGTTGGCGCCGGCGCGCAGCGCGAGCGCACGCGCGAGCCGGCCTTCGCGGCGCTGATCCCCAACTACCCGAACCCGGCCAGCGCCTACCAGGCGGCCTTGCAGGCCAGCTGGGAGCTCGACCTGTGGGGCCGCATCCGGCGCCAGTCCGAGGCGGCCTACGCCAACGTGCTGGCCGGCGCCGAGGCGCGGCGCGGCGTGATCCTGACGCTGGTGGCGCAGGTCGCCACCAGCTACCTGCAGCTGCGCGGGCTGGATGCGCAGCTGAGCGTGGCCCACAAGACGCTGGACACCTACAAGGAATCGGTGGACCTGTTCACGCTGCAGTTCCAGTACGGCCAGGTGTCGCAGATGAACGTGGCGCAGGCGCAGTCGCAGTACGAGACCGCGGCCGCGCAGATCCCGCTGATCGAGTCGCAGATCGCGCAGACGCAAAGCTCGCTGGCGGTGCTGATCGGCCGCGACCCGGGGCCGATCGCGCGCGGCAAGTCCATGTACGAGCTGCAGCTGCCGCAGGTGCCGGCGGGCGTGCCGTCGGCGCTGCTGGAGCGCCGCCCCGATCTGCTGCAGGCCGAGCAGCAGCTGATCGCCGCCAACGCCCAGATCGGCGCCGCGAAGGCGCTGTACTTCCCGACGATCTCGCTGACCGGCGCCTTCGGCAATGCCAGCAACGAGCTGTCCAGGCTGTTCAGCGGCCCGGCCCGGGTGTGGAGCTATGCCGGCACGCTGGCCGGGCCGATCTTCAGCTTCGGCGCCGTCAGCGGCCAGGTGGCGCAGGCCGAAGCCGCGCAGCAGGCGGCGCTGCTGAGCTACCGGCTGGCGATCCGCAACGCCTTCGCCGACGTCGACAACGCGCTCGTCGCGAACCAGAAGCTGCACGAGCAGTTGGACGCGCAGCGCAAGCTGGTGGCCGCGCTGCAGCAGTACACCGAACTGGCGCGGCTGCAGTACGACGGCGGCTACGCGCCCTATTCCACCGTGCTGCAGGCCGAGCAGGCGCTGTTCCCGGCGGAGCTGAACCTGGTGTCGATCCGTGCGCAGTTGTTCGGCTCGGCGGTGAACCTCTACAAGGCGATGGGCGGCGGCTGGGTCGCGCGCGCCGACGAGCTGACCGGCAGCACGCCACCCACGCCGCCGGCCGGTGCGCTGCCGCCGCCGCTGTTCTGAACGGCCGCGGCAGCGGCGCTCGCTATAGTGGCCGGCGCAACCACGAGGGGCACCCGATGATCCTGGAACTGGCCGACATCCGCATCACCCCCGGCCGGCAGGCCGAGTTCGACGAGGCGATCCAGCGCGGGCTGGCCACCGTGATCAGCCGCGCCGAAGGCTTCTGCGGCTTCAAGATCCACCGCGGCATCGAAAGCCCGGACCGCTGCGTGCTGATGATCTTCTGGGACACGCTGGAAGACCACACCGTCAAGTTCCGCGGCGGCCCGCTGTTCGCGCAGTGGCGCGCGATCGTCGGGCCCTACTTCGCGGCGCCGCCGCAGGTCGAGCACTTCACGCTGCTGGCGCAATCGGCCTGATGCCCGCCGGCAGCGGCACGCGCCCCGCGCCGCGCTGACCGAACGCGCAGGACATCGTCGCAACGCCCGGGCGGCAGGCATCCCTAGGTTGCGCCGGCACATCCGGCGCGCGCGCCTTTGCAGCGGCGCCGGCCGGCCATAGACTCGTTCGCGCGGCTGCGCCGCAAGGCCCCCGAGGCCGGGGCCCGGGCGCAGCCGGCGCCGCCACCGGGGAGCCCTGCATGCCTGCTGACGCATTCGAAGCCGCGCTGCCCTTCATCCTGCGCTGGGAGGGCGGGTTCGTGGACCATCCGGCCGATCCCGGCGGGCGCACCAACCGCGGCGTCACGCAGCGCGTCTACAGCGCGTGGCGCGCACGCCAGGGACTGCCCAACCGCGACGTCAAGCACATCGACGACGCCGAGGTGCACGCGATCTACCGCTCGGGCTACTGGCTGCCGCCGCGCTGCGACCTGCTCGGGCAGCCGCTCGACCTGGTTCAGCTGGACACCGCCGTCAACATGGGGCCCGGGCGCGCGGTGCGCTTTCTGCAGCAGGCCGTGGGCTGCGGCATCGACGGCGATTTCGGGCCCACCACGCAGGCGGCCGCGGCGCAGTGCAGCGTCGGCGACGCCGTCGCGGCGTACTGCGATCTGCGCGAAGCCTTCTACCGCCGCATCGTCGCCGCCAAGCCCGACCAGGCGGTGTTCCTTCGGGGCTGGATGAACCGCTTGAACAGCCTGCGGCGAGCGGCCGGGCTGCCGGGCTTCGAGTCCGCGCGCGGCCTCGCCCCCGACAGCGCAGCCCCGAGCGCGCGCATTCCCGACCTGGGCGAAGACCCGTCGTACGACCTCTGAGGAAGCGCGAGGGCCCAACGCATGGCACACGTCACCTTCATCCACGGCATGGCCAACAAGCCGCCGCCTGCCGACCTGCTGCGCATCTGGCGCAACACCCTGGCCGACGCCGCGAGCCCGCTGCCGCTGGGCGACCTGGGCGTCAGCTCCGCGCTGGTGTACTGGGCCGACCTGCTGTACGCGCAGCCCGACGACGACCTGGCCGCCCACGAAGGCGTGCTCGAGAACACGCCGGCGGCGGTGGACGCCGGCGGCGGCGCTGCCGCGCCGGCGCCGCGCTCGGCGTCCGAGGCGGCGTTCGTCGCCGCGCTGCGCCGGCACATGACCGCGCTCGACGACGCCGAGCTGGACGCGGCCGCCGCGGTGCCGGCCGCGCCCCAGGGCGGGCTCGAGCGCGTGCCGCTGCCGTGGGCGCTGAAGAAGCCGATCCTCGACGTCTTCCTGCGCGACGTGCACCACTACCTGTTCGACGTCGAATTCGCACCGCCCGGCCGCCAGCCGGTGCCGATCCGCCGCACGATCCGCGAGCGCGTGGTCGCCAGCCTGCAGGACGCCGCCGTCACGCGCCCGCATGTGGTCGTCGCGCACAGCCTGGGCACGGTGATCGCGTACGACTGCCTGAAGCGGGTGCCCGAGTGCGCGGGCGTCGACGGCCTGATCACGCTCGGCAGCCCCCTCGGTCTGGACGAAGTCCAGGACCAGCTGCGCCCCGATTGGAGCCGCGCCGACGGCTTTCCGCACGAGCGGCTCGCAGGCGAATGGGTCAACGTCTACGACCGGCTCGATCCGGTCTGCGGCTTCGACCCAGCGCTCGCCGACGACTACCGCCGCGCCGAGGCCGAAGTCGTCGCTGATCTCGCGGTGCGCAACGACGGCGCCTGGCGGCACTCGATCACCAAGTACCTGCGCCAGGCAACGGTCGCCGACACGCTGCGGCGCCTGCTGCGGCTGGCCTGAGAGACCGAGCCATGGACCCGGCGCCCACGATCGACCAGCTCCGGCGCGATGCGGGCGCGGCGCTCGAGCGCTTGCGCGGCATGCCATCGGCGCAGGATCTGGCGGACGCGAAGGCGCTGGTCGAAGCGCTGCGCAACCAGCGCGACTACGCGCTGATGGGCCAGCTCGCCGAGGCGGTGAGCCGCATCGACCCGAAGGACGCGAAGAACCGGCGCCTGTACGCGCAGTGCCTGATCGACACCGGCATGGCGAGCGCGGCGCTGGACCTGCTGCAGCCGCTGGTGCGGCGTCTGCCCGAGACCGACCCCGAGTTCGTCGAGGCCACCGGCCTGCTGGGGCGCGCATACAAGCAGATCTTCTTCGACGCCGGCGACAAGGGCAGCGAGAGCGCGCGCGCCGCGCTGAGGAAGGCGATCGCCGCCTACCGCGGCCCGTTCGAGGCCGGCGGCAGCACCTGGCACGGCGTCAACCTGGTGGCGCTGCTCGAGCGCGCCCGGGGCCTGGGCCTGCGCGTTCCGGGCGGCGGCGCGGCGCAGGTGGCGCAGACCGCGCGCGCGCTGATCGACGCGCTCGACCAGACGCCGATCGAGCAGCGCGACGCCTGGCACCTGGCGTCGCTGGCCGAGGCGTCGCTGGGCCTGCACGACTGGATCGCGATCGAGGACCGGGTGCGCCACTACGTCGCCGACCCGCGGGTCCAGGCCTTCCACGTCGCCGGCACGTTGCGCCAGTTCACCCAGGTCTGGAGCGTCGAAGCCGATCCGCGCGGCCGGGCGCTGGTCGACATCCTGCGCGCACGGCTGCTGCGGCTGCAAGGCGCCGAGCTGCGCCTGGCGCCGGCCGAACTCCAGCGCAGCGGCGCGCAGGCACCGCCGGCGTCCCAGCTCGAAGCGGTGCTGGGGCCCAACGGCGCCCAGACCTACCGGTGGTGGAAGACCGGCGTCGAGCGTGCGGCGTCGGTCGCTTCGGTGCGACAGCGCATGGGCGGCCGCATCGGCACCGGCTTCGCGCTGCGCGCCGGCGACCTCGGGCTCGAGCCGGCCGACGAACTGCTGGTGATGACCAACCATCACGTCGTCAACCCCCAGGGCGCGAGCCCGGGGCTGCCGCCTGCCGAAGTCGAGATCGTCTTCGAGGCGGTCGATCCGGACCAGGCGCATGCGATCGAACGCGTGCTGTGGAGCTCGCCGCCCGACCGCTTCGACGCCAGCGTGCTGCGGCTGGCGACGCCGCCCGCCGGCGTTGCGCCGCTGCCGATCGGGCCGGCGCTGCCGGCGCTCGACGACGGCGCGCGCGTCTACGTGATCGGGCATCCCGGCGGCCGCGACCTGTCGTTCTCGTTCCAGGACAACGAGCTGCTCGACCACGAGGGCCCGCCGCAGGGCCGGCCGGCAGTCGCCGGGGTGTGGCGCCTGCACTATCGCGCGCCCACCGAAGGCGGCAGCTCGGGCAGCCCGGTGTTCAACTCGCGGCTGTGGCAGGTGATCGCGCTGCACCACGCCGGCGGCAAGATCGGCATGCCCCGGCTGAACGGCAAGCCCGGCAGCTGCGGCGCCAACGAAGGCATCGCGCTGCAGTCGATCATCGCAGCGCTGAAGACGGGCGGCTGAACGCCGGCCGTCCATGCGCGGCAGGGGCGCCGCGGGCGCGGCGTCGTCATCCCGCAGCCGTGGCGGTTGCCGGCGATGCCGGCGCGCCGCCGTCGATGCCCGGGTCGTGCGTCCCGGCCAAGCCGGCATCGCGCTTGGGCGGCGCCTCGGCGGGGGCTGCCGCCGGCAGCTGGATCTGGCGGACGTTCACCCCGTGCATCTGGGCCAGCCGGATCACGTGCCGGATGCCGCCGAACGCACCCGGCGCCGGCGCCGCGTGCCGCCGGTCCGTCATCAGCGTGATCAGCGTGATCTGCACGTCGCCGCCGCACAGCCGCGCCAGGCTGTTGGCATGCTGCAGCATCCACAGCGTGTTGCGCCGGCCGACGTTGTAGCGCTCGCGGTCCTGCAGCCAGCGCGGCAGGTCGGGCGAATCGGAGAACACCTTGACGCTGCTCTGGAACGGCCTGCCCGGGTCGGGCGGCAGGTTCAGGCTGCGATGGATCGCGTTGAAGCGCGCAACCCAGTCGGCGCCGGCCGGCGCGACGAACTCGCCGATGTGCTGCGGCTTGGTCAGCGCCAGGAACATCTGCGCGGCGATGCCGCGATTGCGGCAGGCCTCGTGGAACAGGATGTCGCCGCCGCTGGCGCCGCCGGCCATCGCGAGCAGGCTGGCGCCGGCTTGCTGTTCCTTCGCGATCTCGGCCTCGATGCAGCGCAGCGCCTCGCCCTCGAGCGTGGCCGGGAACACCGGATCGGCTTCACCGCCCGCGCTGCCGTCCGCCGCGCCCTTGGCGGCGGACTCGGGCCGCGGCTCGTCGGCGCGCAGCCCGACGAAGACGAGCAGGCGGCCGGGCTGGGCGGCGTCCTGCGCGTGGCGCGGCTTGTCCTGCAGCGCCGCCATCGCACGATCGACGTTCTCGCCCAACGTGCCCAGGTGCTGCGGGCGGCAGGCATTGCCGAAGCGGCCGCGGATGTCGAGATCCTTGTACATCTGCAATGCCGCCAGCATGCCCTCGTCGGACTTCGGCGGCGCGTAGTAGCGCGCCTCGACGAACAGTTGCGCGACGTAGTCGGGCTGCGACGACACGGTGCACATCACCGCGGCTTCGAGCATCGCGAACCACGGGTCGCCCTGCCCGCGGTTGGCGAGGCGGTCGCGGTCGGATTCGAGCGCCAGCAGCAGCGCCTGCGCCAGCTGGTCGATCCGCTGCGCGCGCTGCTCGAACTCGCGCTGCCCGTCGCCGGGGTTGCGCTGCAGCGCGTGCCACTCGTCGGGCAGCGCGTCGATCAGCTCGGCCTGGATCACGAGGATCGTCAGCGCATTCAGCCCCGCATAGCTGTTGTTCAGGTCGAGCTTGTAGGCGTCGACGTAGGCGTCGATCGCGCGCTGCAGCAGCGGCGAGCGCAACGCGACGCGGCGGCGGTCCTGCGCCGAAGCGGCGCGCCATTGGTCGACCCAGGCGGCCTTGAGGTTGCGGCCGTTCAGCGCGCGCAGCTCCGACAGCCGCGACGGCGACAGCGTGCGCGAGCGCGTCACCCGCGCCAGCGCCTGCTCGGAGCGGGTGCGGTCCTGCAGGCGCTGGTAGACGGTGGACAGCACCGTGTTCGCTTCGGCATCGTCCGGATAGCGCGCGGCGATGCGCTGCCAGGTGGCTTTGGCGCCGTCGATGAAGTTGGCCTCGAACTGCGCCCGGCCGACGACGCGCAGGCCCTCGACCTCCCACAGGTGATCCTCGCATTCGAGCGCGAGCAGGTCGAGCATCTCGCGCTGGCGCTGCCGCCACGCGCGCTCGACCTCCTCGCGGAAGTCTTCGGGCACGGCCAGGAAGCGCGAGCGGTCCTCGGCCTCGAGCTGCGGCATCAGCCTGAACACCGGGCTGTCGGACCGGTACTGGTTCAGCGTCTTGCGCAGCGCCGCGCCCAGGCGCTGCGCGACCTCGTCGGGCGCGCGCACCAGGTCGATCAGCCGGTAGTCGAAGTAGCGGTCGGTCTGCAGGTCGAACGGGTAGGCGTCGAGCTCGCAGCGGATCACGAAGGTGAACTTGTCGCGAAAGGCCTGGCGCAGGCCCAGCTCGTAGAACACGTTCGGGTTGTGCAGCGACACGTCGGCGATCACCAGGTCGGCGGTGATCAGACGGTTGAACATGTCCTCGCGGATGTTGCCGGCCTCGACCACTGCGCCGGTGGTGTCGCCGCGCACCCGCGCCGCGGCCAGCGCCGGCTTGATCAGCACCTGCTCGACCGCGTCGAAGTCGATCAGCAGTGCGTTCGCCGCATCGGCGTCGGCGGGGCGCAGCACCACGTCGGGGCCGCCGTTGCGGCCGGCGCGGCGCTGGTGCTCGAGCACTTCGCCGATCTGTTCGGCCAGCTTCGCCGGATGGGCAAAGGGCTTGCGGCCAAAGGGCCGCACGATGAAGGCCGACTGCGGCATGGGCGCCTACCTTGGCCGGCAACCCGGCCGATCAATCGGGCGGCGCGCCGATCGGCTCACCGTCGCACCGCTGGAACCCGGCTGCGCAACGGGTCTGGCGCTTGCCATGAGCCCTCCTGGATACCGGATGCCGGCATGGCGATGTTCGGCAGCTTAGGTCAGGCCTGCGCCGGCCCCCATCCCTACCCGTAGGGGCGCCGTGCCCCGGCGGCGCGGCCGCCGGCGGCGCACGACGCTACAGGTTGGCCAGCGACAGCCAATCGAGCAGCGTCGATCCGCCGACGGTCAGGATCGGCATCAGCACCGCCTTGAGCAGCGGCTGGCGCGTGTACGGCGCGAAGGCGCCCACGGCCAGGCGCTGCACCTGGTCGCGCATCGCCTCGAGCTGGCCTGCCAGCTTGCCGTTTTCGGCCCCGCGTGCGCGCAGCACGGCCTCGCCGATGCGGCCGAGCACCTGGCGGCGGGCGCTCTCGGCGGCGCTGCGCAGCGCCATCGCGCACGCCAGCACGATGCCGAAGCTGATGACCGCGAGCACCACCATGCTCGGCGGCGAATACCAGTCGTCGAAGAAGGCGCTGCCCGCGGCCAGCATCATCGACAGCGCGATGAACGGCAGATAGATCAGCGCGCCGACGCAGCGCGTGCGCTTGGCGATGAACTGCAGGTCGATCCAGTCGTCCAGGTGCTCGGCCGGCAGACCGGTGCGCTGCGCGAACAGCTGCTGCGTGCGCGCCGGCCAGCTCAGGTTGCGCAGCCGCAGCGCACGCGCGAACAGCACGCACAGCAGCGTCGCGTCGGCGACGAAGAAGATCAGGAACTGGACCACCAGCGCCACCGGCAGGTTGGACCAGGCCTGCATCGTCCGGGTCAGCTCGCCGCGCTGCGGCGCCACCGGCGCTTCGCCCATCGCCAGGTAGATCAGCGCGCCGATCGCGGCCATCACCGCCACGCACGCGCTCGTGCGCAGCAGCCGTGCCGCCGGCCGGTCCAGCACGAGGTAGTGCTTCCAGAATGCGATCGTCGAGTTCGACACCGGATCGGCCGCACCCGGCCGGCGCGGGTGCTGGCGAAAGAAGCGCACCGCGAACATCGCCGCCAGGCGCGCCGGCCGCGACCGCTCCTGCTCGTCCTGCGCCAGTGCGGCGCGCACTTCGCGCCGCGCCGTGCCCAGCCTGAAGTCCAGTGCGATCCGGTCCAGGTTGGTGCGCAGGGCCAACCATGCGCCGGCGATCAGGTACAGGCACAGCACCAGCGTCAGCAGCCGGATCGCGTAGCTGGGCCAGGGGCTGATGCCTTCGTTGATCGACAAGGGCTTGCCGTTGCGGCTGATCGCCTCGGCCAGCGTCGGCCAGGCCCAGCCGAGCAGGGCCGGCAGCACCACCACCAGAACCAGACCCAGCGCGACCAGCGCGCCGATTCGCAGCCGGCGCGACGCGGCGTCCGTGGGCGCGAGCCAGCGGCGCAGCCGCCGGCGCAAGCCCCGGCCGACCGCCAGCGCCGGGACCCACAGCACCGACACCACCACCAGCGCGACCAGGAAGCGCGCCGATCGGCTCGCATCGGGCGCCAGCGGCGAGCCCGGCGGATGGATGCTGGCGCACTCCTCGATGCGCCAGGCGCTGCAGCGGCTGGGCGCCGGTTCCGCGGCGGCGGCAGCCGGCGGCCGCGCCCGCGTCGAGTCGCTGAAGTCGAACACGCCCGAGCGCGACACCTCGAACAGCCGCGGGGACTCGAACCAGCCGTTCAGCTGCGCCTGCGTCCAGCGCGCAGGCATCGACGCGCACGCAGCCGCATCCGGCGCACAGGCGCGCGCCGGCCTATCGGCGGACGCGGCGTCGGCAAGCGCCAGCAGGGTGCTGAAGAAGGCCGAAGGCTGGTAGCTGTCGCGAAAGGGCGCGAAGCCGCGCTGCAGCGGCTCGGCCAGGCGCAGGCCGAAGTTCGACGCGACGATCAGGTTGCGCGACCAGGGCAGCTCGCGGTTGTGCAGCAGCCGCGCGTCCAGATCGGTCGTGAAGAAGATCGCGTGCGGCATCTCGTTCTGCAGCGCCTGCAGCACCAGCAGCTTGTCGTAGACGTCGTTGCCGAGCACGCCGATCGCGCGGATGCCGTACTCGCGCCCGAACATCCGCCGCTGGCGCGCGTCTTCGTCGCGTATGCGCGCCGCCAGCCGGCGCAGGTAGTCGTACTGGCTCTGCCCTTCGGCGCGCTCGGTGAAGGCGCTCTGGCGGCCGACACGCTCGGACAGGTCCGGGCTCGGGCCCTTCTTCGCCGCCGGATCGGCATCGGCCTTGGGGTCGCTGCCCGGCAGCCGGCCGTCGAGCCCGCGCAGGTAAGTCCAGCGGGTGACGCAGAAGCCGGGCCGGTCGGCGGCCGGGTCGTAGCGGAACTGCCGGCGCAGCGAGCGGCCGTACAGCGTGTCCCACTCCGACACGATCGCCACCGAGCTGGGCAGGTGCTCGGGCGAGGCCTGTGCGGCCGTCGTCCCGTCCTGCTGCGGGCAGCGTGCCGCCAGCCCGCGGGTCGGGCGCGCGCGCAGGCCGCGCAGCTCGAGTTCGTGCACCAAGGTCATCGCCAGGCGGTCGTCGGTGCCGATGGTGCGCAGCAGCGTCACCCCGTGCCGCTGCAGGTACGACGACACGCTGTCGGCGGCACCGGCCTTGGTGCCGGCCAGCAGCGCCGCATCCGGCGCGGTGGCCGCGCCCGAGTAGAACTTCAGGTCGTGGCGCTTCAGCAGCTCCGCCAGGCCGCTGGACGCGCCGGCACGATCGGCCTCCTCGACGATCGCACGCAGCCCGTCCGAAGAGGACGGGCCGAGGACCCGCCAGCGCATCGCGGGTGCCGCGTCCTGGCTGTCGGACGGCGTGACGCTCGACGCCAGCAGGGCCAGCCGCGCCAGCGGCTGCTGCGCATAGGCGGCGCTGTCGAGCCACAGCACCATCACGCGGGTGCCGCCGCGCCCGCCGTCCTGACCGCGCGGGCCGCCCGCCGACTTGAAGGCCTCGAAGGCCACCAGATCGCTGGCCTGGGCCTCGCCCTGCGGCGGCGCCGCGTAGAACCAGCCGATGTGCTCGCCGTCGCTGGGGATGAAGCCGCGCGCGCCCAGCCCCGCGAGCACCGCATAGCGGATGCGTCGCCGGCTTTCCGACTGCTCGGAATAGGGCCCGCCGGGCACCATCACGGCCAGCACGATGGCCTCGCGGCTGCCGCCCGGATCGCCGGGTCGGGGCGGCTCCGCGCCAAACAGCGGCGGATGGCGCAGCCGTCCGTCGTCCGCCTCCTTGACGCCGGCCTTGCGCGCCGCATCGCGCGCTTTGGCGATCGCTTCGAAGGGATCCTGCCAGAGCCTGGCATCGACATCCTGTGCCGGCTCATCCCACTGCATCGGCAGCGGCGCCGGCACCGGCCGGCTGCTGTCCAGCGGCGCGCGCGCAACGAAGAACACGCCCAGCGCCAGCAACGCGACGGCGATCAGCCCGCCGGCGCCGGAGGACTTGTCGTCCTTGTCCATGCCCGCCTCCGATGCGACTGCCGCGCCATCGGCCCGCGGGCCGACAGCGGCGCCCCATCATGCGCGCCCGGTCATCGCCCCGTCATCCCTAAAACGTCGAGGCCCTCCCCCATGTTCGTGCATCGATGGCGGCGCGCGCGATCGCAGCAGCGACGCCAGCTTCGGCCGGGTCGAGGCGCACGGCCGCACGCACGGCGGCGCCGGTTCGATCCCCGGCACCGCGGCGAGTCCGACAGGAAAGCCTCTCGGCCTGTCAGACCTGCGCCGCGAACTGCTCGGCGGCAAAGGCATCCTCGCGTTCGACCACCGCGTCGAGGAAGGGCTGGGCGCCGCGCATCGCCTGGAAGGTGTCGAAGCCGCGTTCGAGGAAGCGCTGCAGTTCGGTCATCCCCGCCAGCCGCGCCGGGCCGCGCATCAGGTGCAGCGCGCGGCGCAGCAGCGGGCTGCGGGTGTAGCCGTCGAGCGCGTCGCCGACCGCGCGCATCAGCCGGACCTGGCGCGCGCGGTCGGCCGGCCGGCCCACCGCCTGCCACGCGGCGGCGTAGCGGCGCGCATCGATCTCGCCCGGCGGCAGCGCGCGGCCCATTGCGGTGTCGAGCGTCTCCGACAGCGAGTGCAGTTCGCCCAGCGTGCGCACCGTGTGCACCACCTCCTGCGGGAACAGCCGCACCAGCGCCGGCACGATCCGGGCGAACTGCGCATCGCGGCGGCTGAAGTCGCCGGGGCCATACAAGTCTTCCAGGAAGAAGCGTGCGGCCGCACCGTAGCGCGGCGACGCCAGCAGGTCGGCGTAGGTGCGCTGGAAGCGCGCGTGCTGCCAGCGCTTGACCGCGCGCACCCGCGCCGACAGATCGAGGTCGAGCGCGCGGGCCGCGCGCTCGGCGCTGACGATGTGCAGGTGTTCGAGGATCGCCTGGGCTTGCGGATGCATGGCGCCTAGCGTACCAACGCCGCCGCCGGCGCCGCCGCGGCGGCTGCGGCTTCGAGTAGAGCACCGCCTCCAGGCACGTTGCGGCGGCCGCACCACAATCGCCGCATGAAGCTGGCGCGGCTGTGGCGCTTGTTCCTGCTGCTGCAGGCCGGCGTTGCCTTCGGCTGGTGGTGGCTGTGGGCGCAGGTCGGCCTCGTCGCGGTCGCCGTCGGCGGCGCGCTGCTGCTGCTGCTGGGGCTGCACGCGCTGCTGATGGCCCTGCAGTTCATGCTGCTGCGCCGCGCCAACCGCGGCGATCCGGCGCCGGTGCCCACCGCTTTCGAGTTGCTGCGTGCCTGGGCCGGCGAGACGGTGGGCGCGCTGGCGGTGTTCGGCTGGCGCCAGCCCTGGCGCTGGCGGCTGCATCCGGACAGCGCCGCGTCGGGCGCGCCCGGGCAGCGCGGCGTGGTGCTGGTGCACGGCTTCGTGTGCAACCGCGGGCTGTGGCACCCGTGGCGGCCGCGGCTGCGGGCCGCGGGCGTGCCGGTGGTCGCGCTCAACCTCGAGCCCGTGTTCGGCAGCATCGACGCCTACGTGCCGGCCATCGACGCCGCCGTGCAGCAGCTGACGCGCGCCACCGGGCTTGCGCCGCTGCTGGTGGGCCACAGCATGGGCGGCCTGGCGATCCGCGCGTGGCTGCGCGCGCACGACGGCGACGCGCGCATCCACGGCGTGGTCACGATCGGCTCACCGCACCACGGCACCTGGCTCGGCCGCCTGGCGCTCGCGGCCAACGCGCGCCAGATGCGCCTTGGCAGCGCCTGGTTGCGCACCTTGGCCGCAGCCGAAACGCCGGCGCGGCGCGCGCGCTTCACCTGCTTCTACAGCCACTGCGACAACATCGTCTTCCCGTGCTCGACGGCGACGCTGCCCGATGCCGACAACCGCCACCTGCGCGCCCGGGCGCACGTGCACCTGCTGCAGCACCCGGCGGTGCTGGCCGAGGTGCTGCGGCGCTTGCGCGCTTGACGATCAGGCGCCGGCCTGGATCAGGCGGTTGATCTGTGCCGGCGTCGGCGCCGGCCAGCCGGCTTCCCTGGCCGTGCGCAGGATCGCCTCGTTGGTGTCGAAGTACACCTGCCAGTAGTGGTCGGTGTGGCAATACGGCCGCACCGCGATCACCGGGCCGACGAGGTTGATGTCGAGCACGCTGACCTCCACCCCCGGCTCCTTGGCGACGTTGGGGATCGCCTCGACCGCGGCCTTGAAGCGCTTGATCGCATCGGCCGTGTCGACGCCGCCGGCCAGCTGCGCGGTGCGCTCGACGCGGCGCGTCGGGTTGGCCGAGAAGTTCTGGATGTTGTCGGCGAAGATCTTGCCGTTGCCGATCAGCGTGACGACGTTGTCGGGCGTGACAATGGTCGTGGCGAACAGGCCCAGCTCCTTGACGGTGCCGACCATGCCGCCGGCGCTGATGAAGTCGCCCACCTTGAAGGGGCGCAGCACGAGCATGAAGGCGCCGGCCGCGAAGTTGCCGAGCATGCCGCTCCAGGCCGCGCCGATCGCCACGCCGGCACCGGCCAGCAGCGCGGCGAAGCTCGTCGTCTGGATGCCGAAGTAGCCGAGGATGCCCAGGACCAGCGCGACGTTCAGCATCACCGCGACGATCGACCCGAGGTACTTGGTCAGCGTCGGGTCGACGTGGTTGCGGCTCATCGCCCGCTCCATCACCTTGACCACCAGCCCGATCAGCCAGCGGCCGACGACCCAGAAGGCGATGGCGGCCAGCACCTTGACCGCCAGCTCGCTGGCGGTGGTGCTGAGGAAGGTCTGGATGTTCTGGATGTCCATGTGCGGGGTTCCTCCGGGATCGTTCTAAGCAGAGGCAGCCGCCGTCCGGGGCTGCGGGCGGCGCATTATCCGCGCGCCGATCGCCGGCACTGCGGGCGGCGTGCGGCCGCCGGCCAGTACGCCCCGTCGTGCTCGAAGCGGCCGGCCGGCACCGCGGCGGCGCCGCTTCGCAGCCCGCCCTCAGCCGTCCAGATCGCGCAGCAGGCTGCGGGTGGGCGTCTCGCCCAGGTTCAGCAGCGCGCCGATGTCGCGCACGTCGTCGTCCAGCGCCGGGTCGTCCCAGCCGCGCGCACTGTGGCGCGCCAGGCGCACCGCGAGCAGCACGTTGCGCACCTGCGCGCTGTCGGCATGGCGTTCGTCGCTGATCCGCACCAGCAGATCGGGCAGCCGCCAGGCGCGCATCAGCGCGTGCTGCAGGTCGGCCAGCTCGATGTGCAGCAGCTCGCGCTGCACCGCGGCCGAGCGCCGCGCCGGTTCGCGCTGCTGCGCCTGCGCGATGCGCAGCGCCAGCGCCGGCGCGTGCAGCCACAGCAGCATCTCGGCGAAGCCGTGCAGCAGCGCGGCGGCGTGGATCACCGGCGCGTCGTGGTCCATGCGGTGCACCGCGAAGCCGAGCGCGAAGGTCGCGGCGCGGCGCGAGCGGCGCAGCACCCGCTGCAGCCCCTGCTGCGCATCGGCGCGGCCCGCCAGGTGGTCGGCCACCGTGGGCTGCGGGCCGAAGGCGCGGAAGAAGGGCCCGATGCCCAGCAGCACCAGCGCGGCCGTCACCGTCTCGGGGTCGCCGCTGGCGCGCGCCGAGCGTGCGCCGGCCGCGTGCGCCAGCAGCTTCAACGTCATCAGCGGATCGGCGCCGATGCCTTCGGCCAGGCGGTGGGCATCGACGCTGTCCTCCTGCGCGCGCATCCGCTCGAGGCAAGCGGCGGTCTCGGCCAGCACCGGGATCGGCGCGTGCAGGAAGTGCGCGGCCCACGCGCCCAGGTCGGGCAGCGCGGATTCGATCGGGCGCGGCGGCACGCTGCACATGGCGCAAGACCCTCGGCTGCGGTTCGACCGATATCGGCCTGCCGGCGTGCGGCTTGAGCGGGCGCGGGCCGGCGCGCTGCGCCGGGCCTGCGAAGAAGCCGATCCCTTCGCTGCCCGCTGGCGGCCCTGTCCTACCTCTCGGAACGTCTGATGTTCTTCGTTGCGTTTCGGGGCCGTTGAGGCAAAGCCGCCGAGGGGGTAGCCGGCTGCGTTCAGCCAAATTCTTATTCACTCCGTTGGCCACCCCGCCGTCGGCCCGGGTGGCGGTGCGCCAAGACCGCTGTTCGCGCGCTGCTCGACGCAGTGGGGGTTTGCTGAAGAAGCGCGCCGGCGGTGCCGGCAAAGCCGACGAGGGGGTGGCCGGCGGAGTGAATAAGAATTTGGCTGAACGCAGCCGGCCACCCCCTCGGCGGCTTTGCCTCAACGGCCTCGAAACGCAACGAAGAACAGAAGACGTTCCGAGGGGCAGGACAGGGCCGGCAACGGCCGCCGCGCGTTGATGTTTCGACGGGTCGCGCGCGCCGCGGGTCGAGCAACACACGATGTCGCAGCCGATTCAATGACGACGATGCACCGCCTCTTCCCGCCGACGGCCACGGCGCCAAACACTGCCGCCTGAACATGCACACGCCGCTCGAAGTCCTGTCGCTGTACCCGCCGCACGACGGCACGCTTGGCTCCTGGCTGGCGGCGCGCGTGGCGATTGCGCCGGATCGCCCTTGCCTGGAGTTTGGTGAGCATGTGCTCACCTACGCGCAAGTCGTGTCTGCGTCACAGCACGCGGCGGCGCTCTATGCCGGCTTGGGGGTGCGCGCCGGCGACCGCATCGGCGTGATGGCGCACAACCATCCGTCCACCGTGCTGACGCTGCTGGCGCTGGCGCGGCTGGGCGCGGTGCTGGTGCCGGTGAACCCGGACTACCGCGCGGCCGAGGCGGCGTACGTGTTCGGGCACGCCGGGGTCAGCGGCGTGCTGTGCGCGCCCGAGGCGCTGGCCACGGTGCGCGAGGCCGTGGCGCAGATCGCCCCCGCGCCCTGGCTGCTGCTGAATGCGCCCGATGCGGCCGAGCCGGCGCTGCCGGTCTTCGATGCGCTGCTGGCCGCCGCCGGCACGGCGCCGCCACCCGCGCCCACCGACGCCCAGGCGCCCTGCGTGTTCATCTACACCTCGGGCACCACCGGCTTCCCCAAGGGCGTGATGCACGGCCAGCGCACGCTGATCGGCGCCGGCGAAGGCTTCGTGCAGCGCATGCACCTGCAGCCCGAAGACCGGCTGCTGTGCATCCTGCCGATGTTCCACATCAACGCGCTGTTCTATTCGCTGGCCGGCGCGTTGGCCGCCGGGGCGACGCTGATCCTGCTGCCGCGCTTTTCGGCCGGCCGCTTCTGGCACGAGGCGGCGCGCACGCGCGCGACCGAGGTCAACACCATTGCCGCCGTGACCAACATCCTGCTGCGCCGGCCGCGCAGCGAGTTCGTGCCCGGCCACGCGCTGCGCAAGGTCTACGGCGCGCCGCTGACGGCCGAGTGCTGCCGGGTGTTCCAGCGCGAGTTCGGCGTGCCCACGCTGATCGAGGGCTACGGCATGAGCGAGATTCCCGGCGTGCTGAGCAACCCCTTCGAGGGCCCGCAGAAGATCGGCAGTATGGGCCGGCCGAGCGCGCACCCCGACCCGGCCGTGCCGCCGCCCGAATTGCGCATCGTCGACGAGGCCGGGCGCGACCTGCCCGACGGCCAGGCCGGCGAGCTGTGGGTGAAGACGCCGCTGGTGATGCAGGGCTACTACCGCGACCCGGCGCAGACCGCCGCCGCCTTCGCCGCAGACGGCTGGTTCAAGACCGGCGACCTGGTGCACCGCGACGCCGACGGCTTCTACTGGTTCGTCGCGCGCGCCCGCGACATCATCCGCAAGCGCGGCGAAAACATCGCCGGCGCCGAACTCGACCGCGTGATCGAAGCCCACCCCGACGTGCTGCAGGCGGCGGCGATCCCGGTGCCCGATGCGCTCGGCGAGGACGAGATCCTGGCCGCGGTGCTGCCCAGGCCCGGCGCCGCGCCCGATGCGGCCGCCATCGCGGCCTGGTGCCGCGAGCGGCTGGCGCCGATCAAGGTGCCGCGCTACGTGGTGTTCGTCGAGCACCTGCCGCTGACACCCACGCACCGTGTGGCCAAGTTCAAGCTGCGCGAGCAGGCCGAGGCGCTGCGCGCGCAGGCCAAGGATCTGGCCGCGGACCGGGCAGCGGACAAGGCAGCCGACGACAGCGGAAAATAACCGCTGCCGCCATCGACCCTTCGCCCACCCACCCGCCGCCCCGCCATGACTGGTCTGACTGCTCCCGCACCTTCGCGCCTGACGCTGTACCTCGACCTGATCCGCTGGAACCGCCCGGCCGGCTGGCTGCTGCTGCTGTGGCCGACGCTGGCGGCGCTGTGGATCGCCGCCGGCGGCTTTCCCGGCTGGCATCTGCTGGCGGTGTTCGTGCTCGGCACGATCCTGATGCGCAGCGCCGGCTGCTGCATCAACGACGTCGCCGACCGCGACTTCGACCGCCACGTCAAGCGCACCGCGCAGCGGCCGGTCACGCGCGGCGCGATCGGCGTGGGCGAGGCGCTGGCGCTGGGCGCGGCGCTGGCGCTGGCGGCCTTCGCGCTGGTGCTGAGCACCAACCCGCCGACGATCCTGCTGTCCTTTGCCGGGCTGGCGATCACGCTGCTGTACCCCTACGCCAAGCGCGTGGTGTCGATGCCGCAGGCGGTGCTGGGCGTGGCCTTCAGCTTCGGCATCCCGATGGCCTTCGCCGCGGCGCTGGGCGGCGATGACTGGGCCTTGAGCGCCGTCGGTGCCGCTGTGCCTTGGCACGCATGGGCGCTGCTGGTCGTGAACCTGTTCTGGGTGCTGGCCTACGACACCGAGTACGCGATGGTCGACCGCGACGACGATCTGCGCATCGGCATGAAGACCTCGGCGATCACGCTCGGCCGCCACGACGTGGCCGGGGTGATGGCCTTCTACGCGCTGCACCTGGCCGGCTGGGCGCTGATCGGCCGCCTGCTGGGCCTGGGGCTGGTGTTCGGGCTGGGCCTGGCCGCCGCCGCCGCGCAGGCGGCGTGGCACTACACGCTGATCCGCGGCCGCACGCGCGAAGGCTGCTTCCACGCCTTCCGGCAGAACCACTGGCTGGGCTTTGCCGTGTTTGCCGGCGTCGCGCTCGACCTGGCGTTGCGCTGAGAGGCTGAGAGGCCGCGGCCGGTTCAGCCGGCTTCGCCGAGCTCGTGCGCGCGCCGCTGCGCCGCACGGATCGCGCGCACGAAGGCCTCGCGCACGCCGTCGGCCTGCAGCGACGACAGCGCGGCATGGGTGGTGCCGCCCTTGGAGGTGACGCGCTCGCGCAGCAGTGCCACCGGCTCGTCCGACTGGCGCGCCAGCTCGGTGGCGCCGGCAAAGGTGGCCAGCGCCAGCGCGCGGCCCTGATCGGCGCTCAAGCCCATGTCCTGCGCGGCCTGCAGCATCGCCTCGATGAAATAGAACACGTAGGCCGGGCCGGAGCCCGACAGCGCCGTCACCGCGTCCAGGTCGGCTTCCTGCGCGACCCACAGCGTGCCGCCGGCCGGCGCCAGCAGCGCCTCGACCTGCGCGCGCTCGGCGGCGCTGACCGCGGGCGTCGCGTACAGCCCGGCGATGCCGCGGCCGATCAGCGCCGGCGTGTTGGGCATGCTGCGCACGATGCGCTGCGCGCCGGTGGCCGCGGCGATCGCGCCGCAGCGGATGCCCGCCATCACGCTCAGGTGCAGCGCCTGCGCCAGCTGCCGGCCGCAGGCCGCGGCCGCTTCCGGAAAGACCTGCGGCTTGACCGCCCACACCACCTGCGCCGCGCCGGCCAGCGACGCATCGGCCGCGGCCAGCGTGCGCACGCCGAACTGCTGCTCCAGGCGCGCGCGCTGCTCGGCCAGCGGCTCGACCACCGTCACCGCGGCAGCCGGCCGGCCGCTGCGCAGCAGCCCGCCGATCAACGCGGTGGCCATGTTGCCGCCGCCCAGGAAGAGTGTCGCGTCCGCCATGGCGCGCAGTGTAGCCAGCGGGCGCCGGCGGCCCCCGCGCCTGCGGGCCGCTGCTGCGCGGCCGGTGCGGCGGGCTGCGCTCCCTGCGCCCCGGCCCGCTCCCCCGACCCGCACCCCCGGGTCCGCCACCCCGACCCGCGCCCGCCCGCCTGGCCCACCCGCCTGGCCCGCGCCCCGCACCGTGCAAGCCGGCGCGCAGTCCGGCATGCTGGCCGGCCCGCAGTCCGTAAGATGCGCGCCTTTGCCACGAGCCCCGACGCGCCGATGCACCGCCGCCTGCTGATCAAAGCCGCCCTGTGTGCGGCCGCCGCCCCTGTCGCCGCCCAGCCCGCCGCCCAGCCCGCCGCCCAAGCCGCCGCCTGGCCGACCCGGCCGGTGCGGATCGTCGTGCCCACGGGGCCCGGCAGCTCGCTCGACCTGATCGTGCGCGCGATGAGCGACCGCCTCGGCCAGCGCTGGGGCCAGCCGGTGGTGGTGGAGAACAAGCCCGGCGCCGGCGGCATGCTCGGGCTGGACATCGCCGCCAAGGCCACCGACGGCCACACGCTGGCGATCGGCTTCAACGGGCCGATCGCGTTCGCGCCCTTCCTGTACCGCAAGATGCCCTACGACCCGGCGAAGGACCTGCTGCCGGTCGTCATGACCACCAGCCAGCCCAACGTGCTGGCGGTCAGCATCGACAAGGTGCCGGCCCGGACGGTGGCCGAATTCGTCGCCTGGGCCAAGGCCGAGAACGCCAGGCCCGGCGGCAAGGTCAGCTACTCGTCGCTGGGCAACGGCAGCTCGGCCCACCTGACGATGGAGCTGTTCATGGCCGCGGCCGGCTTCCAGGCGGTGCACGTGCCGTACAACGGCTCGCCGCCGGCAGCGATGGCCGTCGCGCAGGGCGAGGTGGACGCCACCTTCATGGTGGCGCCGGCGCTGCTGCCGCACGTGCGCAACCACAAGGTGCGGCTGCTGGCGGTGAGCAGCGCGCAGCGCCCCGACAGCCTGAAGGACCTGCCCACGCTGGCCGCCGCCGGCTTCCCCGAAGTCGAGTCGCTCGCCTGGAACGGCCTGTTCGCGCCCGCCGGCACGCCCGACGCGGTGCTGCAGCGGATCAACGCCGACGCCAACGCAGTGTTGCAGGACGCAGCCGTGCGCCAGGCGCTCGATGCCCAGGGCCTGACGGTGGTCGGCGGCAGCGCGGCCGACTTCAAGCGCGTGATCGACGCCGACGTCAAGCGCTGGGGCCCGGTGATCACCCGGATCGGCGTCAAGCTCGACTGAATCCCCGCGCGCCGCCCGCGCACGCTTGAACCCCACCGCATCGTCCCGATATCGCCATGATGAACGCCGCACCTGCCGACCCCAGCCTGTCCTTCGACGTCACCGAAGCCGACTTCCGCCAGACCGTGCTCGAGCGCTCGCTCGAGGTACCGGTGCTGCTGGACTGCTGGGCGCCCTGGTGCGGCCCCTGCACCAACCTGAAGCCGGTGCTCGAGAAGCTGGCGCAGGAGTACGGCGGCGCCTTCCTGCTCGCCAAGCTCAACACCGACGAGGCGCCGCAGATCTCGGCCGCGCTGCAGATCCGCAGCATCCCGCTGGTGGTGCTGTTCATCGGCGGCCGGCCGGTGGACCAGTTCATGGGCGCGCTGCCCGAAGGCCAGGTGCGCGCCTTCCTCGACAAGCACCTCGGCCCGCAGGTGTCCGAAGCCGAGGCGCTGCGCACCGAAGCCGAAGCCGCGGCCGACCCGCAGCAGGCCGAGATGCTGCTGCGCGAAGCCTTGCGGCTGGAGCCGGGCAACGCGCCGGTCACGCTCGACCTGGCGGCGCGCTGGATCGAGCGCGGCGCCTTCGACGACGCCGCCAAGCTGCTGGGCAAGCTGTCGGCTGAAGCCGGCGGCGAGCGCCGCGACGCGCTGCTCAAGCGCATCGAGCTGGCGAAGAACAAGCCCGCCGGCGACCCGGCGGCACTGGCCGCGCGCATCGCCGCCAACCCGAAGGATTTCGACGCGCGCTTCGCGCTCGCCGCGATCCGCGTGTGGGAAGGCAACTTCAACGCCGCCTTCGACGAACTGCTCGAAGTGGTGCTGCGCGACAAGGCCGAGTGGCGCGAGAAGGCGCGGCTGCAGCTGATCGAGTGGTTCGGGCTGTGCACCGACGCCGAGGCGGTGAGCCGCGGGCGGCGCTACCTGGGCATGTACCTGAACTGATCAGCGCGCCGCCAGAGCCACGGCCTCGGCGATCGAGACGGTGTGGCCCGGCGCCGCGGCGCGCAGCCGCGCATCCTCGGTCACCAGCGGCACCTCCAGCCGCTGTGCGCAGGCGATGAAGCGCGCGTCGTAGGCCGACAGCTTCCAGCGCAGCGCCACGGCCAGCGCTTCGGCATGCGGCACCTCGGCCCAACCGGTCACCTGCTGCGCGGCCAGCGTCAGCAGCGCCGCCGCGTCCGCAACGCTCAGGGCCTTGCCGCGCACCTGCGTGGCCAGCAGGTTGCTGAATTCGACCAGCAGGAAGGGCTCGCTGCGCCAGTCCGGGTCTGCCCGCTTGAGCGCCCGTGCGTCGGCCGTGCGGTCGCCCTCGATCAGCAGATAGGCGACGACATTGGTGTCGACGACGATCATTCGCGGCCGCTGGCGATCGCCGCCTCGATCGCCTCGGCCGTCAACGGGCCGCCGCGCCGGCGCTTGACCGGTTTGGGCAACTCCGCGGGGGCGGCAGGCTGGGCCGCGCGCAGGCCGGCTTCCAGCAGCTGGGCGACCATGTCCTTCAGCTTGCTGTCGGACTGCACCGCATGCAGCTTGACGCGCCGGAACAGGTCGTCGGGAAGCTCGATCGTCGTCTTCACAGGGCCATTTTAGAAGCAAGCCAGTTAACCATAGAAGTGGGCGGCGGGGCGCGCACCGAAGATCGCGCTGCCCACGCGCACGATCGTCGCGCCCTCGGCGACGGCGGCTTCCAGGTCGGCGCTCATGCCCATCGACAGCGTGTCCAGCGCCAGGCCCTCGGCGTTGAGCGCCGCCAGCAATTCGCGCAAGGCGCGGTGCGGCGCGCGCTGCGCCTCGTAGTCGCCGGCAGGCTCGGGGATGCCCATCAGCCCGCGCAGGCGCACGCGCCCGGGCGGCAGTGCCGCCACCGCGCGCGCCAGCGCCGGCAGATCGGCCGGGGCGACGCCGCTCTTGCTGGCCTCGCCGCTGACGTTGACCTGCAGGCACAGCTGCAGCGGCGCCAGGCCCGGCGGGCGCTGCTCGGCCAGGCGCTGCGCGATCTTCAGCCGGTCGACGCTGTGCACCCAATCGAAGGCCTCGGCCACCGCGCGCGTCTTGTTGCTCTGCAGCGGCCCGATCAGGTGCCAGCGCAGATCGGCGCGCAGGCCGGCCAGCGCCGCGATCTTGGGCAGCGCCTCTTGCACGTAGTTCTCGCCGAAATCGCGCTGGCCGGCGGCGGCGGCGGCGCGCAGCGCGTCGGCGCCGAAGGTCTTGCCCACCGCGAGCAGCGTGACGCTTTGCGCGCTGCGCCCGGCGGCGGCGCAGGCGCGCGCGATGCGCCCCTTCACTTCCTGCAGGCCGGCACCGATGCTGCCCATAATGCCCCGAGCTTAGCCCGGCGCCGCGCCGGCGCCCGAATCGCGCATGGACATCACCCAGCTGTTGGCCTTTTCCGTCAAGAACAAGGCATCCGACCTGCACCTTTCGGCCGGGCTGCCGCCGATGATCCGCGTGCATGGCGACGTGCGCCGCATCAACGTGGAGCCGCTGGACCACAAGCAGGTGCACGCCATGGTGTACGACATCATGAACGATGCCCAGCGCAAGCACTACGAGGACACGCTCGAGTGCGATTTCTCGTTCGAGATCCAGGGGCTGGCGCGCTTCCGGGTCAACGCCTTCAACCAGAACCGCGGCTCGGGCGCGGTGTTCCGCACCATCCCGAGCAAGATCCTGACGCTCGAGCAGCTCAACTGCCCGAAGGTGTTTGCCGACCTGGCGCTCAAGCCGCGCGGCCTGGTGCTGGTGACCGGCCCGACCGGATCGGGCAAGAGCACCACGCTGGCGGGCATGGTCAACCACCTGAACGAGAACGAGTACGGCCACGTGCTGACGGTGGAAGACCCGATCGAGTTCGTGCACGAGAGCAAGAAGTGCCTGGTCAACCAGCGCGAGGTGGGCCCGCACACGCTCTCCTTCAACAACGCGCTGCGCGCCGCGCTGCGCGAAGACCCGGACGCGATCCTGGTGGGCGAGCTGCGCGACCTGGAGACGATCCGCCTGGCGCTGACCGCCGCCGAGACCGGCCACCTCGTCTTCGGTACGCTGCACACCAGCAGCGCAGCCAAGACGATCGACCGCGTGGTGGACGTCTTCCCCGCGGCCGAGAAGGACATGGTGCGCGCGATGCTGTCCGAATCGCTGATCGCGGTGATCTCGCAGACGCTGTGCAAGCTCAAGGACGGCTCGGGCCGGGTGGCGGCGCACGAGATCATGATCGCCACCTCGGCGATCAAGAACCTGATCCGCGAGAACAAGGTCGCGCAGATGTACTCGAGCATCCAGACCGGCCAGAGCCTGGGGATGCAGACGCTCGACCAGAACCTGGCCGACCTGGTGCGGCGCAACGTGGTGTCGCCGGCCGAGGCGCGGGCGAAGGCGAAGTTTCCCGAGAACTTCCCCGGGTAGGGCGCAGCGGCTTCGGCCTCTTGGGTTGGCGGCTTCGGGGAGGCGGCCCATGCCGGCGGAACATCTCGACCGCGGTCAGAGGGTGCATTGCCCCTAAGCGGTTGGGTTGCCCGTACCGTGCTGATTCCGCAGGCGTATCCGGTTAAGCCATCAGAATTGCAGGCGTATCCGGATACGCTTGCAGAAATGTTGTCGATAACACGTTAGGCGTATCGCGCCACCGACTCTTTCTGGCCTCGACCGGAGAGACCCTGGAGCGTAGATGCTGTACTTTCTGAACAACTGGCAGAACCTTCACCACTCGAAGATCTACGGCGGCAACGCTTTCTTTGATCTCTGGACTTACGGTATCGACGACAAACGTGCCCGAGAGCTCGCCCCAGGTGACACATGCCTTGTTCTCAGCCCCGCAACGGGGAGCAACGTAACCATCGCCACTTACAAGTTGGCGAGCGTCCGGCGCGGGCGAAGCTCCACCAATCAAGAGGTGTGGGTGCTCGAAGGACAGTTCATCACCGATGCGGTGCTTCCAAAGATCGAAGCTGCAACGCACGAGCAATACAGTCGCTTCTTCAACAAGCGCGGCCATGTCAATCAGTGGTCCATACTCAGATACGCCTAACCCGTCGTTGTACCTGACTGGCTACAGTGGGCTTCGCCCGCTTCCGCCAGCAGGTGAACTCCAACGTAGACTGTTAAGAGGAGCCTAGCCAGAATGCGAGATCGCTTCATAAGATACCTCATAGATCAAAAGTATAAACAAAAGACACCAGGCGGCCTACCGAGCACAGTTTACGCCTATGCAAATAGCATAGATAAAGTTTGTCAATACGAAGGAATATCAGTAAATGATCTTGCAAGAAGCATCCCAGCACTGGTGAGGAAGTATGACATCGGCGGCGAAATGGAGCACATAGGGAACAAATCTCATAAAACCATTATTAATGCATTGAAGAGATTCCAGGAATTTACCATTAGAATAGGGGCAATCTAACTCAGCAGTCAAGCCGACCCGCCTACGCCGGGCGGCTTGCTTTGGCCGTTAGGCATAGAAGGGAGGATCCATGACAGCACAGATTTCTGACACATTCATCTTCAAGGGTGATGAGTATTCCCTCATCGGCATGACAAGTGGTGACCTTGCTTCGCCCGAACAATTCGGTATGGAACCGGAGATGATCCATACAGCCTGCTATCGAGGTTTCTATGCTACGTATGAACTCACGGAAAAAGCGCTCTATCTCAGAAAACTTTCGCTGAGAGAGAAGAATGAAAACTACCTGCCTATTGGGGGAATCGAGCCTGAACAAGAGGAATTCCAAGCCACATATCACGGCTTGAGTGTATTGGTTCCTTTCACGGGGAAGATAAGGCTGGCCAAAGATTTCATAGAGGAACTCTACATCCACATGGGTTACCAGAAACCCACCGCTTTCAAGACAGTCCTGGACATGACCCTGAAAGGCCCCTCGTCGTTTCGTGTGGAACGCAACATTGACAATGACCCCCCTCGTAGCTGGAGTCCGGTGGGCATGTGGGCAGGTCGCTTGCCGACCTGTCCACATGTCCACGGGACGGTATTTCGATG
>JAFEFZ010000220.1 GCA_018240325.1 Pseudomonadota bacterium
AGTGGCGCACCCGCAGCGGCCCGGCGGCAGCCGGCGCGTCGCAGGCGGCGCAGCCCGCGGCCGGCTCGGCGGCGTCGTCGGCCGGGGCCGCGTGCGCGCCGGCGGCGCAGGCGCCGAGCTGCACCGCCGCCTGCGTCGCCAGCGCCACGAGCGCGTCCTCGTCGTCCCAGTCGAAGCGCAGCTCCTGCGGGCTTTCGACGTACAGCACGCCGAGCACGCGGGCGCCGCAGGCCAGCGGCAGCGCGAGCTGGCTGCCGGGGTCCGCCAGGCCGGGCAGCGGGATCTCGCGCCCGAGCAGGTGCCCGGCCACGCCTTCGCGCAGGGTGCGCGCGTAGCCGTACTCGAGCGTCGCGTGGTTGATGCGGATCGGCGTGGCCATGCGTGCGGCCATGCCGATCACGCCGTCGCCGAGCGCGATCTCGGCGCCCGCGCCCGAGCGGCCGTAGCCGCGGCTGGCGACGGTGTACAGCCGCTCGCCCGCGGCGTCCTGCAGCATCAGCATCGCGTGCGCGCAGCCGAATTCCTGCACCACCGCGTCGAGCAGCGCCTCGACCAGGCTGTCGACGTCGCCGGCCTCGGCCACGCGCTGCGCCGCGCGGCGCAGCGCCGACAGCCGGCTGGCGCCGGCGTGCGCCGCGGCGTGGCGCGGTGCCGCCACCTGCTCGACGCGGTCGACCGCGTAGATGTCGGCGCCGCGCAGCCGGAACACGCCGGCCATGCCTTCGTGCGACGCGATGCCGGCGAGCTTGGCCTTCATGCGCTCGAACACCGGCCCCTGCGCTTCGGTGCGCAGGTAGCGCGCGCTCAGGCGATAGGTCGCGCCGTGCAGCGGGTGCACCACCAGCAGCTCGACCACCGGGTTGGCGAGCACGTTGTGCCGCGTCTTGCTGAAGAACTGGAACGACAGCGCGACGTGGTCGGCGTCGAGGTACTCGACCTGCGAGATGTAGGTCGCGTTGGGCGTGCCGTCGGCCGAGCAGGTGGCCATCACGCCCGGGATCGCGCCTTCCAGGCAGGCGCGGATCGCGTCCAGGCGCACCGGCGCGGTCGGCATCGTGCGTCAGCCGGGGCTGCCCAGCCGCTTGCCGGCGCGCAGCCCCGGCGTCTGCTCGAAGGCCTCGCGCACCGTGAAGCGCACCGCGGCGATGCCGTCGTCGGCGGCGAGCACGGTCTGCGCCACCTGCGCGGGCAGGCCCAGTTCGCCGATCTCGGCGGCGAAGTCTTCCAGGTGGCGCGCGGCCTGCGCGGCATCGCCGGCGTCGGCGCCCAGCACCTGCGCGTCGTCGCTCTTGAGCTGCAGCGTGCGGTTGGTCGTCGGCTCGCTGCACACCATCGCGACCCTGCGGTTGGCGCGCAGGTCGTCCAGCACCTGCGCCGCGGCGCGCAGCGGCAGCAGCACCGTGACGACGCGCCGGTCGGCCGACAGCCGGCAGGCGAGCGCGCGCATCAGGTGCGGGCGCAACTGCGCATCGCGGCTGGCGACCATGATCGAGACCCGGCGCGCGAGCAGCGCGGCCTGCTCGGGGCCGAGCGGCGGGGCGGGCAGGTCGTCCATCGGGATGCCAGTGTAGTGGGCGGCAGAAGTGCAACCCAGTCCTTCGCTGCCGGCCGGCGGTCCAAAGCGGCCGCAGGCCACTTTGGACCTGACGGCCCATATGCACGGCTCCCCCGAGCCCCCTCCGAGAGGGGGCTCCAGTTCGATTGACGAGTCGGCCTGCCGGCCGACGGACCGTGGTGTCTGCCTCGCGCCAGCTGCACGCTGGAGGCCTGCGCCGGCCGCAAGGCCG
>JAFEFZ010000221.1 GCA_018240325.1 Pseudomonadota bacterium
ACGACGCAGCGCTTCGCGCAGGCGGCCGAGGCGCTGTCGCCCACCGCCGGCAGCGAAGTCGATGCCGATGCGCTGCTGGCTGCTTTCCACGACCCCGAGACCCAGGCCCTGCAGCAGCGCTACCTGCGCGAGCGCGGCCGCGGCTGAAAGCCGGGCCGCCGCGATGGCCGCCGCCAGCTTGCTGGCGCTGATCGACGACATCGCCAGCGTGCTGGACGATGTCGCGCTGCTGACCAAGGCAGCGACCCAGAAGACCGCCGGCGTGCTCGGCGACGACCTGGCGCTCAACGCGCAGCAGGTCAGCGGCGTGGCCGCGGCGCGCGAGCTGCCGGTGGTGTGGGCGGTGGCGCGCGGCTCGCTGCTGAACAAGGCGATCCTGGTGCCGGCGGCGCTGGCGATCAGCGCCTTCGCGCCGTGGGCGGTGACGCCGCTGCTGATGATCGGCGGCGCCTTCCTGTGCTTCGAGGGCTTCGAGAAGCTGGCGCACCGCAGCCATCGCCCGCGCGACGCGGAAGCCGCGAGCCACGCGCACCAGGCCCGCATCGACGCGCTGGCCGAGCCGGCGGCCGACGTGGCCGCGCTCGAGCGCAGCAAGATCAAGGGTGCGGTGCGCACCGACTTCGTGCTCTCGGCCGAGATCATCGCGATCACCCTCGGCACGGTGGCCGCGGCGCCCTTCATGCAGCAGGTGTCGGTGCTGGCGGGCATCGCGCTGTTGATGACGGTGGGCGTGTACGGGCTGGTCGCGGGCATCGTCAAGCTCGACGACGCCGGTGCCTGGTTGGCGCGGCGCGACGCCGCGGCCGCGCAGGCGCTGGGCCGCGGCATCGTGCGCGCCGCGCCGTGGCTGATGAAGGCGTTGTCGGTGGCCGGAACCGCGGCGATGTTCCTGGTGGGCGGCGGCATCCTCGGCCACGGGCTGCCGGCGCTGCACCATGCGGTGCAGGCGCTGGCCGGGCACGTCGGCGGCGCCGGGTTGCTGGTGCCGCTGCTGGCCGACCTGGCGACCGGCGTGGCGGCCGGCGCGATGGTGTTCATGGGCGTGTCGCTGCTGTCGCGCCTGCGCGGCCGGGCGGCCGCGGCGCCGCCGAGCGTGAACTAGCCGCGACTTCGCCGCGCTTTGCAGCGGCTGCGCCGGCCGAAGCGCGCCTAGCATGCCGGCATGTCTTCGCTGCAAGGCGTGCCGTCGGCGCTGATCGCCCGGAACGAATCGTGGGTTCGGCGCCAGGCGCAGGCGCTGGCGCGCCACTTGCCGTCCAACGTCGAGAAGGCCGACCTGATCCAGGTCGGGCTGATCGCCGTGGCGCAGGCGGCGATCGGCTTCCAGTGGGAAGGCAGCCGCGACACGCCCGAAGCCGACGAAGCCTTCGTGCGCTATGCGCGCGCCCGCGTCAAGGGTGCGATGCTCGACGAGCTGCGCCAGATGGATCACCTCGGCCGCGGCCAGCGGCGCAAGCTCAAGGCGGTGCAGATCGCACGCGAGCGGCTGCGCGGCGCGCAGGGCCGCGAGCCCGGGCTCGCGCAACTGGCCGAGCTGTGCGGGATCGGCATCGACGAGATCGCGCGCCTGGAGCAGGCCGAGCTGCAGGGCCGGCTCAAGGCTGCGGGCGACGACGAAACCGATGATCGGCTCGACGAGCACGCGGCCACGCCGCACGACGAAGTCGAGGCGCGCGTGGACACCGGCATCGTGCTGCGCCGGCTCGAGCGCTTCTTCGCCGCATTGCCCGAGCGCGACCGCCAGGTGATCGATGCCTATCTCGGCATCGGCCTGACGCCGGCGCAACTCGCCGCGCAGCTGCGGGTGACGCCCTCGCGCGTGTCGCAGATGTTCAAGGCGCTGGTGCAGCGCACCGCACTGCACTTCGGCCAGGACCCGAAGCGCGCGCTCGACCGCCTGCCCGACCGCGGCCGCGACGGCTTCGAGCGGCGCATGGCGCAGCGCGAGCTCGAGCTCGCCGCCAGGGAAGGCCGCTCGTGGGGCCGCGTGGTCGAGGACGCGCTGACGCGCCCGCTGGCCGATCCGGCCGGCCCGAGCGGCGCCGAGCCGCCGCAGACCCTGCGGGTGGACAGCCGCACGCGCTGGGGCTGAGCGCGTCGCCGGCCCGCTGCGCGTGCGTCGTGCACGGCTTCCTGCCCGGCGGGCCTGCCCGCGCGGCCTCGCCGGGCCCCGGCGCAGCGCCGGCCGGCGCCTTGCGCGCTACCGGCCGGCGATGCCCAGCAGCTCGACCTCGAACTGCAGCGTCGCGTTGGGCGGCACCGCGCTGCCGGCGCCGCGCTCGCCGTAGGCGATGGCCGGCGGGCAGGTCAGCTTGGCCTTGCCGCCGACCTTCATGCGCTGCACGCCTTCGGTCCAGCAGGGGATCACGCGGTTCAGCGGGAACTCGGCCGGTTCGCCGCGCTTGTACGAGCTGTCGAATTCGCGGCCGTCGGGGAAGGTGCCGCGGTAGTGCACCTTCACCTTGTCGCTGGCGGCCGGGCTCGCGCCGCTGCCTTCCTTCAGCGGGCGATAGACCAGCCCGCTCGCGGTGACCACGGCGCCCGGCTCCTGGGCAGCCGCGGCGGCGGCATCGGCGCCGGCCTGCGCCTGGGCGATCGAGGTGGCGAGCAGCAGCGCGGCGGCGGCGTGGAATCCGGTCTTCATCGATGGTGGGCGAGGGTGCAGGGGCCGCGATTGTGGCGCGGCGTTCGTGGGATACGCATTCGCCGATCGCCCGCGTAGATTGGCCCGCCCGGCGGCGATGGCGATGGCGGTCTCGCCCGGCGCCGGCGCCTGCCGACCGCCGCCAGCGGCCGCGCACCGTGCGGCCCGAAGGGAAACGACATGCCTGCCTACATCACCTTGGCGAGCTTCACCGATCAGGGCGCCCGCAACATCAAGGATTCGCCGACGCGCTTCGAGGCCTTCCGGGCCCTGGCCGAGGCGGCCGGGGTCACGGTCAAGGGTGCGTACTGGACCACCGGCGCCTGCGACCTCGTGCTCGTCAGCGAAGGGCCCGAGGAGGCGGTGATGAAGGTGGCGCTGAAGACTGCGGCGCTCGGCAACGTGCGCACCCAGACGATGCGCGGCTTCTCGCTCGACGAGATGAAGCAGCTCGTCGCTGGCCTCGGCTGAAGGCCGGCTGCCCCGGCGCAGCGGCTGCTGCGGCGCAGCGCCCGGCCCGCGTCGCCCGCAGACAAGGCCGCTCGCGTCAGGGCTGCTTCGCCCAGCTGTCCTTCAGCGCGGTGATGCGGTTGAACACCGCGCGCCCGGGCGCGTGGTCGACGCGGTCGGCGACGAAGTAGCCGTGGCGCTCGAACTGGAACTTCTGGTCACCGGCCACGCCGGCCAGCGACGGTTCGACGAAGCCCTGCAGCACGCGCCGGCTGGCCGGGTTCAGGCAGTCGCGGAAGTCGCGCTCGCCGCCGTCGGGCTGGTCCTCGGTGAACAACCGCTCGTACAGCCGCAGCTCGGCCGGCAGCCCGTCGTGCGCCGCGACCCAGGTGAGCACGCCCTTGGTCTTGACCCGGTCGGCACCCGGCGTGCCGCTGCGCGTGTCGGGTACCAGCACCGCCTGCACCGCGGTGATGCGGCCGGCGCCGTCGCGGCTGAAACCGGTGCACTCGATCACGTAGCCGTACTTCAGGCGCACGCGGCTGCCGGGCAGCGCGTTGCCGGCGGCATCGGTGCGCGGCGGGCTCAGGCGGTGGTAGCCCTTGGGCGGGTTCTCGGCGAAGTCGTCGCGCTCGATCCACACCTGCGGCCCGAGCGTGAACTCGCGTTGCCCGGCCTCGGGCCTGGACTGCAGGCGCGGCGCGCTGCACGGCAGCAGCCGGCCGGCGCCGACCTCGGCGTCCCAGTTGGTCAGCTCGAGCTTCAGCGGCTCGAGCACCGCCATCGCGCGCGGCGCCTTCGGGTCGAGATCGTCGCGCAGCGCGATGTCGAGCACGCTGTAGTCGATCCAGCCGCCCGCCTTGCTGACGCCGCTGCGCTCGGCCAGCAGCTTCAGGCTGTCGGGCGTGTAGCCGCGCCGGCGCAGGCCCACGAGCGTGGGCATGCGCGGGTCGTCCCAGCCGTCGACCACGCCTTCTTCCACCAGTTGGCGCAGCTTGCGCTTGCTGGTGACGATCGTGGTCAGGTTCAGCCGCGCGAACTCGTACTGCTTCGGCAGCGGCCTTGCCAGCAGCCCGAGGTCGGCCAGGTGCTCGAGCACCCAGTCGTAGAACGGGCGCTGGTCTTCGAACTCGAGCGTGCAGATGCTGTGGGTGATGCGCTCGAGCGCATCCTCGATCGGGTGCGCGAAGGTGTACATCGGGTAGATGCACCAGGTGTCGCCGGTGTTGTGGTGGGTGGCGCGCTTGATGCGGTAGATCGCCGGGTCGCGCAGGTTGAGGTTGGGCGAGGCCATGTCGATCTTCGCGCGCAGCACCATCGCGCCGTCGGCGTGCAGCCCGGCGCGCATCTCGCGCAGCCGTGCCAGGCTCTCGGCCGCCGGGCGGCCGCGGAACGGGCTGTCGGTGCCCGGCGTGCCGAAGTCGCCGCGGCTGGCGCGCATCGCTTCAGCGCTCTGTTCATCGACGTAGGCCAGGCCCGCCTCGGTCAGCGCCTCGGCGGCGCGGTACATGAAGCCGAAGTAGTCGCTGGCGAAGTACAGGTGGCGGGCGCCGCCCTGTACCCAGTCGTAGCCGAGCCAGTGCACCATCTCGACGATCGCGTCGACGTACTCCTGCTCCTCCTTCTCGGGGTTGGTGTCGTCGAAGCGCAGGTGGCAGATGCCGCCGTATTCGGCCGCGAGGCTGAAGTTCAGCCAGATGCTCTTGGCGTGGCCGATGTGCAGGTAGCCGTTGGGCTCGGGCGGGAAGCGGGTGCGGATGCGCGCCGGGTCGGGCGCGCCGGCGGCGTGGTGCGCGGCGTCGCCGGGGCTGCCGGCGAAGCGCCGGCCGGCGTAGGTGCCGGCTTCGAGGTCGCGCTCGATGATGGTGCGCAGGAAGTTGCCGCTTCGGGCGGGCTCGTCGGGAGGTGTGGACATGCGGCCATTATCGGCCGGGCCTTTTGGCCGACGCAGGGCGCGCGCCCCAGCGGCTGTTCGCCGCCGGCACTGCGGCGCCGAACCCGGCATGCAGCGCGCCGCCGGCCGGCAGGCACGCGCGTGACAGCCTGCCGCCGCCGCCCGATACTGCCCGCCGCATCCCAGGAGGGCCCACACGATGGCGGTCTCGGTCTTGATCCTCGGCGGCGGCGTCGGCGGGTTGTCGGCGGCGCACGAACTCGTCGAGCGCGGCTTCGCGGTCACCGTGCTCGAGCAGCGCGACGTGCCCGGCGGCAAGGCGCGCAGCGTCGAGGTGCCCGGCTCGGCGCAGCCGCCGATGCTGCCGCTGCCCGGCGAGCACGGCTTTCGCTTCTTCCCCGGCTTCTACCGCCACGTGATCGACACCATGGCGCGCATCCCGGCCGCGGGCGGCGGCAGCGTCGCCGGCCACCTGGCCGCGGCCAGCCTCGAGATGCTGGCGCGCATGGGCAAGCCGCCGATCGAGTTGCCGCCGCACCAGCCGCACTCGTTGCCCGAACTGCGCCGCGTGCTGCGCACGCTGTTCGGCGCCGACACCGGGCTGAGCGACGACGACATCGGCTTCTTCGCGCTGAAGGTGTGGCAGCTGATGACCGCCTGCCCCGAGCGCGCGCTGCACGAGTTCGAGAACCAGAGCTGGCTCGCGTTCATGGACGCCGCCAACCGTTCGCCCGCTTTCAACGAGTACTTCGTCGACGGCCTGACGCGCTGCCTGGTCGCGGCGCGCGCCGACAAGGCCAACGTGCGCGCCGGCGGCGTCGTGCTGACGCAGCTGTTCTACGGCATGTTCGACCACAGCACGCCGCTCGACCGGCTGCTCGACGGCCCGACCAGCCCGGTGTGGATCACGCCGTGGCGCACGTACCTCGAGAGCCGCGGCGTGCACTTCGAGTTCGGCCGGACGGTCGCGGCGATCGAATGCGACGGCCGGCGCGTCACCGGCGTGGCGGCCGCCGCGGCCGACGGCAGCGTGCAGCAGCGGCAGGCCGACCATTACGTGTGCGCGCTGCCGGTCGAGACCACCGCGCCGCTGATCACGCCCGCGCTGCTGCAGGCCGACCCGGCGCTGGCCGGCATCGGCCGCATCGCCGGCGACGTCTACGACATGGTGGGCATCCAGTTCTACCTGCCCGACACCGACGTGCCGCTGGTGCACGGCCACCTGTCGCTGATCGATTCGCCGTGGGCGCTGACCGGCATCTCGCAGCGCCAGTTCTGGCCCGGCGTCGACTTCGCCCGGCTCGGCGACGGGCATGTGGGCGGCGTGCTGTCGATCGACATCTCCGACTGGGACACGCCGGGGCTGTGTTTCCCCGGGCCCGGCGGCCGGAACCTCACGGCGCGGCAATGCCGGCCCGAGCAGGTGGCGCTCGACGTGTGGACGCAGTTGCGCCGCAGCCTCGTGCCGGCCAGCGGGCCGAACCCGCTGCCCGCAGCGCTGCCGCGCTGGTTCATCGACCCCGGCGTGCGCTTCGACCCGACGCTGGTGGCCAACGACAGCCGGCTGTTCGTCAACCTGGTCGGCAGCTGGCAGTACCGGCCCGAGGCGGCCACCGCCGTGCCCAACCTGGTGCTGGCCAGCGACTACGTGCGCACGAACACCAACCTGGCGACGATGGAGGCCGCCAACGAGGCCGCGCGCCGGGCGGTCAACGCGCTGATCGCGCGCAGCGGCGTCGCCGCCGCGCCCTGCGCAATCTGGCCTCTGCACACGCCCGAGGTCTTGAAGCCCTTCATCGAAGCCGACTGCCTGCTGTGGAAGGCCGGGCTGCCCTGGCGCGGCGCGGTGGCGTGATGGCCGCGGCTGCGGCGGCCGGGCACAACGGCAGCGCGCGCTGCGTCGCGGCTGCCGCCTGCGCCGCGCCCCGCCGATCGCGCGTCAATCCCAGCCGGGCAGCAACCGAATGCCCAGCCGCTGCGCTTCGGCAGCGGCGCGGCGGCGCTGCCGGTCGGCGCGTGCCGTATCGCCTTCGGCTGCGGCGCGCGCCGCACGGGCGCGCCAGACGAACGGCACCCCGACCGGGCAGGCGGCGGCGAAGCGCGCCAAGCCGCGCAGCGCCCGGGCCCATTCGGCCGCGGCGCCAGGGTCGCGGGCGTGTTGCCAGGCCAGCCGCCGCACCTGCACGACCGCCGCGCTGCCGAGCAGCGTGTGGAACGACGCCGGCGGCCACTTGGCGATCAGCGCCGCCGCGCGCGCGGCGTGGCCGGCCGCATCGCCGCCGGTGCGCTGCTGCGCCAGCGCGAGCAGTCCGTGGCACAGGATCGCGTCGCTGTGGTCCACGCCTTCAGCGACCAGCACCTCGAGACGCGCGGTGTCGGCCGGCGCCGCCGCGCGGCCCTGCGCCAGCTCGACGGCGACGAGCCCGGCCACGCCCCACGCCAGCACCTGCGTCGGCGCTTCGCCGGCGGCCGTCGCCAGCACCTCGCGGAACAGCGCGCGCGCGGTTTCGGCCTCGCCGCGGTGCAGCGTCCCCCAGGCGCGCAGCACCACGCAGGTCTGGCCGCGGAAGCGCTCGCCGATGCGCTCGAACAGCGTGCCGGCGCGGCGCGCGGCGTCGTCCATCTCGCGCCAGCGCGCCTGGGCGTTGAAGTAGATCGCGTCGAGCTGGGCGCCGAAGGCGTCGGTCTCGGTGTGGCCGACCTCGGGCGCGAGCGCCGCCGCGCGCGCGGTGTAGCGGCGCCACAGCGCAGCCGACCCGGCGAGCCCGGCGTCGAAGCCGAACACGTGGTAGGCGAGCTGCAGCTGGCGCGACGCGCCGGCGCGTTCGGCCAGGTTCAGCGACGCGGCCGCGCTGTGCATCAGCAGCAGGATGTCGTGGCCCCAGTAGCCGACCTCGGCCAGCCGCTGGTGCAGGTGTGCGGCCAGCCGCAGGTCGTCGTGCTGCGCGCCGGCTGCGCGGCGCGCACCGCCGCGCACCCGGTGGCCCCACTGCTGCACGAGCTGTCCGGCAAGGCTGAGCCCGAGCCCGGCGCCCGACGCCGGCACCGCCTGGCCGAGCAGGCGCAGCGCGTCGATGAAATGGTGGCGGCTGTCGGCGTAGCGCGCGAGCTTGAGCAGTGCCTCGCCCTGGTACCACGACCAGCGCGCGCGCCGCGGCGCGTCGACGGCCAGCGCGCCCTGCGCCGCCTGTGCGCGCGCCTCGGCGACGAAACGCAGCACCTCGGCATTGGCAAAGCGCTCGAGCGCCTGCGCCGCCGATCGCTCCAGGTAGTGCACGGCGCGCTCGGCGTCGCCCGCCTGGGACCAGTGGTGCGCGAGCAGCGGCAGGTGCGCCTCGAGCGCGCCTGCGAAGCGCTGCTCGAACCAGCGCGCGACCGCGCCGTGCATCTGCCGGCGCTGCGCGTAGATCAGCAGCTCGTAGGCCACCTGCTGGGTGATCGCGTGCACGAACTCGTGGCTCGGCTCGGGCGCCGGTGCGTCGGGGCGGGTGAAGTCGAGCCGGTGCAACTGCTGCAACTGGCCGCCGAGCACCGGCGGCGCCGGCGCCGCCGGGTGCACCGCGCCGAGCACGTGCTCGCCGAAGCTGCGGCCGATCACCGCGGCCACCTTCAGCGTCAGCTGCTCGGCGCCACCGAGGCGGTCGATGCGGCCGGTGACCACGCCCTGCACCGTCTCGGGGACGGCGAGCGCAGCCAGGTCGGCGTCGGGCTGCGCGAGCCGGCATTGCCCGCCCTCGACGACCAGGTGGCCGGCGTCGCGCAGCGCCAGCGCGAGCTGCTCGCTGAAGAACGGGTTGCCCATCGCGCGCTCGACGATCAGCGCCTCGGCGACGCGCGGCAGTGCATCGACGCCCAGGCGCGCGCACACCAGGCGCAGCGCGTCGGCCGGCGCCAGCGGCGCGAGCACGAGCCGCCCGGCGCCGGCTTCGAGCAGCCGCCCCAGACCCGCCGGCAGCGGATCGCCGAGCGGGCGCAGCGCGGCGACGAACAGCACCGCGCCCGCGCGCTGCTGCACGGCGCCCAGCAGCGACCACGAGGCCGAGTCGAGCCAGTGCGCGTCGTCGAGCACGACCAAGAGCGGCCGCCGCTGCCCGGCGCGTGCGAGCCAGCCGCCGACCCACTCGCGCAGCGCGTCGGCGCGGCCCTGCGGCTGCATCGCCGCGGTCACGGCGGTCTCGGGCAGGCCGAGCGCGAGCACGTCGTTGAGCAGCGCGATGCGATCGGCCGCGCCCGCATCGCCGCCGAGCTGGCCGGCGAGGCGGCGCGCGACCTCGTCCGGCGCGGCCCCGGCATCGGCGCCGAGCAGCGCGCGCAGCACCCCGCGCCACGCGAAATAGGCGGTGCCGCTTTCGACCGCGTCGCCTTCGCCGCGCAGCACGGTCACGCCCTGCGCCGCGGCGCGGAGCGCCAGCTCGGCCAGCAGTGCCGACTTGCCGATGCCGGCTTCGCCTTCGATCAGCCGCGCGCCGCCGCGGCCCTGGCCGAGCGCGTGCAGCCACGCGTCGAACTGCGCCGCCTCGCTGCTGCGGCCGACCAGCTCGACCGCGGCGGTGCGCGCCGGCGCGGTGCCCAGGGGCCTGAACACCGCCACCGGCCGCGCCTTGCCCTTCAGCGCGATCGGCGCCAGCGCTTCGAATTGCCGGCGCGCGGCGGCGGCCGCCGCGGTGCCGTCATCGCACAGCACGCCGCAGCCGGCGGCGCGCATCAGCCGCGCGGCCAGGTTCATGCGGTCGCCGACGATCGCCCATTCGCGCCGCACCGGGCTGCCGCGCACGCCGCAGAACAGGCGCCCGGTGCTGATGCCCACGCCGCAGCGTACGCCGAGCCCGCCGAGCGCGGCGTGCAGCGCCAGCGCGGCCTCGACGCCGCGGCGCGCGTCGTCCTCGTGGGTCACGCCCGCCAGCCCCCAGGCGGCGATCAGCGTGGCGCCGCGCTCTTCGGCGACGAGTTGATGCACCGTGCCTTCGAAGCGCGCCACCACCGCCTGCAGCACCTGCACCTGCTGCTGCGCGGCCGCGAACCCGCCGGGGTCGGCGAAGTCGTCGTCGCCGAAGCCGACGAACAGCACCGTCACGCGCCGGAATTCGGCGAGCCATTCCCCCGACGAAGCCAGCCGCTCGCGCAGCACGCGCGGCAGGAAGCGCGCGGCGGCGTCGAGCGGCGGCGCCGCGGCGGCTTCGCGCAGCGGCGCGGCGGCAGGCGCGTGGATTTCAGGCCGCACGGCGCCTTCGCCGGCCAGCGCGTACAGCCGTCGGTCGCCGCCCGGGCCCGCCAGGCCGGCGGCGGCTGCGCCGGCCAGCAGCGGCCAGGCCGAGGCGGCGACGACCACCTCGCCCGGCGATCCTGCGGCCGCGGCCGCGGCTGCGGCCGCCGGCGGTTCGCTGCCGAAGACGAAGAAGGCCTCGGCATCGCTGCCCAGCGCCGCCCACGCGCAGCTGCCGGCGGCGACGCCGGCGCGCACGCGCAGCGGCGGCTCGCCTTCGCGCCGGCCCGGGTCGTCGGGCAGCGCCTGCAGCGCGAGCGCGGCCGCAGCGGCCCGGCGCAGCGCCAGTGCCGGCGGCAGGCCGGCAGACTGCGGCCAGACGGCGCACAGCGCGTCGCCGGCGAAATGGGTGATGTCGCCGCCGTGGCGCGCGACCACGTCGATGAGCGCGCCGAAGCGCTGGTTGAGCAGCTCCGACAGCCGCTCGGCACCTGCCGGGCCTTGTTCGGCGAGCGTCTCGGTCAGCGCGGTGAAGCCCGACACGTCGAGCCACAGCACGGCGGCGTCGAAGCGCGCGGCGCTCGCGTCGCCTGGCCCGGCGCCGGGCGGCGTGCCCGGCCGGGTGTGCAGCAGGCGCGGCAGCCAGCCGGCGGCGGCCGACGGGTTCAGCATCGCCGTGCGCGATTGACAGTGCGCGGCGCGCTGCCTATCTTGGCAAGGCGCCGCAGCGCCGGCGCGCCTCGAACCACAGGAGCCGCGCCCATGAGCTCAACCCCGCCGCGCTGCCGCGTCGCGATCATCGGCGGCGGCATGGCCGCGCTGGCCACCGCGGCCGAACTGCTGCGCGAGCCCGGCGCCGCCGCGCGCTTCGACGTGACGGTCTACCAGCTCGGCTGGCGCCTGGGCGGCAAGGGCGCGAGCGGGCGCAACCTGAATCCCGGCATGGGCATGCGCATCGAGGAGCATGGGCTGCACGTCTGGTTCGGCTGCTACGACAACGCCTGGAGCCTGTTGCAGCGCTGCTGCGCGGCGCTGGGGCGCGACATGCTCGACTTGTTCCAGGGCCAGACCGACACGCCGTACATGGAGGACGTGGGCGGCTGGAAAGTCTGGCCGGTCACGTTCCCGCGAAAGTACGGCACGCTGGGCGACGCGTCAACGGCCGCGAACGTGCTGGGCTGGCTGCGCGCGATCGTCGCCTTCATCGAAAACCGTGCAGCCCGGCTGCACGGCCACGCGCAGCGCGCCGGCGACAACGCCGCGCATCGCGGCCTGCTCGCCCGGCTGCTCGGCGATGTTCAGACGGTGGCGGCATCGATCCGCGAACAGGTGGCCGCGGTGGCCGCAAGGGTCGAGCTGCTGGCCGGCGGCGGCCCCGTGCCCGACGGCGACGCGGCCGCGCCGGTCGAGGCGCTGCGCGATCTGCTGATGGACGGCAAGGTCAGCCTGGCCGGCCTGGACGACGAGCTGCGCCGCGACGCGATCATGGCCGACCTGGCGATCAGCGCGCTCGCCGGCATGCTGCGCGACGACGTGCTGCGCCGCGGCTTCGACCCGCTCGACCGCGAGGACGTGCGCGCCTGGTTCCGCCGCCACCGCGCGCGCGAGGAAGCGCTGGGCTCGGCGCCGGTGCGCGCGCTCTACGACCTGTGCTTTGCCTACCGCGGCGGCGCGGTGTCGTGGGCCAACGCCGACTTCGCCGCCGGCGCAGCGTTGACGACGGTGCTGCGCATCGCGCTCGACTACGCCGACTACGTGGTCTACGAGATGCGCGCCGGCATGGGCGAGGTGGTGATCGCGCCGATCTACCGCGCGCTGGTGCAGCGGGGCGTGAAGTTCCGCTTCTTCCACTGCGCGACCAACCTCGAGCTGGCGGCCGACGCGCGCTCGGTCGCCGCGCTGCACTTCGATGTCCAGGCCACTGTCAAGGGCGGTGCCGACTACGCGCCGACCTTCATGCTCGGCTTTCCCGGCCAGGTGCCCGACCGGCTCGAGTGCTGGCCGAGCGAGCCCTTCTACGCCCAGCTCGACCAGGGCGACGCGCTGCGCGGCGTGAACCTCGAATGCCGCACCGGCTGGAATCCTGTCGGGCAAGTCACGCTGCGCGCGGGCGCCGACTTCGACCTGGCGGTGCTCGGTGCGTCGCTGGCCGAGGTGCGCGGCCTGTGCGCCGATTTCCGCGGCCGCGTGCCGGGTTGGGGGCCGATGTTCGATGCGATGGCCACGGTGCCCACCGTCGGCGTGCAACTGTGGATGAACCGCACGCTCGATGAGCTCGGCTGGACACATGGCGCGGTGCCGATCGACGCCGGGCCGGAGCCGCTGGACGTCTGGGCCGACCGCAGCGACGAACTGCAGCGCGAGCAGTGGGGCGATCCGGCAGCCGCGCCGCGCAGCCTGCACTACCTGTGCGGGCCGCTGGACGAGCGTCTGCTGCAAGGGGCGCCTTCGGCCTCCCACGACGGCCCGGTGGCGAAGGCGGCCGCGACAACGGTGACGCGAGACTGGCTGACGGCCAATGCCGCCGCGATCTGGCCGGCGAGCACGGTGCGCGGCGGCGGCTTCGACTGGCAGCTGCTGGTCGCCCCGTACAAGGTGCCGGGACCGGCGCGGCTCGGGGCGCAGTACCTGCGCGCCAACGTGGAGCCGACCGAGCGCTACGTGCTGTCGGTGGCGGGCAGCACCGCGACGCGATTGCCGGCCGACGGCTCGGGGCTGGCCAACCTGGTGCTCGCCGGCGACTGGACGCTCGGGCGCTGGAACGCCGGCTGCATCGAGGCGGCGGCCACTTCGGGGCTGAAGGCCGCGGACGCGGTGCGGGTGAAGGCGGCCGGCCTGGGCTTGTAGAAGGGCCGGGCTGCGGGTGCGTGCGCGGGCCCTGCGGCTGCCGCAGGCGTGGGTGCGGCGGCGGGTGCCGATCCGGCCGCGGCCCTCCGCGAGCCCAGGCCGGCCCCGCGCTTCAGCGCCGTTTCGACCCGCCGAACAGCCCGCCGAGCACGCCGCGGAACAGCTCGCGGCCGGCCGCCGAACCGACGCTGCGCATCGCCGACGACGCCGCCTTCTCGACCAGGCCCTCGCGCCTGCCGCCGCGCGGGCCGGTGCTGCCGAACAGCAGTTCCTTGAGCTCGCCCATCATGCCGCCGTCCTGCGCCGGCGCGGTTCCCGGCTGCGCGGGCGCCTGCCCCTTGGCGCCGCCTGCCTGGACGGCATCGGCCGCGTCGGCGCTGGCCGCGGCGCGGCCCTTGAGCTTCTCGTAGGCCGATTCCCGGTCCACCGCCTGCTCGTAGGTGCCGGCGACGAGCGAGTTCTTGATCAGCGCGGCGCGCTCCTCGGGCGTGATCGGCCCGATGCGGCTGCCCGGCGGAATCACGAACACGCGCTCGGTGATGCAGGGCCGGCCCTTCTCGTCGAGGAAGCTGACCAGCGCCTCGCCCACCGCCAGCTCGGTGATCGCCGCCTCGACGTCCAGCTTCGGGTTGGCGCGCATCGTGCTGGCGGCCGCCTTGACCGCCTTCTGGTCGCGCGGCGTGAAGGCGCGCAGCGCGTGCTGCACGCGGTTGCCCAGCTGCGCGAGCACGGTGTCGGGGATGTCCAGCGGGTTCTGCGTCACGAAGTACACGCCCACGCCCTTGCTGCGCACCAGCCGCACCACGAGTTCGATGCGTTCGACCAGCGCCGCCGGCGCGTCCTTGAACAGCAGGTGCGCCTCGTCGAAGAAGAACACCAGCTTCGGCTTGTCCAGGTCGCCGACTTCGGGCAGGCGCTCGAACAATTCGCTGAGCATCCACAGCAGGAAGGTCGCGTACAGCCGCGGCGCGTTCATCAGCTGGTCTGCGGCCAGGATGTTGACCACGCCCTTGCCATCGGAGGTCTGCATGAAGTCGGCGATGTCGAGCATCGGCTCGCCGAAGAAGCGGTCGCCGCCCTGTTCGCCGATCTGCAGCAGCCCGCGCTGGATCGCGCCGATGCTGGCGGCGCTGACGTTGCCGTACTCGGTCTTGTACTGCGCGGCGTTGTCGCCCACGTGCTGCAGCATCGCGCGCAGGTCCTTCAGGTCCAGCAGCAGCAGGCCGGCGTCGTCGGCGATCTTGAACACCAGGCTGAGCACGCCGGCCTGGGTGTCGTTCAGCGCCAGCATGCGCGCCAGCAGCAGCGGGCCCATGTCGGAGATGGTGGCGCGCACCGGGTGGCCCTGCGCCTTCGGCCCGTCGGCGAACACGTCCCACAGCGTGGCCGGGCAGGCGACGGGTTCGGGCGGGGTGATGCCGCGCTCGTGCAGCACCGCCGCCATCTTCGGCGGGATGCTGCCGGGCTGGCTGATGCCGGTCAGGTCGCCCTTCACGTCGGCCATGAACACCGGCACGCCCATCTTCGAGAAGTTCTCGGCCAGCGTCTGCAGCGTGATCGTCTTGCCGGTGCCGGTGGCGCCGGTGACGAGCCCGTGGCGGTTGGCCAGCGCCGGCAGCAGCAGGCATTCGATGTCGCCATGGCGGGCGACGAGGATCGGGTCGGGCATCGGGATGCTCCGTGCACGGTTGTGGCGGGATGGCGCGCAGTCTATAGGCGCGCATCCGGCGCCCGGCGCCCGGCACACCCGGCGCCAGCGGTGGGCGGCGCCGGGTTCGAGCCCGGGCGGCGCCGCCGCGGGGCGCGCCTGGGGCCGGCAGCTAAAATCGCCGGCTGCAATCCGAGAAGCGCAGCACCGTATGGCGGGTCATTCCAAGTGGGCCAACATCCAGCATCGCAAGAGCCGCCAGGACGAGAAGCGCGGCAAGGTCTGGACACGGGTGATCCGTGAGATCACCGTCGCCGCGCGCCAGGGCGGGCCTGATCTGAACGCCAACCCGCGGCTGCGGCTGGCGGTGGACAAGGCCAAGGCCGCCAACATGCCGGCCGACCGCATCAAGTACAACATCGACAAGGCCTCGGGCACCCTCGAGGGCGTCGCCTACGAGGAGGTGCGCTACGAGGGCTACGGCATCGGCGGCGCGGCGATCATCGTCGACTGCATGACCGACAACCGCGTGCGCACCGTCGCCGAGGTGCGGCACGCGTTCAGCAAGCACGGCGGCAACATGGGCTCCGAAGGCTCGGTCGCGTTCCAGTTCCGCCACTGCGGGCAACTGGTGTTCGCGCCCGGCACCGACGAGGACCGCGTGATGGAGGTGGCGCTCGAAGCCGGCGCCGACGACGTGATCGGCGACGACGACGGCGCGATCGAGGTGCTGTGCGCGGTGGCCGATTTCGAGGCGGTGAAGGCGGCACTCGAAGGCGCGGGCCTGCGCCCCGAGGTGGCCGAAGTCACGATGCGCGCCGAGAACGAGATCGAGCTGGCGGGCGACGACGCGCTGCGCATGCGCAAGCTGCTCGACGTGCTCGAAGACCTGGACGACGTGCAGGCCGTCTACCACAACGCCGCGATCGACGATTGACGCCGCGATGAAGGTTCTCGTCATCGGCGGCGGCGGCCGCGAACATGCGCTGGCGTGGAAGCTGGCCGCGGCGCCGCGCGTGCGCACCGTGTTCGTCGCGCCGGGCAACGGCGGCACCGCGCACGAGCCCGGGCTGCGCAACGTGGCGCTCACCGACCCGGCGGCGCTGGCCGACTTCGCCGCGGCCGAGCAGGTGGGGTTGACCGTCGTCGGCCCCGAGGCGCCGCTGGCGGCCGGGGTGGTCGACCTGTTCCGCGCGCGCGGCCTGCGCATCTTCGGGCCCACCCGCGCCGCCGCGCAGCTGGAAAGCTCCAAGGCCTTCGCCAAGGCCTTCATGCAGCGCCACGGCATCCCGACCGCCGGCCATGCGGTGTTCGACGACGCCGCCGCCGCGCATGCGCATGTCGATGCGATGGGCGCGCCGATCGTGATCAAGGCCGACGGCCTGGCGGCCGGCAAGGGCGTGGTGGTCGCCGCCACGCCGGCGCAGGCGCACGAGGCGATCGACGCGATGCTGGTCGGCAATCGGCTCGGCGTCGCGCACAACGCCGGCGGCGCGCGCGTGGTGGTCGAGGAGTTCCTCGAGGGCGAGGAGGCGAGCTTCATCGTCGTCAGCGACGGCCGCCACGTGCTGCCGCTGGCCACCAGCCAGGACCACAAGCGCCTGCTCGACGGCGACAGGGGCCCCAACACCGGCGGCATGGGCGCCTATTCGCCGGCGCCGGTGGTCACGCCCAACGTGCATGCGCGCGTGATGCACGAGATCGTGCTGCCCACGATCGCCGGCATGGCCAAGGAGGGCATGCCCTTCACCGGCTTCCTGTACGCCGGGTTGATGATCGACGCGCGCGGCCGGCCGTTCACGGTGGAGTTCAACGCCCGCCTCGGCGACCCGGAGGCGCAGCCGATCCTGATGCGGCTGAAGAGCGACCTGCTGGAGCTGCTGCTGCACGCGACCGACGGCACGCTCGACGGCGTCGAGTTGCAATGGGACCGGCGCGTCGCGCTGGGCGTGGTGATGGCTGCGGCCGGCTATCCGCTCGAGCCGCGCAAGGGCGATGCGGTCACCGGCCTGCCGGCGCCGGCCGACGACCTGCGCGTGTTCCACGCCGGCACTGCCGAGCAGGGCGGGCAGCTGGTGACCAACGGCGGGCGCGTGCTGTGCGTGACCGCGCTCGGCGACAAGCTGAGCCTGGCGCAGGCGCGCGCCTACGATGCGCTGGCCGACATCCGCTTCGACGGTGCGCAGTTCCGCAGCGACATCGGCCATCGCGCGCTGAAGCGCTGAAGCGCTGGCTCGCAGCGGCACCCGTGCGATGAGCACCGCCTTCGACAGCCGCCCGGTGCGCGCCTACCTGCTGGGCCTGCAGGCGGCGATCGTCGCGGCCTTCGAAGCCGAGGACGGCAAGCCCTTCATCGAGGACGCCTGGACGCGCGCACCCGGCGGCGCGCTCGACGGCGACGGCCGCAGCCGGCTGGTGGAGCAGGGCAACGTGTTCGAGCGCGCCGGCTGCAACTTCAGCCACGTGCGCGGCCGCACGCTGCCGCCGTCGGCCACGCAGCACCGGCCCGAGCTGGCAGGCGCACCCTTCGAGGCATTGGGCGTGTCGCTGGTGATGCACCCGCGCAACCCCTACGTGCCCACGGTGCACATGAACGTGCGCGCCTTCGCCGCGCTGCCCGAAGGGCGCGAGCCGGTGGTGTGGTTCGGCGGCGGCATGGACCTGACGCCGTATTACGGCTTCGAGGACGACGCGCGGCACTTCCACCGCAGCTGCCGCGACGCGCTCGCGCCCTTCGGCGCCGGGCTGCATCCGCGCTTCAAGCGCTGGTGCGACGACTACTTCTTCCTGAAGCACCGCGGCGAAGCGCGCGGCGTCGGCGGCATCTTCTTCGACGACTTCAACGAACTGGGCTTCGAGCGCAGCTTCGCGCTGCTGCGCTCGGTGGGCGACGCCTTCACCGGCGCCTACCGGCCGATCGTGCAGCGCCGCCGCGGCCTGGCCTACGGCGAGCGCGAGCGCGGCTTCCAGGCCTATCGCCGCGGCCGCTACGTCGAGTTCAACCTGGTGTTCGACCGCGGCACGCAGTTCGGCCTGCAATCGGGCGGGCGCACCGAAAGCATCCTGATGAGCATGCCGCCGGCCGCCGCCTGGCGCTACGACTGGCGCCCCGAGCCCGGCTCGGCCGAGGCGCGGCTGTACACCGACTTCCTGCCGCCGCGCGACTGGTTGCCGTGACGCGGCGCATCGGCCTGTTCGGCGGCAGCTTCGACCCGGTGCACAACGCGCACCTGGCACTGGCGCGGCAGGCGCTGCGGCAGCTGGCGCTGGACGAGTTGCGCTGGGTGCCGGCGGGCCACGCGTGGCAGAAGGCGCAGGCGCCGGCAGCGGCGGTGCACCGCGCGGCGATGCTGCGGCTGGCGATCGCCGGCGAGCCGCGCTTCGTGCTCGAGCGCTGCGAGCTCGATCGCCCGGGGCCGAGCTACACCGTCGACACGCTGCGCGAGCTGCAGACGGCGACACCCGGCGCGCAGTGGTTCCTGCTGATCGGCCAGGACCAGTACGCCGGGCTGCACACCTGGCACCGCTTCGACGAGCTGCTGCGGCGGGCCACCCTGGCGGTGGCGCTGCGCCCCGGCGCCGCAGGCCAGGCCGACGCGCGCGTGCGCGCCGCGCCGGTGCAGCCGATCGCGATGCCGCCGATGGCGGTGTCGGCCACCGACATCCGCGCGCGCGTCGCGGCCGGTGCGGGCATCGCCGATCTGGTGCCGCCGGCCGTGGCCGATTACATTGACCAACACCGCCTGTACCGAGGCGAAACCGGGAGCTGAATGGACATCCGCAAGCTGCAGCGCGCCATCGTCGATGGCCTCGAAGACGTCAAGGCCCAGCGCATCCAGGTGTTCAACACCGAGCATCTGTCGCCGCTGTTCGAGCGGGTGATCGTCGCCTCGGGCGCCAGCAACCGCCAGACCAAGGCGCTGGCGTCGAGCGTGCGCGAGACGGTCAAGGCTCGCGGCCTGCCGGTGCTGCGCACCGAGGGCGAAGAGAACGGCGAATGGATCATCGTCGACTGCGGCGCCGCGGTGGTGCACATCATGCAGCCATCGATTCGCGACTACTACCGCCTCGAGGAGCTGTGGGGCGACAAGCCGGTGCGCATGAAGATCGGTGCCGGCCCGAAGCCGGCGCGCGCAGCGGGCGACGCGGCCGCGGCCGCATCGCCGCGTGGCCGGGCGGCGCCGCCGCCGGCCGAGGCGCCGGCCGGCGCGAAGCGCAGC
>JAFEFZ010000222.1 GCA_018240325.1 Pseudomonadota bacterium
CGCCACCGCCACCGTTGCTGCCCATGCCCACGATCCGCCTCTGGCTCGCACTCCTGGCCGCTGCCCTCGCCGCCGCCTGCGGTACTTATCGGCCGCAGGAAATCAAGCCGGGCATGACCGAAGCCGAGGCCGCGGCCTTGATCGGCAAGCCGACCGGCCGCTATCCGGGCCCCGACGGCCAGACGCGGGTGGAGTTCGCGTTCGGGCCCTATGGCCGCGTGACCTGGATGGTCGACCTCGACGCATCGGGCCGGGTGATCGACGCGAAGCAGGTGCTGAACGAATGGAACTTCATCTGGTTCCAGAGCCACGCCGCCGGCCACGACACCGCCTGGGTGCGCTACCAGCTCGGCCGGCCCGGCGAGGTACTGCCGCTGGGCTGGCTCGGCGGGCAAATCTGGGCCTGGCGCTACCCGACCAACGATTGCCTGTGGTTCGTGCTCACGGTCAATACCGACGGCACGCTGCGCGACGCCGGCGGCTACGGCATCGATCCGCGTTGCGACCCGCCGAGCGGCACGGGCAGAGGAGGCTGGCGATGAAGACGCAGGCCGGGCCGCAAGTGCGGCTCTATGGCATCGCCAACTGCAGCACCGTCAAGCGCGCCCGCGCCTGGCTCGCGGCGCAGGGTGTGGACGCAGCCTTCCACGATTTCAAGAAGGCGGGCCTGCCCGAAGCCGAGCTGAGCGCCTGGCTCGACGCGCTCGGCTGGCAGCGGCTGCTCAACCGCGCGGGCACCACCTGGCGCCGGCTCGACGACGCGCAGCGTGCGGCGGTGGTCGACCGCGCCGGCGCCGAGCGGCTGATGCGCGCGGCGCCGAGCGTGATCAAGCGCCCGGTGGTGCGCTGGGGCGACGGCAGCTTCAGCGTCGGCTTCGATGCCGACGACTGGGCGGCGCGCCTGGCGGCCGGGCGCTGAGCAACGGACCGGTACGCAGCGCCCGGGCGGCCGAGCCGCCGACCGCGTTGCGGCACGCGGGCCGGTACAGCCTGGTCGCAGGCGCCGCGCCGGCACGCGCGCCGCGCACCGCGAGCTCTATCGCGGCTGCGACGGCGGCGCCAGCTGCTGCAGCGCCTGGGCCATGCGCTCGTGCAGCTTCTGGATCGCCTTCAGCGGCCGCACCATCACCTTGAAGCGGGTGATCTGCCCGGCCGCGTTCCAGTGGATCATGTCGACGCCGTTGATCTGGATGCCGTCGACCGTGCAGGCGAATTCCAGCACCGCGGAGTCGGCGCCGATCCACTGGCCCTCGTAGTGGAAGCTGTCGTTGTTGAGCACGCCGAGCGCGGCCGTCAGGTACGCGCGGGTGATCGCGCGGCCCACCTGCGGCGTGTGCACCACCGGCGACAGGAACTCCACGTCGTCGGCGAGCAGCGCATCCAGCGCCGCTGCGTCGCGGCTCTTCACCAGCTGGTGCCAGCGTTCGATCGTCGGGGCGGTCATCTTCGGGCTCGTGCAGCGCAGTCGGGTCCGGGGCATCGTAGCATCGGCCCGTGCTGCGCCGCACCCCGCGCGCCACCCCCCCCGAGCCCCCTTCGATGAGCGCGGACCCGATCCTCGAGCAGTTCAATGCCGACCCGCCGGGCGTGATCCGCAGCCTGCGCGGCCGCATCGCCGGCTGGACGCCCGAACGCCGCGAGCTGCGCATGGAGTTCGAGATCGGGCCCGAGTTCTGCCATTCGGTGGACATCGTGCAAGGCGGCATCGTCACCGCGATGCTCGACGCGCCGATGGCCTGCGCGGTGCTCGCGGCGGAACCGCAGCACCGGCTGCGCGTGTCGTCGATCGACATCCACGTCAGCTTCCTGCGCGTGGCCCGCGCCGGGCGCTTCGCGGCCATCGCCACGATCGTCAAGTCGGGCCGCACGATCGCCTTCCTGAAGGCCGAGCTGTTCGACGCCAAGGGCGACCTGGTGGCCACCGCTGCGTCGTCGGCGCATCTGGCGCGCGAGCATCGCTGAGCATCGGTGGCGCCCTGGGGTCCGGGGCGCATTCAAGCCGCTGCGAAGGGCTCGAGCCGCCCGGGTGTTGCCTTCTCGAGCGGCTGGACACTGCCGTGGAATTGAGGTGAGTCAAGGTTGCCGTAAGCTTGGACGGCTATGGTGTGACGTTTTTCACTACGGTCCGGCCGTCCGCCCTGTTGGGCGAGTCGGCCTGTTGTCATGTCCATCGAAACCGCTGCCACCCTGTTTGCCATGCTGCCGGCTGCCGGCCTGCGGCCGCTGCGCCTGGGCGGGCGCACGCTCCTGCCGGTGGTCCAGGGCGGGATGGGGGTCGGCGTGTCGGCCCACCGTCTGGCGGGCAGCGTCGCCGCGCTCGGCGCCGTGGGCACCATCTCTTCGGTGGACCTGCGCCGCCTGCACCCGGACCTGATGGAAGCCACCGGCGAGTTGCTGCCGGGCGAGCAGGCCACGCGCGCGGCCAAGGCGGCGATCAATGCCGCCAACCTCGAAGCGCTCGGCCGCGAGATCCGCGCGGCCCGCGCGTTGAGCGAAGGCCGCGGGCTGCTGGCGGTCAACGTGATGCGCGCGCTCGAGTCCTACGCGCCGGCGGTGCGCCATGCGCTCGAATGCGGCATCGACATGGTGGTGGTCGGTGCCGGCCTGCCGCTGGACCTGCCCGAGCTGGCGCAGGATCACCCGCAGGCGCTGCTGGTGCCGATCCTGTCGGATGCGCGCGGCGTGCAACTGCTGGTGCGCAAGTGGGAGCGCAAGAAGCGGCTGCCCGACGCGATCCTGATCGAGCATCCGCGGCTGGCCGGCGGCCACCTGGGGGCGGCGCGCATCGCCGACCTGGGCGACACCCGCTTCGACTTCGAGAACGTGGTGCCGCAGACCCTGGCCTTCCTGCGCAGCGCCGGCATCGAGCGCGACGTGCCGGTGATCGTCGCCGGCGGCATCCGCACGCACGCCGACATCGCGCGGCTGCAGACGCTGGGCGCGGCCGCGGTGCAGCTGGGCACGCCCTTTGCCGTGACCGTCGAGAGCGATGCGTCGGCCGGCTTCAAGCAGGTGCTGGCCGATGCGCGCGACGAGGATCTGGTCGAATTCATCAGCGTTGCCGGCCTGCCGGCGCGTGCGGTGCGTACCCGCTGGCTCGCCAACTACATGCAGGCCGAGGCGCGGCTGCAGCAGGTGGCACACCGCAAGCCGCGCTGCTCGCTGGCCTGGGACTGCCTGGCGCAGTGCGGGTTGCGCGACGGCACGCCCGGCTGGGGCCAGTTCTGCATCGATCGCCAACTCGCCGCCGCGCTGCGCGGCGACACCGCCAAGGGCCTGTTCTTCCGCGGCGTCGGGGCGCTGCCCTTCGGCAACCAGATCCGCGGCGTCGACCAGCTGATGCAGCGCCTGCTGACGCCGGCCGCCGCGCAGCCGCTGCGCGAAGCGGCGCTGGCCGAACACGCCTGACGCAGCCTCCCACCGGGGCGGGTAGCGCCCCGGCTCAAGCCCCTGGCGGGCAGCGCCCCGGATCCCGTCGCCGGCGTGGTCAACTGCGCGACTTCATCGGGCAGGACGAGATGCCGAAGATGCTGTAGGCCGGGCACCAGCCGATCAGCCCGGTCGCCAGCGGCACCACGCCGATCCAGCCCCACACGCCGATCGTGCCCGTCCACGCCAGCGCGATCAGCACCAGCCCGGCCAGGATGCGCAGCACGCGGTCGATTCCGCCTTCGTTGATCTTCATGTCGATTCCTCCGGTCGAAGCGGCTGGCAGCCGCGATGGCCGCAAGTCTGCCCCGGGCCTGCGGGGTGGTCTGTGACTGCGGTCACCCAGCCGGGATGCCGCCGCCGGCGAGCGTGCGCAACGCCGCCGGGTCCTTCACCTCGATGCGCTCGCGGCCGAGCGCCAGCCAGCCGGCACGCTCGAAGCGGCGCAGCAGCCGCGTGACGATCTCGCGCACCGTGCCGAGCTCGTCGGCCAGCGCCTGGTGCGTGAGCTGCAGCGTCGGCCCGCGGCCTAGCAGCGCGGCGGCCAGGCGCTGGTCGAGCCGCTGGAAGGCCACCGCCTCGGCCAGGCTCATCAGGTCGGCCAGCCGGTCGGCGAACACGCCGAACACGTAGCGCCGGAATGGCTCGTGCGCGAGCCAGCGCTCGAAGTCGGCGGGGGACAGCAACATCAGCCGCGTCGGCTGCGTCGCCAGGCCGTGCGCCGTCATCGGCACTTGCCCGAACAGGCAACTGGCCGACACCACGCAGACTTCGCCGGCCCCCACGCGGTACAGCTCGATCGACCGCCCCAGCGCCGAGCCGCGCGCGACCCGCACCTCGCCTTCGAGCACGAACGGAAAGCCCCTGCACGGTGCCGATTCCTCGAACAGCACGGCGCCGGCCGGCACCTCGATCAGCGGCAGCGCCGCCGGCTCTGCCAGCGCCGCCGGCAGCATGGCCAGCGCGGGATAGGCGGCGCGCAACGGTGCGAGTTCGTGCGGGCCGGTCATCGGATCAGTCGGTGAGTGCGCGGCACCGGACGCGCCGCGCGTGCGGGCGGGCTCCCGCGACGCGCGCCGATGGCGCCCGGCCGCCCCGCCGGCGCCGCCTCCTGAATGAGCCGCATGCGGCGCGGGGCGGAAGGATCCATCACACCACCCGCCGGGCACGCAGATCGGCGATCGCCGCCGGGTCGAAGCCGAGTTCGGACAGGATCGGATCGGTGTGCTCGCCCAGCGCCGGTGCCGGACGGCGGAAGTCGGCCGCCTCGCCGGACAGCGTCACCGGGTGCGGCGCGATCGGCGCGCGCTGCGCACTGCCGGCGATCGGCCGCTCGGGCAGCAGCCCGGCTGCGCGGATGTGCGCGTCGTCCAGCGCCTGCTGCGGGCTCAGCACCGGCGCGGCCGGGATCTTGGCGGCGGCGAGCGCGGCGAGCACTTCGTCGCGCGGGCGCGCCGCGCACCAGTCGGCCATCACCGCGCTGATTGCGGCGCTGTGGCGGCCGCGCTGCTCGTCGTCGGCGAAGCGCGGGTCGGCCGTCAGCTCGGGCCGGCCGACGACGCCGCACCAGCGCTCGAACATCGGCTGGCCGATGGTCTGCACGAGCAGCCAGCCGTCGGCTGCGCGAAACACGTCGCTGGGCGCCGCCACGAAGCCGCGGTTGCCCTGCGGCACGCGGTGCGGCGCGCGGATCGCCTGCTCGATCAGCGTGGCGTTGCCGACCACCAGCGCGGTGCGCAGCAGCGCGCCCTCCACCTGCTGGCCGCGGCCGCTGCGCTCGCGCGCCCACAGCGCCGCGAGCACGCCGGTGGCCAGCGCCTGCGCGGTGCACACATCGACATAGGGCGCCGCGATGCGCACCGGCGCGTCGGGCTGGCCCGACAGGTACATCGCGCCGCTCATCGCCTGGCCGATCGAATCGAAGCCGGCCTGCGCGCTCAGCGGCCCGCCGGGGCCGTAGGCGCTGACGGTGGCCAGCACCAGGCGCGGATTGAGCGCCGACACCGTGTCCCAGTCCAGCCCGAGCTGGCGCAGCGTGGCCGGCGGCAGGTTGGCCACCAGCACGTCGGCGCCGCCGAGCAGCCGCCGCATGATCGCGCGGCCTTCGGGGTGTGCCAGGTCCAGCGTGAGGCCGCGCTTGTTGCGGTTCATCTGCAGGTACACGCCGCCGTCGCCGGTGTCGGCCACCGGCGGCAGGCGGCGGTCCTCGCCGCCTTCGACCCGCTCGATGCGGATCACGTCGGCGCCCAGGTCGCCCAGCAGCGCGGCGCAGTAGGGGCCGGCGATGAAGCGGCCGATGTCGAGAACGCGAAAGCCGGTGAGCAGGGACATGGCGGCAGCGGTGTCGAGCGGGCCGGCCGAGTCTACGTGCAGGCCGCAGGCGGCGCCGCGCATGGTGTGCAGGCGCAAGCGGCCGGACTTCGGCCGGCGCAGTGGCCGATGTGCGGCCCCTGTTGCACTGCGCCGAGCCCGGGTGCCGCGGCTCAGGCGCCGTTTGGTACGGGTGCGGGCCAACCCCACGTGTAAGCTCGGGTCGTCGCACCGCGCGGTGTGGCGCATCCCTACGATGGAGGAAGCACCGTGAATCGAATCGTCTCGTGCATTGCAGCCGGCCTGCTCGGGCTGGCGGCCCCGCTGGCGGCGCAGGCGTCGCTCAGCTCGCTGAGCAGCCTGTTCGTGTTCGGCGACAGCCTGTCCGACGGCGGCAACAGCGGGCTGCTGACCCAGGCTTACGCCGGCGTGGTCTTTCCGCCGCCGCCCTACTACAACGGCCAGTACTCGAACGGCCCGGTCGCGGTGGAATACCTGTGGCAGAGCTTCAACCCCGGCGACAACCGCTTCAAGCCGTCGCTGGCGGGCGGCACCAACTACGCGATCGCCGGTGCGACCACCGGTACCGTGAACTACAACTCGGTCAATCCCAACGTGCCGGCGGCGCTGCAGCCGACGTTTGACCAGAAGGGCAGCGCCTGGCAGCTGCGGGCCTTCGCGGCGCAGGCGCCGGTCTTCGACCCGGCGACCTCGCTGTTCGTCGTCTGGCAGTTCCCCAACGACGTCTTCTACGCCAGCCAGACCGGCCAGCTGCCGGGCACCGTCCCGGGTTCGCCGGGGGGCACCAATCTGGTGACCAACGGCATCCAGAACATCCTGACGACCGTAGCTACGCTGTACGCGTCCGGTGCGCGCCACTTCCTCGTGCCGAACATGCCCGACCTCGGCAGCCTGCCGTTCTCCATCGGTACGCCCCAGGCGCCAACGCTGACCGGGATCACCAGCCTGTTCAATGCCGGCCTCGACTTCGGCCTCGACCAGCTGAGCCCCGCGCTGCTCGGCGCCGACATCATGCGATTCGACACCGCGGCCTTCTTCGCAGGCGTCCAGGCGAACCCGGCAGCCTATGGCTTCGCGGTCGGTGACAAGGCCTGCCTGGATGCGGCCGTGCCGTCGGTGTGCGCCGATCCGAACCAGTATGTGTTCTGGGACGGTGTGCATCCGACGACGCGCGGGCACCAAGTGCTGGCCGAGCAGTTCCGGGCGACCGTGGTGCCGGCGCCGCAGACCTGGGCCCTGCTGCTGCTCGGCCTCGGCGCCATCGCTGCGGTGGCGCGGCGGCGTGCAGTCGGACGCTGAGCGCGCCCAGCCCGCCTACGGGGATCAAGGAACCCTGGTGCGGCCCGGCGTCTTCTTGGGGCCGGTTGCCGCTCAACGCTCCCCCTGGCGGTGATGGCCGGCTTCCGGCAGGTGATCGGGCGGCTGGCGTGCGGTTTCGCCGGTCGGCGCATGCAGCCGCACCGCCGCGCGCAGTTCGCTGCGCAACGCCGCCAGTTCGGCATGCAGCGAGGCCATCTGCTGATGGATGTCGTGCATCAGTTCGCGCTCGATCCGGCGCTCCTCGGTCTCGATCCAGGCGGTGGCGATCGCCGCCGTCGCCATCGTCAGCACGCCGAAGCCGAGCAGCACGACGAAGACTGCGAAGATGCGCGAGGCCGCGGTGGTGGGCACGGTGTCGCCATAGCCGACGGTGGCCGCGGTGGTGAAGGCCAGCCAGATTCCGTCGGCCAGCGTCGGCGTCGTCGGCTCGAGCCACCAGAAGCCAACGCCGCACATCAGCAGCACGACGAAGGCCAGCGCCGCCACGTAGACGACGCCGCCGCGCGTGAACAGGTGCTGCACGCACCAGACCATGCGCAGCAAGCTGAGAAAGGCCACCACCAGCCGCATCAGCAGCGTCCAATCCGACGCCTGGCTGGGCGGCGCCAGCGCCGACGCCAGCAGGCCGAGCACCAGCAGCAGGTCGAGCCAGTTGGCACGCAGATGGCTGGCCGCGTGCCCGGTGGCGCGAGCGGTGTGCACGAGCGCGGCCGCGAGCATCAGCGCGGCCGCCAGATAGGCGGCCACTGCCGGCCAGGTCACGCTCTCGTGCAGCATGTCCAGGTAGAAGGCCGGGATCGTGGCCAGCTGCGCGACCAGCGTGGGCACGCGCCAGCGGCGCTCGATGCGCGCCGCGTGGCCGGCCGAGGATGGCGCCAGCCGCAGGCCGAAGCTGCGCCGCCGGTGCGCGCTGCCGTGGGTCGAGCCGGGCCGCATCGCGCGAGCCTAGCGCGCGCCGGCCGGCCGCCGCTTGATCGGCATCAGCGGGCGCGCGGCGCGGCCGCCTTGACCGCACGCAAGTGTTGGTGCGGGCACGTGCGCGAAGATGCGGCCGTTGAAACCCCGATCGCTACGACGGAGTCGCGCAGCGTGAGTTCGCACCTGACCGCCGGCCAGCAGGCGCTGCTGGAAGCCAACCTGCAGCTGCGGCAGCAGGAAC
>JAFEFZ010000223.1 GCA_018240325.1 Pseudomonadota bacterium
AGCCGCAGCCCAGCGCCTGGATCTTCTGCGCGTATTCCTTGGTCTCGACCGGCGAGATCGACGACATGTCGACCACCACCTTGCCCGGGCTCAGTCCGGCGGCGACGCCGTCCTCGGCGAACAGCGCCTTGCCGACGTCGGGGGTGTCGGGGACCATCGTGATGACGATGTCGGCGTTCTGCGCGACTTCGCGGCCGCTGGCGCAGGCCCGGCCGCCGGCGGCGACCAGTTCCGGCGGCACGCTGTGAAGGGTGTTCAGGAACAGCTGGTGCCCGCCCTTGATCAGGTGGCCCGCCATGGGCGTACCCATGATGCCCAGGCCGACGAAGCCGATCTTCAGAGAAGTGTTGCTCATGTGGATTCCTTGGTTCGGGATGGGGGTCAGGCCGTCAGGCGCTCGCGCCAGCCCAGGCCGGCTTCGGTGCTGCCGGCGGGTTTGTATTCGCAACCGATCCAGCCGGCGTAACCGATGCGATCGAGGTGCCGGAACAGGAACGGGTAGTGGATCTCGCCGGTACCCGGCTCGTTGCGGCCGGGGTTGTCGGCGAGCTGGATGTGCGCGATGCGCGGCAGGTACCTGCTCATCGTCGCCGCGAGCTCGCCCTCCATGCGCTGCGCATGGTAGATGTCGTACTGCAGGTAGGCATTGTCGGCGCCGACTTCGTCGAGGATGTCGATCGCCTGCGTGCTGCGGCTCAGGTAGAAGCCGGGGATGTCGAAGGTGTTGATCGGCTCGATCAGCAGCTTGAGGCCCGCCTTCTTCAATTCGGCGGCCGCGAAGCGCAGGTTGGCGACGAAGGTGCGGCGCAGCTCCGCTTCGGCCACGCCGGCCGGCGCCTTGCCGGCCAGGCAGTTGAGCTGCGGCACGCCGAGCGCGGCCGCGTATTCGATCGCCTGGGCCACGCCGCTGCGGAATTCCGCGACGCGCGCCGGGTCGCAGGCGACGCCGCGGTCGCCGCCTTCCCAGTTGCCGGCCGGCAGGTTGTGCAGCACCAGTTGCAGGCCGTTGGCCTGCAGCCGCGCCTTGATCTCGGCCGCCGGGAAGGCGTAGGGGAACAGGAACTCCACCGCCTGGAAGCCGGCCTTGGCGGCGGCGTCGAAGCGGGCGAGGAAATCGTGCTCGTTGAAGAGCATCGTCAGGTTGGCGGCGAACTTGGGCATTGCTTCTCCCGTGTTGTGGGCTGTTCGATGGCGGCGCCGGTCATCCCTGCCCTGCCTCGCTCTGCCCCCGAGAGGGGCGAGAACGGACGCGGGGCAGCCGCCGCGTGCCGGCTCGCGCCTTTCGGGCCGGCCGGGCCTGCAGGCCCGGCCGTGGGCGCGAAGCGCGCAGGGGCAGGGTCATTCAGTCGAGCATCGCGATCGCGGTCGGCACGTCGGCCGCATCGCCGGCCAGTTCCTCGAACTCGACCACATTGTCGATCTCGGTACCCATCGCGATGTTGGTCACGCGCTCGAGGATGATCTCGATCACCACCGGCACCTTGAACTCTTCCATCCAGGCTTCGGCCTGGCGGACCGCGGGCGCGATCTCCTCCTGCCGGTGCACGCGGATCGCCTTGCAGCCCAGGCCCTCGACCACCTTGACGTGGTCGACGCCGTAGCCGGTGGACGGCTCGTCCGACGGCGTATTGATGTTGTCGAACGCGAGCTGCACGCAGTAGTCCATGCTGAAGCCGCGCTGGCTCTGCCGGATCAGCCCGAGGTAGCTGTTGTTGACGACGATGTGGATGTAGGGCAGCTTGAACTGCGCGCCGACCGCCAGCTCTTCCAGCATGAACTGGAAGTCGTAGTCGCCCGACAGCGCCACCAGCTTGGCCTTCGGATCGGCGACGCGCACGCCCAGCGCGGCCGGCACCGTCCAGCCGAGCGGCCCGGCCTGGCCGCAGTTGATCCAGCGCCGCGGGCCGTAGACATGCAGGAACTGCGCCGCCGCGATCTGGGACAGGCCGATCGTCGACACGTAGGTCACGTCGCGGCCGAACGCGTTGTTCATGCACTGGTAGACGCGCTGCGGCTTCATCGGCACGCTGTCGTAGTTGGTCTTGCGCAGGTACTGCAGATCCGACTTGCGGCCCTGGCATTCGGCGGCCCAGGCCGAGCGGTCGCGCAGCTTGCCGGCGGCCTTCCACTCGCGCGCCACTTCCACGAACAGCGCCAGCGCCGCCTTCGCGTCGCTGACGATGCCGTAGTCGGGCGCGAACACGCGGCCGATCTGCGTCGGCTCGATGTCGACGTGGACGAAGGTGCGGCCCTTGCAGTAGACCTCGGGGCTGCCGGTGTGGCGGTTGGCCCAGCGGTTGCCGATGCCGAGCACGAAGTCGCTCGCCAGCATGTTGGCGTTGCCGTAGCGGTGGCTGGTCTGCAGCCCGCACATGCCGGCCATCAGCGCGTGGTCGTCGGGGATCGTGCCCCAGCCCATCAGCGTCGGGATCACCGGGATGCCGGTCACTTCGGCGAACTGCACCAGCAGGTCGGCGGCATCGGCGTTGATGATGCCGCCGCCGGCGACGATCAACGGCTTGTCGGCGCCGTTCAGCATCTCGAGCGCCTTCTCGATCTGCTTGCGGCTGGCCGCGGGCTTGTACACCGGCAACGGCTCGTAGGTGTCGATGTCGAACTCGATCTCGGCCATCTGCACGTCGAAGGGCAGGTCGATCAGCACGGGGCCGGGGCGGCCCGAGCGCATCAGGTGGAAGGCCTGCTGGAACACGCGCGGCACCTGCGCCGGCTCGAGCACGGTGGTCGCCCACTTGGTGACCGGCTTGGCGATCGAGGCGATGTCCACCGCCTGGAAGTCTTCCTTGTGCAGCCGCGCGCGCGGCGCCTGGCCGGTGATGCACAGGATCGGGATCGAATCGGCCTGCGCCGAATACAGGCCCGTGATCATGTCGGTGCCCGCCGGCCCGCTGGTGCCGATGCACACGCCGATGTTGCCCGCCTTGGCGCGGGTGTAGCCCTCGGCCATGTGCGACGCACCCTCGACGTGGCGCGCCAGCACGTGCGCGATCGACTGGCGCTCGCGCAGTTGCGCGTACAGCGGGTTGATCGCCGCGCCGGGCACGCCGAAAGCCTGGGTCACGCCCTCCTTCTCCATCACCAGCACCGCGGCCATCGCGGCCTTCATCTTCGCCATCGTCCGGCTCCTGAAGTTCGATGGCCGCGATCTTCGGCGCACCCGCAGCCGGCGTGAAGCCCAGGCCGCAGATAATTGCTATTCCGCAGCGGAATGCCCTGCCGCCTTCGGGCGGGCCCGGCGCGCCGGCCCGGCCGGGCGGACGCTGCACAGCCTCCACCGAGAGTGCCGATGGCCCTGAAATCGACGATCTACAAGGCGGCATTGCAGATCGCCGACATGGACCGGCAGCTCTATGCCGACCACGCGCTGACGCTGGCGCTGCATCCTTCCGAGACCGAAGAGCGCCTGCTGGTGCGGCTGCTGGCGTTTGCGCTGAACGTGCCGCCCGACGACCACCGCGGCACGCTGCAGTTCGCGCGCGGCCTGTCCGACACCGACGAACCCGCACTGTGGCAGCACGACCTGAGCGGGCAACTGCTGCACTGGATCGAGCTCGGCCAGCCCGACGAGCGGCGCCTGGCCAAGGCCTGCGCGCGCGCCGAACGCGTCACGCTGTATGTCTACGGCAGCGCCGCGCCCGTGTGGTGGGCGGGCATCCGCCACAAGCTGGCGCGGCTCGCGAACCTCACGGTGTGGCAGATTCCGCCGCCGCAGGCGCAGGCGCTGGCGGCGCTGGCGGCGCGCTCGATGCAGTGGCAGCTGACGGTGCAGGACGGCCAGGTCTGGCTGAGCAGCGGCGACGCGCTGCTCGAACTGGTGCCGCAGCGGCTGATGGGGGCGCCCGCACCGTAGGGTGCCGGATTGCCGAGCCCCGACGCGCCCGGGGCACCGGCGGCCGCGCTGCCCGCGCGCGATCCGCCGAAGCGGGCTGCCGCTACAGTCGCCGCATGGACACCGTCGCCGGCCTGCAGCTCTTCATCCGCGTGATCGAGACCGGCAGCTTCAGCAAGGCCTCCGCCGACCTCGGCATCACCCAGCCCACCGCCACCAAGCATGTGGCGGCGCTCGAGGCGCGCCTGGGCGCGCGGCTGTTCCACCGCAGCACGCGCGGCGTCACGCCCACCGAGGTCGGCAGCGCCTACTACGACAAGTGCAAGGCGATCGTGCGTGAGATCGACGAGGCCGACAACCTGGCGGCGCTGATGCAGTCGCGCGTGCAGGGCAGCCTGCGCATCAGCACCTCGGTGGCCTTCGGCCGGCGCGTGCTGACGCCGCTGGTGCTGCGCTACATGCACGCGCACCCGGGCGTGCAGATCGACCTGAGCTTCGACGACCGCTACGTCAACCTGGTCGAACAGGGCGTGGACGTGGCGGTGCGCATGGGGCGGCTGGCCGATTCGTCGCTGGGCGCTCGCTGCCTCGGCCTGAACCCCTGGGTGCTGGTGGGTGCGCCCGGCTACCTGCAGCGCCGCGGCGTGCCGGCGACCCCGGCCGACCTGGGCGGCCACGACGCGCTGATCTACAGCAGCGTGCAGGGCGACGAGCGCTGGCACTTCAGCGGCGCCGACGGGCGCACGCAGCAGGTGCCGGTGAAGGGGCCGCTGCGCAGCAACAACCTGTCGGCATTGCTGGACGCGGCACGCGCCGGCCTGGGGCTGGCCGCGCTGCCGTGGTACGTGGCGCACGAGGCGGTGCGCAGCGGCGCCGTGCAGCCGGTGCTGGCCGGCTGGGCGCTGCCGTCGCAGGAGATCCACGCAGTGTTCACGTCGCCGCGGCTGGTACCGGCGAAGGTGACGCGCTTCGTCGACTTCCTGCTGCCGCACTTCCAGGGCGACTGGTGGGCAGCCGGCGCGAGCGGCTGACCGCCGCCGGCCGCAGACGCCTCAACCGCGCAGCCGCGCGCGCAGCTCGGTCTTCAGCACCTTGCCGTAGTGGTTCTTCGGCAGCGCGTCGACGAACACATAGCGCTTGGGCCGCTTGAAGCGCGCGATGTGCTGCAGGCAGTGGGCGTCGAGCGCGGCGGCATCGGGTGCCGCGCCCGGCTGCGCCACGACGAAGGCCACCACCACCTCGCCCCATTCGGCGTCGGGCGCGCCGACCACCGCCGCCTCGGCCACGCCCGGCGCGGTGAGCAGCACCTCCTCGACCTCGCGCGGGTAGATGTTCGAGCCGCCGCTGATCAGCAGGTCCTTGCTGCGGTCCATCAGCGTCAGGAAGCCGTCGGCGTCCAGGCTGCCGACGTCGCCGGTCCACAGCCAGCCGTCGCGGATGGCGGCGGCCGTGGCCTCGGGGTTGCGCCAGTAGCCGGCCATCACGGTGTCGCCGCGCACCAGCACCTCGCCGATCTCGCCGGCGGGCAGCTCGCGCCCCTGCGGGTCGGCCACGCGCACGCGCACCGGCGTCTGCGCCACGCCCACCGAGGCGCGGCGTTCGCGCTGCCGCGGGTGCGCGTCGTCGGCCACGTGGCGGCGCGACAGCACGGTCGCCACCATCGGCGTCTCGCCCTGGCCGTAGATCTGCACGAAGCGCGGCCCCATCACGCGCAGCGCGCGCTCGATGTCGGCCCGGTACATCGGCGCGCCGCCGTAGACGATGGTCTTGAACGCAGCCGCGGCGTCGGCCGGCGTCAGGCCGGCGGCCTCGGCATGGTCGACCAGGCGCTTGACGATGGTCGGCGCGGCAAAGGTGGACAAGGGCCCGAGCGCGCGGCCCAGCGCATACAACTCGGCCGGATCGACGCCGCCGCTGGCCGGCACGACGTGGCGCGCACCGGCCATCAGGTGCGGGATCGCGTAGATGCCGCAGCCATGCGACATCGGCGCGGCGTAGACCATCGCATCCTGCGGCGCGATGGCGTCAACGTCGACGAAGTAGCCCAGCCCCATCGTCATCAGGTTGCGCTGCGTCAGCATCACGCCCTTGGGCCGGCCGGTGGTGCCGCTGGTGTAGAACAGCCAGGCCAGGTCGTCGGGCGCGCGCTCCACCGGCGCCGGCAGTTCGCCCAGCGGCGCCAGCAGCGCGTCGGCCTCGGCCGATTCGACCTCCACCTGGCGCTGCGCTCCGGCCAGCGGCTGCGGCGCCACGTCGCGCGTGACGAAGGCCCAGCGCGCTTCGGCATTGCCGATGATCCATTCCGCTTCGGCCGGGTGCAGCTTGGCGTTGACCGGCACCGCCACCAGCCCGGCCCACCAGGCACCCCACAGCACTTCCAGATAGCGCGGGTGGTTGCGCATGAACAGCACGACGCGGTCGCCGGGCTGCAGGCCGGCGGCGCGCAGCCGCTGCGCCAGGCCGGCGCAGCGCTGCGCCCATTGGCCGTAGGTGGCCCAGGGCCGCGTGCCGTCGAAGATCGCGTCGCGCCCGGGCTCGAGCATTGCTTGGCGCAGCAGCAGGTGGCTCAGGCTCATCGGGGACTCCAGGGCGCCGGCAGGCGGCAACGTCCCGAAGATAAGGCTTGCCGGCCGGGCCGCCGCGCACGGCGGAGAATCACGCCGCATCGATCCCGAGGCACCACACAGCCGATGAAACTCGCCATCATCCCCGTCACCCCGTTCCAGCAGAACTGCTCGCTGGTCATCTGCCCGGCCACCAACCGCGCCGCCTTCGTCGACCCCGGCGGCGAGGTCGACCGCCTGTTCGAGGTGCTGGAAAAGCGCGGCGCCACGCTCGAGAAGGTGCTGGTCACGCACGGCCACATCGACCACTGCGGCGGTGTCGCCGAGGTCGCCGAGCGCGCCGGCGTGCCCATCGAGGGCCCGCATCCCGACGAAAGCTTCTGGATCGACCAGCTCGACCACCAGGGCCAGATGTTCGGCGTGGCCGGTGCGCGCCGCTTCACGCCCGACCGCTGGCTGCGCGGCGGCGACGAGGTCACGGTCGGCGACATGCGCTTCGAGGTGCGCCACTGCCCGGGCCATACGCCTGGCCATGTGATCTTCGCCAGCACGCAGTTCGGCGTGGCCTTCGTCGGCGACGTGCTGTTCCAGGGCTCGATCGGCCGCACCGACTTCCCGCGCGGCGACTACGACACGCTGATCCGCTCGATCACCACCCAGCTGTGGCCGCTGGGCGACGACATGCAGTTCGTGCCCGGCCACGGGCCGATGTCCACCTTCGGCCACGAGCGCCGCAGCAACCCCTTCGTCGGCGACGCGGCGCTCGGCGCGCGCTGACCCGGGCCGGCGGCGCGGCCCCGGGCCCGCGCCCCGCCGACGCTCGCATACCATTGCCGGCGACGAACGACGAGGGACAGATTGAGTACCGACCACGCATACGCCGAGCTGGGCCTGGCGCCCGGCGCCAGCGAGGCCGAAGTCAAGGCGGCCTGGCGGCGGCTGGTTTCGATGTGGCACCCCGACCGCAACGGCAGCGCCCGCGCGGTCGAGCAGATGCAGCGCATCAACCAGGCACTCGAGGCCATCAGCCGGGCCGGCTTCCGGCGTCACCCGGCGCGCGCTTCGGCCGCAGCGCCGCAGCCGCCCGCAGACGAGGCACCGGCCGATGAAGCGCCGGCGCCCGCCCGGACGATCCAGCGCAAGGTCGAGCTCAGCCTGGAAGAGGCCGCGCTCGGCTGCACCCGCAAGCTCAGCGGCCGCTACCAGCTGCGCTGCGACGGTTGCGACGGCGTGGGCTGGCGCGCGCTCGGCGGGCGCTGCCGTGCCTGCAGCGGCACCGGCGCGGTGCGCCGCAGCTCGCTGTACAACTGGTTCGGCACGGTCGAGGAATGCACGGCCTGCCACGGCGGCGGCATCGCGCGCCAGACCTGCGGCGGCTGCGGCGGCAGCGGCAAGCTCGCCGAGCAACGCTTCGCGGTCAGCGTGCGCATCCCGCCGGGCGCGCGCGACGACGACCTGCTGCAGGCGGCTGCGCGCAGTTCGGGCGGCGAGACGCTGGCCATCGAGATCCGCGTCGCCGTGCGCCGCCACGAGTTCCTCGAACTGCTGGACGACGGCTCGCTGCGCTGCGAGGTGCCGGTCGACGGCTTCGCCTGGGCGGCCGGGCGCGAGGTGCAGGTGCCGACGCTGGAAGGCCTGCACACCCTCGCGTTGTCGCCGGCGCAACTGGTGTACCGCTTCGAAGGCCGGGGCTTCCCGGCGCAGCGGCGCGGCCCGCGCGGCGACCTGTGGATCACGGTGGCGCCGGTCTTCCCCGACCCGCTGGACGCCGCGCAGCAGGCGCTGATCGACCGCCTGATCGCCGCCAACCGCGGCCGCGACGGCAAGCCGACGCAGCCGCGGCTGCGCGACTGGGAGCGGCGGATGAGCGGCCGGCGCCGCGACGGCTGAACCGCCGGCCGGCGCAAGCTCGCCCTTGCACTTGGCGTGCCCGGCGCCGTCGCGGTGCAGCTGTTGGCCCGCGCTCGGACCCAAGGCGGGCGCTCAGACTTCAGACTTCGTTTCGAGGGACCGCGGGATCGTGGAGATGGCCCCCTGACCCCTTGCGCCGTGCTCCCCCACACGATGCGCGCAAGGCGCGCAGCGCGTGCCTTAGTTCAATCCGCCTTGCCCAACAGCGGCACCCCGCCGTCGGACCCGGGCCCGAGCAGCCCCACCTTGCTGTAGACGCCGAGCTTGGCGCGCGTGTCCTGGATGTCCAGGTTGCGCATCGTCAGTTGCCCGATGCGGTCGGCCGGCGTGAACGCACCCTCCACCTTTTCCATGCTCAGGCGCTCGGGCGCGTAGGTCAGGTTCGGGCTCTCGGTGTTCAGGATCGAGTAGTCGTTTCCGCGGCGCAGCTCGAGCCACACCTCGCCGCTGACGGCGCGCGCCACCCAGCGCTGCGCCGTTTCGCGCAGCATCAGGCACTGCGGGTCGAACCAGCGGCCCTGGTACAGCAGCCGGCCCAGGCGGCGGCCGTTGATGCGGTACTGCTCGATCGTGTCCTCGTTGTGGATGCCGGTGACCAGCCGCTCGTAGGCGATGTGCAGCAGCGCCATGCCCGGCGCCTCGTAGATGCCGCGGCTCTTGGCTTCGATGATGCGGTTCTCGATCTGGTCGCTCATGCCCAGGCCGTGGCGCCCGCCGATGCGGTTGGCCTCCTCGAACAGTTCCACCGCCGAAGCGAAGCTGCGCCCGTTCAGCGCCACCGGCACGCCTTCCTCGAAGCGCACCGACACGGTCTCGCGCCTGACCTCCACGTCGTCGCGCCAGAAGGCCACGCCCATGATCGGGCTGACGATGTCGATCCCCTTGTCCAGGTACTCCAGGTCCTTGGCCTCGTGGGTGGCGCCGAGCATGTTGCTGTCGGTGCTGTACGCCTTCTCAACGCTCATCTTGTAGTCGAAGCCGTGCTGGATCAGGTACTCGCTCATCTCCTTGCGGCCGCCGAGCTCGTCGATGAAGCGCTGGTCGAGCCAGGGCTTGTAGATCCGCAGCGCCGGGTTGGCGAGCAGGCCGTAGCGGTAGAAGCGCTCGATGTCGTTGCCCTTGTAGGTGCTGCCGTCGCCCCAGACGTGGACGCCGTCCTCCTTCATCGCGATCACCAGCGAGGTGCCGGTCACCGCCCGGCCCAGCGGCGTGGTGTTGAAGTAGGTCGCGCCGCCGGTGGACACGTGGAAGGCGCCGCACTGGATCGCGGCGATGCCTTCGGCCGCCAGCGAGTCGCGGCAGTCGACCAGGCGCGCGATCTCGGCGCCGTACAGCTTGGCCTTGCGCGGGATGTCGTCGTAGTCGGATTCGTCGGGCTGGCCCAGGTGCGCGGTGTAGGCGCAGGGGATCGCGCCCTTGGCGCGCATCCAGTGCACCGCAGCAGAAGTGTCCAGGCCGCCGGAGAAGGCGATGCCCACGCGCTCGCCGGCGGGTACGGATTGCAGGATGGTGTGGCTCATGATGGCGGGTCGATGCAGGGGCGAAGCGGCAATTGTCGCAAGCCCGCCGCGCGCTGCGGTCCTGGCCGGCAGCGGCAGTGCCGGCACCCCTGCGCCGATCCGGCCTGCGGCCCGGTGCGGCAGCCCTGACGCCGTCAGGGTCGCGATCCGGCGGCCGCACGCGGGGCGCCACGCAGGGCTGGCGCTGCGGCACGAGGCAGTGCACACTGTGGGCCACCCCGTGGGTGACGGAGGCAGCCATGGATCCACAAGCGCTCGACCAGGGCATCCGCAAGTTCCTGAGGACGGTCGGCGTGACGTCCCAGCGCGACATCGAGCAGGCCGTGGCCCGGGCGGTGGCCGACGGCACCATCGCCGGCACCGGGACGCTGTCGGTGACGATGACGCTGCGCATCGATGCCCTGCAGCTCGAACGCCGGCTGGAAGGCAGTCTCCCGCTCGAATGAGCGCGGCGCCCTTGGCTCCCGCGCTTGGCACCCGCCGCCTGCATCGCCGTCCCGACACGCCCAGGACGAAGCCCCAAGAACCACGCCCCGCCAACGCAGCCCCGATAACGCAGCCTGAGGAGAACTCGTGAGCCAGCGACCGTTGCACCTGCATGTCCCCGAGCCGAGCGCGCGCCCGGGGCAGCGCACCGATTTTTCGTACCTGCACGCGTCGGCGGCGGGCGCCATGCGCCGGCCGCGGGTGGACACGGCAGCGGCCGACACCGCCGATCTGGCCGGTGCGCTGGTGCGCGTGCTCCACGACAGCGGCAGCGCACTCGGCCCCTGGGCGCCGCCGCTCGACGTGGAGCAGTTGAAGGGCGGCCTGCGCGCGATGCTGAGGACGCGCGCCTTCGACGCGCGCATGCAGATCCTGCAGCGCCAGAAGAAGATCTCGTTCTACATGCAGTGTCTCGGCGAAGAAGCGATCGCGACTGCGCATGCGCTGGCCTTGGAGCCCGGCGACATGTGCTTCCCGACCTACCGCCAGCAGGGCCTGCTGCTGGCGCGGGACGACATCGACATCGTCGAGCTGATCTGCCAGCTGATGTCCAACTCGCGCGATCCGCTGCGCGGCCGCCAGTTGCCGGTGATGTATTCGTACAAGCGCGCCGGCTTCTTCTCGATCTCGGGCAACCTGGCGACGCAGTACATCCAGGCGGTCGGCTGGGGCATGGCCTCGGCGGTCAAGGGCGACACCCGGATCGCGTCGGCCTGGATCGGCGACGGCTCCACCGCCGAGGCCGATTTCCACCACGCGCTGACCTTCGCCAATGTCTACCGCGCGCCGGTGATCCTCAACGTGGTCAACAACCAGTGGGCGATCTCGAGCTTCCAGGCGATCGCCGGCGGCGAAGGCACCACCTTCGCGCAGCGCGGCGTGGGCAGCGGCATCGCGTCGCTGCGCGTCGACGGCAACGACTTCCTGGCCGTGTACGCCGCGTCGCGCTGGGCCGCCGAGCGCGCGCGCAGCAACCTCGGCCCGACGCTGATCGAATGGGTGACCTACCGCGCCGGCGCGCATTCCACGTCGGACGATCCGTCGCGCTACCGCCCGGCCGACGACTGGCAGCGCTTCCCGCTCGGCGACCCGATCGAGCGGCTGAAGCAGCACCTGATCGGGTTGGGCGCCTGGTCCGAGGCCGAGCACGAAGACACCCGCAAGGTGCTCGAAGCCGAGATTGCCGCCGCCGCGAAAGAGGCGCAGAAGTCGGGCTCGATCCTCGACGGCCACATCCCGCCGCTGGCGACGATGTTCGAGGACGTGTACCGGGACATGCCGGCGCACCTGCAAGAGCAGATGCGCCAGGCCGCGGCCGAATACCAATGCGGCGCCGGCGCATCGGGCACGCAGCCCGCGCCGGCACCGGCGGCGCAGGAGGGCTGACCATGCCGGCGATGACCATGATCCAGGCCCTGCGCTCGGCGATGGACGTGATGCTCGGGCGCGACGACAACGTCGTGATCTACGGCCAGGACGTCGGCTACTTCGGCGGCGTGTTCCGCGTCACCGAAGGCCTGCAGGCCAAGTACGGCAAGTCGCGCGTGTTCGACGCCCCGATCTCCGAAGGCGGCATCGTCGGCTCGGCGATCGGCATGGCCGCCTACGGGCTGCGCCCGGTGGTCGAGGTGCAGTTCGCCGACTACTTCTACCCGGCGTCGGACCAGATCGTGTCGGAGGCGGCGCGCATGCGCTACCGCTCGGCCGGCGACTTCACTGCGCCGATCACGATCCGCATGCCCTGCGGCGGCGGCATCTACGGCGGCCAGACGCACAGCCAGAGCCCCGAGGCGCTGTTCACCCATGTGTGCGGCCTGCGCACCGTGATGCCGAGCAGCCCCTACGACGCCAAGGGCCTGCTGATCGCGGCGATCGAGTGCGACGACCCGGTGATCTTTCTGGAGCCCAAGCGGCTGTACAACGGGCCCTTCGACGGCCACCACGACCGGCCGGTCTCGCCCTGGACGGGCCATCCGCTGGCCGAAGTGCCCGAAGGCCACTACGTGGTGCCGCTCGACTCGGCGCGCGTGGTGCGTGCCGGCAGCCAGGTCAGCATCCTGACCTACGGCACGATGGTCTATGTCAGCCAGGCCGCGGCGGCCGAGACCGGCATCGACGCCGAGATCATCGACTTGCGCAGCCTGTGGCCGCTGGACCTGTCGACCCTGATCGAATCGGTGAAGAAGACCGGCCGCTGCGTGATCGTGCACGAGGCCACGCGCACCAGCGGATTCGGCGCCGAACTCACGGCACTGGTGCAGGAGCACTGCTTCTACCAGCTCGAGGCGCCGATCGAGCGCGTCACCGGCTGGGACACGCCGTACCCGCACGCGCTGGAGTGGGCCTACTTCCCGGGGCCGGCGCGCGTCGCCGCCGCCCTGCAGCGCGTCCTCGAGCCTTGAGCCTGACCATCATGAAAGAACACATCATCAAGGTACCCGACATCGGCGAAGGCATTGCCGAAGTCGAACTCGTGGCCTGGCACGTGAAGCCGGGCGATGCGGTCGCCGAAGACCAGAAGCTGGCCGAGGTGATGACCGACAAGGCCACGGTGGAGATCCCGTCGCCGGAAGCCGGCACCGTGCTGGCGCTGGGCGGCGAGGTCGGCCAGATGCTGGCCGTCGGCGCCGAGCTGCTGCGCCTCGGCCTGGGCGGGGCGGCAGCCGCGCCGCAACCGGCAGCGCCGCCTGCTGCGGCGGCCCCGCCGCCGGCACCGCCCGCTGCGGCCGCTTCGGTGCCGGCCGCCCCACCACCAGCCCCACCGCCCGCCCCACCCCCTGCTGCGGCACCTGCGGCACCACCGGCGGCACCGCCCGCCGCTGCTGCACCCGCACCAGCGGCAGCAGCACCGGTTGCAAGACCTGCCGCAGCGCCCGTCGCTGCGCAACCGGCTGCGCGGCCTGCCGGTGCGGCACGCGCGATCGCGTCGCCGTCGGTGCGTGCCCGCGCGTGGGAGCTGGGCATCGACCTGCTGGGCGTCCAGGGCAGCGGCACCGCCGGGCGCGTCATGCAGGCCGATCTCGACGCGCACATCGCGCGCGGCGGCGCACGCGGCGCATCGGTGCCTGCCGCGCCGGCGGCCGCTGCAGCCACGGCGCCGGCGGCCGCGGCCGCGGGCGGCGTCGAGGAGATCAAGCTCATCGGCATGCGCCGCCGCATCGCGCAGAAGATGCAGGAATCCAAGCGCCGCATCCCGCACTACAGCTATGTCGAGGAGCTCGACGCCGGCGAAGTCGAGGCGCTGCGCGCGCAGCTCAATGCACAGTACAAGGGGCAGCGTGCGCACCTGACGCTGCTGCCCTTCCTGGTGCGCGCGATGGTGCTCGCGGTGCGCGAATGCCCGCTGGTCAACGCCCGCTTCGACGACGAAGCCGGCGTGCTGACACGCTACGACGCGGTGCACCTGGGCATCGCCACCCAGACCGACGCCGGGCTGATGGTGCCGGTGCTGCGCGACGCGCAGGCGCGCGACCTGTGGTCGATCGCCGCCGAGATCGCCCGCCTCGCCGAAGGCGCGCGCGCCGGCTCGCTGACGCGCGGCGAACTCACCGGTTCCACGCTGACGCTGAGCAGCCTGGGCAAGCTCGGCGGCATCGTGTCCACGCCGGTGATCAACCACCCCGAAGTCGCGATCGTCGGCGTCAACCGCATCGCGGTGCGGCCGGTGGTGCGCGACGGGCTGATCATCGCCCGGCCGCTGATGAACCTGTCCTCGTCCTTCGACCACCGCATCGTCGACGGCGCGCTCGCCGCGGCCTTCGTGCAGGCGATGCGCCGCCTGCTCGAACACCCGGGCCTGCTGTTCACCGGCTGACGGCCGCGCCGGCCCCGGAGCAGGGCGCGGCGGCGCGCACATCGCCGCCGTGCCTGGGCGGATCGGGCCGATCCGCTCAGGCGGCGTCGAACAACGCCGCGTGCGCCTGGCGCAACTGCCGCTTGAGCAGCTTGCCGCTCGGGTTCTTGGGCAAGGCGTCGACGAAGACCACGCGCTTGGGCACCTTGAAGGCCGCCATCTGCGCGCTGCAGTGCGCGAGCACCTCGGCCTCGCCGAGCGACTGGCCGGCCTTGACGACGACGACCGCCGCCACCGCCTCGACCCAGCGCGGGTGCGGCAGCCCCACCACCGCCACCTCGCTGACCTGCGGCATCTTGTAGATCAGCTCCTCGACCTCGCGGCTGGCCACGTTTTCGCCGCCGGTCTTGATCATGTCCTTCTTGCGGTCGACAACGGTGATGTACCCCTGCGCGTCGATCACGCCCAGGTCACCGCTGTGGAACCAGCCGCCCTCGAACGCCGCCTGGGTGCGCGCGTCGTCGTGGAAGTAGCCGAGCATCAGATGCGGGCTGCGGTGCACGATCTCGCCGACCTCGCCCGGCGGCACGTCGCGCATCGCGTCGTCGACCACGCGCGTCTCGACGTTGAGCACCGCGCGGCCGGCCGAGCCGGGCTTGCTCAGCTGCTCGTCGGGGCCGAGCATCGTGGCCAGCGGCGCGATCTCGGTCTGGCCGTACAGGTTCCACAACTTCAGGCCCGGCCGCCGCTCGAGAATCTCGCGCATCACCGCCACCGGCATGATCGACGCGCCGTAGTAGCCCTTGCGCAGGCTGGACAGGTCGGTCTGGTCGAACAGCGGCGAGCGCAGCAGCCCGATCCACACCGTCGGCGGCGCGAAGAAGCTGGTGATGCGGTGGCGTTCGATCAGCGGCAGCAGGTTCTCCGGCGTCGGCGCGGCGGTGATCACGTTGCTCGCGCCGCAGTAGATCGCCGGGCCGAGGAACACGTCGAGCTGCGCGCAGTGGTACAGCGGCAGCGCATGCAGCATGAAGTCGTCGGCGCCGATGCCGGCATCGACCAGGCAGCTGACGTACTGCCACAGCACCGCATCGTGGGTGAGCATCGCGCCCTTGGGCAGCGATTCGGTGCCGCTGGTGTAGACGATCTGCAGCAGGTCGTCGCCCGCGAGCGCCGCCTCGGGCAGCGGCGCGCTGCCGGCCGCCAGGTCGTCGAAGCGCAGCATGCCGGGCTCGGGATCGCTAGGACCCTCCGACGGCAGCCACAGGAACTGCTGCACCGCAGTGTCCAGCGCCGCCGCCGCGCGCGCCAGCCCGGCCAGCGCGCTGTCGGTGGCGAGCATCGACGCACCGGCGTGGCGCAGGATGTAGGCGGCCTCGTCAGCCTTGAGCATGAAGTTGATCGGCACCAGCACCGCGCCGATGCGCGCCAGCGCGAAGCGCAGCGCGGCGAAGGCATGCGAGTTGCGCGCCAGCACCGCCACGCGCGTGCCCTTGGCGACGCCCTGCGCGGCCAGGCCCGCGCCCAGCCGGCTGACCAGCGCGTCGAATTCGGCATAGGTCCAGCGCAGCTCGCCGCAGGCGATCGCCAGGCGGTCGGGGTGGCGGGCGGCGCTGCGGTGCAGCACATCGGCAAGGGTCTGGCGGCGCAGCGCGGCATGCATCGTGCGGTTCCTCCGGGAATGGTGTGCACAGCGGTGGGGTGGCGAGCTTAGCGCAGCAGGGCCGGCCGGGCGGCTGCCTACAATCGCCGCCCTTTTCGCCCGCACGCTCCGTGCCCTTGCCCTTCCCGGCGCCGCCGATGCCCCTGCCCGACCCTGCCGCCGACGACTTCATGCTGGCCACGCTGGCCAACGGCGTGCGCGTGCTGGTGCTGCGCCTGCCGCAGCGGCCGACGGTGGACGTGAGCGTGTTCGTGCACACCGGCAGCCAGCACGAATCGGCGCGCGAGGCCGGCATCAGCCACATGGTCGAGCACATGGCCTTCAAGGGCACGGCCACGCGCGACTGCCAGCGCATCAACCTGGACGCCGAGGCGCTGGGCGCGCAGGTCAACGCGCACACCGACAAGGACCACAGCGCCTTCCACATGTTCGGGCTGGCGCGCGACGCCGCCGCCTTCGTGCGCATGCTCGCCGACATCGTGCGCGCGCCGACCTTCCCGGCCGACGAGCTCGAGCGCGAGCGCCAGGTGGTGCTGCACGAATACGTGGAGGACGAGGACGACCCGCTGTCGGTCGCCTTTCGCCTGTTCGACAAGGGCTGCTACGGCACGCACGCGCTCGGCCACCCGGTGATCGGCCGGCGCCGTAACATCGAGCGCTTCGGCCGCGACGAGCTGCTGCGCTACGTGCAGCGCCAGTACACCGCGGCCAACACGCTGGTCGCGGTGGCGGGCGGCGTCGATCCCGACGCGATCGTGCGCGCGGCCGAGGCCGGTTTCGGCACGATGCCGCGCGGCGCCGCCAACACCGTCGAGGCGCCCGGCTGGCTCGGCGGCCTGTCCACGAAGGCGCTGGCCGGCAGCCCGCAGACGCATGCGGTGATCGGCTTCCCGATCCCGCCGCTGGCCGGCGAGCACCAGGCCGCGGTGGTGGCGGCCGCACTGCTCGGCGAAGGCATGAGCTCGCCGCTGATGGACCAGCTGCGCGAGCGCCGCGGGCTGGTGTACTACGCCGCCTGCTCGGCCGACGTGCTCGAGCTGGCCGGCCAGTTCGTGATCGAGGCTTCCACCTCGCCGCGCCAGCTCGGCGAGTTCTTCACCGAGACGGTGCGGCTGCTGCTGGCGCAGACGCAAGAAGTCGGGGCCGAAGACCTGGCACGCGCGCGCCGCCAGATCCTGGTGCGCCACCTGCGCCAGCTCGACCGGCCCGCGCAGCGGCTCGAAGCGGCAGCGCTCGAGCTGCTGGCGACCGGCCGCGTGCGCAGCCACGCCGAAGTGCTGGCGGCGCTGCAGGCCGTCAGCGCCGCGCAGGTGCGCGACGGCTTCGCCGCGATGATTGGCGCCGGCGCGGCGGTGGCGGTGGCCGGCAAGCTGCCGCGCGGCAGCGATGAACAATTGCGCCGGCTGGCCGCGCCGCTGCTGCACGCCGCGCCGCCCGCAAGGCTGCCGGCCGGGCGGCGGCGCTTCTTCACGAGCGCCGATCGGGGCTGAGCGCCACTGCACGCAACGCGGGCCGGGCGCAGGCCCGGCCCTGGGGGCGCCCTCAGGCGGTGGGCAGCTTGTAGTCCTTGAACATGTCGCGCAGCTTGTTCTTCTGCATCTTGCCGGTGGCGCCCAGCGGGATCGCATCGACGAAGACGACGTCGTCGGGCGTCCACCACTTGGCGATCTTGCCGTCGAAGAACTGCAGCAACTCGTCGCGCGTGACTTCGGCTCCCGGCTTCTTCACCACCACCAGCAGCGGCCGCTCGTCCCACTTCGGGTGATGAGCGGCGATGCACGCCGCCATCGCCACCGCCGGGTGCGCCATCGCGATGTTCTCCAGGTCGATCGAGCCGATCCACTCGCCGCCCGACTTGATCACGTCCTTTGCCCGGTCGGTGATCTGCATGAAGCCGTCGGCGTCGATCAGGCTCACGTCGCCGGTGGGGAACCAGCCGTCCACCAGCGGGTCGCCGCCTTCGCCCTTGAAGTACTGCGACACCACCCAGGGCCCCTTGACCAGCAGCTCGCCGCTGGCCTTGCCGCCGAAGGGCAGCTCCGCGCCGTCGGAATCCACGATCTTCATGTCCAGCCCGAAGACGGCGCGGCCCTGCTTGGCCTGCACCGCGCGCTGCTCGGCCGGCGACAGGCCCAGCTGGCGCGGCTTCAGGGTGCACACCGCGCCCAGCGGGCTGGTCTCGGTCATGCCCCACGCGTGCAGCACGCGCACGTTGTACTTTTCTTCGAAGATGTCGATCATCGCCGGCGGGCAGGCCGAGCCGCCGATGACGGTGCGCTTCATGGTGCTGAACTTCAGGTTGTTGGCCTCGGTGTAGGCCAGCAGCCCCTGCCAGACGGTGGGCACGCCGGCCGACATCGTGACGCCCTCGCCTTCGAACAGCTCGTACAGGCTCTTGCCGTCCATCCCCGCGCCCGGATAGACCAGCTTCGCGCCCACCAGCGCGGCCCCGTAGGGCAGCCCCCAGGCATTGACGTGGAACATCGGCACGACCGGCAGGATCACGTCGCGCGCCGACGAGCCCAGCGAATCGGGCAGCGCGCCGGCATAGGCGTGCAGGATGGTCGAGCGGTGGCTGTAGAGCACGCCCTTGGGGTTGCCGGTGGTGCCCGAGGTGTAGCACAGCGAGCTGGCGCTGTTCTCGTCGAACTGGGGCCAGTCGTAGCGGTCGTCCTGCGCGTCGAGCAGATCCTCGTAGCACAGCAGACCCGGCACCTTGGTCTGCGCCGGCATGTGCGCGCGGTCGGTCATCAGCACGAAGTGCTTGATCGTCTTCACCCTCGAGGCCACCGCCTCGACCAGCGGCAGGAAGGTCAGGTCGAAGAACAGGGCCTGGTCCTCGGCATGGTCGGCGATATAGACCACCTGGTCCGGGTGCAGGCGCGGGTTCAGCGTGTGCAGCACCGCGCCCGAGCCGGAGACGCCGTAGTACAGCTCCATGTGGCGATAGCCGTTCCAGGCCAGCGTGCCCACTGTCTGGCCGGGCTTGACGCCCAGGGCGGCCAGCGCCTTGGCCAGCTTGCGCGAACGCGCCGCCAGGTCCTTGTAGGTATAGCGGTGGATGTCGCCTTCGACGCGGCGCGAGACGATCTGCTGCTCGCTGTGGTGGCGCTCGGCGTGCACGAGGAGGTTGGAGATCAGCAGCGGGTGCTGTTGCATCAGGCCGTTCATGGTCTTTCCTTCGGGTTGAATGAGTGCCGTTGTCCCACGGCGCGAGTTGCGCAGTGTGCCTCAAGCCGCCCGGCCGGCGACGGCGCCAGCGCTGCGGCAAAGGCGCTTCGATCGGCCTTGGGCCGCACCCAGGCAGGCGAAGCGGCGCGCCCGATGCGTGACGCGGCGGCGCGAATGCGCTCTCAGCTCAATCCCGTCACCGGCAGCGCCGCGCCGTGCACCGCGCGCGCTTCGTCCGAGGCGAGGAAGCGGATCACCCGGGCCAGGTCTTGCGGCGCCACCCAGCGCGCCGGGTCGGCATCGGGCATCGCCGCGCGGTTCTCGGGCGTGTCGATGATCGTCGGCAGCACGCAGTTGACGTTGATGCGCCGGTCGCGCAGTTCAGCGGCCATCGCCTCGGTCAGGCGGACGACGGCGTCCTTGGCCACGCAGTAGGCCGCCATGCCGGCCTGGCCCTGGCGGGCGGCAAAGGCGGCGACGTTGACGATGTGCCCTCCCCCCTGGCGCAGCATCGCCGGCACCACGGCCCGCGCAGTGTGCAGCAGCGTGCGCGCGTTGAGGTCGAGCAGCCAGTCCCAGGTCGCGTCGCTGGTCTGGTGCACCGGCTCGCCCATGCGAAAGCCCCCGGCCAGGTTGCAGAGCACGTCGATGCGGCCGAAGCGGCCGAGCGCCGCGTCGACGCCGGCCTGCAATTGCGCCGCATCGAGCAGGTCGGCCGGCACGAACATCCGCGCGTCGCCTTCGGCGCCGAAGGCGCGCTCGAGCGCGTCGCGCCGCAGGCCGAGCAGCACCAGGTTCGCGCCGTCGTCGGCGAAGGCCGCGGCGACCGCGCGGCCCAGGTTGCCGGCGGCGCCGGTGATCATCACGGTGCGCGGGGTCATCGTCATGCCGCCGCTCCTGCCGCCGCACGGCGGCTGGCGGCGTAGCGGCCGGTGCCGCGCCCGAGCACGCGGTCGGTGGCCAGCACCTCGCCCGGCTCGATCTCGGGCTGGCCTTCGATGCGCCGGTACAGCGGCAGGAAGTCGATGCGCGCCAGCTCGAGCAGCTCGTCCAGGCTGCCGAGCACGAAGTAGCTCTCCTGGAAGTCGTCGATGCGGTAGCGGGTGCGCATCACCCGCTCCAGCTCGAAGCGGATGCGGTTGGGCGACGCGTCGTCGAGCGCGAACACGCTCTCGGTGGCCGAGCTGGCGATGCCCGCGCCGTAGATGCGCAGGCCGTCGCGCTGCTGCACCAGGCCGAACTCGACCGTGTACCAGTACACGCGTGCCAGTTGCGTCAAGTGCCCCAAGGCCTTGGCGCGCAGGCCGCCTTCGCCGTAGGCCTGGATGTAGTCGGCGATCACCGGATTCATCAGCATCGGCACATGGCCGAAGACGTCGTGGAAGACGTCGGGCTCTTCCAGGTAGTCGAGCTCGTGGGGCTTGCGGATGAAGTTGCCCGAAGGGAAGCGCCGGTTCGCCAGGTGCTCGAAGAACACCTCGTCGGGCACCAGACCCGGCACCGCGACCACCTGCCAGCCGGTGCGCTTCATCAGCACCTCGGACAGGCGGCGGAAGTCGGGGATCTGCTCGGCGCCGATCGGCAGCTCGCGCATGCCGGCGACGAATTCATCGCAGGCGCGGCCGATCAGCAGCTTCGTCTGGCGCTCGTACAGCGTCTTCCAGGTCGCGTGCTCCTGCGCGCTGTAGCGCTCCCAGCCCTGGTCGATGGTCCAGTCGGCGTTCTCGGGCTGCGCCTCGGCACCGGCCGCCAGTCCGTGCTTGAGCTTGTCGATCAGCTGGCGTTGCATCAGCGCACTCCTTGCATCGCGGCGAAGCTGCGGTCGGCGAGTTGCGCCATGTCGATGTCGCGCTGCGACAGGCCCTGGCAGTCGTGGGTGCTCAGCGTCATCTCCACGCGGTTGTAGACGTTGAACCACTCCGGGTGGTGGTCGGCGCGTTCGGCGGCCAGCGCGATGCGCGTCATGAAGGCGAAGGCCGCGCCGAAATCGGCGAAGACGAAGTCGCGGCGGATTGCGCCGCGCTGCTCGTCATGCACCCACTGCGGCAGCGACGCCAGTGCATCGCGGACTTGCTCGGGTTCGAGTTTGCGGATCATGCTCATCCCCATCAAGGTGCTGGCAGCACGGTGGCGCTGCAGTCGCCGAAGCCGATGCGGCGCAAGCCGTCGCGCGCGCAATGGCCGCGCAGCGTGATGCGGTCGCCGTCGAGCAGGAACGTGCGCTGCTCGCCGTTGTGCAACGTGATCGGCCGCTTGCCGCCTTCGCTCAGCTCGAGCATCGAGCCGGCCTGATCGCGCTGCGGCCCGGACAGCGTGCCCGAGCCGAACAGGTCGCCGCTGTTCAGCGCGCAGCCGCCCACCGTGTGGTGCGCGACCAGCTGCGCCACCGTCCAGTAGGCGGCGTCGGCGAAGTTGGAGCTGGCGATGCGTTCGCCGGCATGCCCGGCCGCGCGCATCGCCGCGGTCTGCAGCCAGACTTCCAGGCCCACGTCGAAGGCCCCGTGCGCACGGTTGTCCGCACTGTCCAGGTAGGGCAGCGGCTCGGGCTCGCCGGCGCCGCGCGCAAAGGGCTTGCGGAAAGGCGCCAGCGCCTCCAGCGTGACGATCCACGGCGAGATGGTGCTGGCGAAGTTCTTCGCCAGGAACGGGCCCAGCGGCTGGTATTCCCAGGCCTGCACGTCGCGCGCGCTCCAGTCGTTGAACAGCGTCAGGCCGAACACATGGTCTTCGGCCTCGGCGATGGGGATCGACTCGCCCATCGCATTCGGCCGCCCGACGACGATGCCCACTTCGAGCTCCAGGTCAAGCCGCTGCGTCGGCGCGAGGAGCGGCGCGGCGTCGTCCGGCCCTTTCAACTGGCCCATCGGCCGCACGAAGCCGTGGCCGCTGGGCCGGATGGTCGAGGCGCGGCCGTGGTAGCCGATCGGCACCCACTTGTAGTTGGGCAGCAGCGGGTTGTCGGGGCGGAACAGCTTGCCGACCGCGGTCGCATGGTGGATGCCGACGTAGAAGTCGGTGTAGTCGCCGATGTCGCAGGGCAGGCCCAGCTGCACATCCGCCATCGGCCGCAGCGCGGCGCGCCACGCCGCCTGCTGCGGGCTGCCGCTCGTCAGGCCGTCGCTGATCGCGCGCCGCAGCGCCAGCCGCTCGGCGGCCGGTTGCTGCAACAGCCGCGCCATGTCGGCGTGGTCGACGCACCCGGCCTGGCGCAGGTCCAGCACCTGATCGCCGATGGCCACGCCGATGCGCCAGCCGCCATCGCCGGCCGCGCGAAAGCGGCCGAAGGGCAGGTTCTGAATCGGGAAGTCGCTGTCGGCCGCGTTGGCCGACTCGACCCAGCTGCGCCGCGCCGGGTCGTGGGTGGCATCGACGATCGGTTTCATGACTGGAACTCGGGTTGGTACAGGAAGGCGGCGTGCCTGGGTGCGCGCCTGGTCTTCGACCACTCATCGAGCATGTCCCGCTTGACCGCGTCGAGCCTGGCATGGATCGCGGCCTCGTCGGCATCGGGACAGGCAAGTTCGACACGGTGGCCGTTGGGGTCGAAGAAATAGATCGAGTGGAAGGCGCCGTGGTCGGTGACGTCCGGCACCGGCACGCCCTCGGCCTCGAGGTGCGCCTGGTACTCGGGCAGCGTCGCGCGGTCCTTGGCCTTGAAGGCGATGTGCTGCACCCGATCGGGCGTGTTCGGGTCGC
>JAFEFZ010000224.1 GCA_018240325.1 Pseudomonadota bacterium
GACGGCCGAGCGATTTTCCCCCTGGGGATACCTGCCCGCCGCACCGCCCCAGGCGCGGCCCGCGCTCGCGCTGGCGTGAGTTCGCCTTGATGCACATGCTGGTCAGCCGCGCCTGCAACCCGCCCTTGTCGCTGCGCCCGTGCCTGGCCGACTGGCGCAACATTGCCGCCCAACTCGCCGAACCCCGTCGTGTCCGCCAGTACCAATGCTCCACTTGAACGAAAATAAGGTTAGCGCATATGCCCCTCGGGGGGCGGCGGCGGGCGTTTGCCGCCGCCTGGGGGCGCTCATGAGCGGCTGGCTTTCGCGGTTGTTCGGCCGCGGCGGCGGCGCGGCGGTGGCGCTGCGGCCGGCCGCAGCGCCGACGAGGGTGTCGAATCGGCCGGAGGCTGCTGCGGCCCAGGCGACGGCGCCGGCCGTCGCAGCGCCGGCCGAACGGGCGCCGGTCCATGCCGCGCCGGGCAAAGCGGTCGACCCGATGCCGCTGCTGCCGCGCCGGCCGCTGATCGACCGCGAGGGCCGTCTCGCCGGCTTCGAGTTTCCGCTGCCCGAAGTCATGCTGCGCAGGATCGACCAGCGCGCGGCCGACACCGTGTTGATGGCCCACCTGGGCGCGCTCGCGGCTGCCGCCCGATCGACGGCCGATTCGGGCCGCGTCGCGCTGATCGTGGTGCCGCCGGCGCTGCCGCCGCTGCGGCTCGCGACGCCTGCGCTGCACCCGAGCTGGCGCGGGCTGTGGCTGGCGCTGGACGCCGAGGCCTTTGCCGAAGCGCAGCAGCCCGGGCTGGCGGCGCTGGCCGCGGCCGGCGCCCGCCCCGGCGCACGGCGCGTGCCGCAGCGCGGTGCGGCCTTCGTGCACATCGATGCTGCCGGCCAGCCGCCCGACGTCGCCTGCGCCGCGGTCGAAGCCTGCTGCCGCGTCGCACCGCGGCAGGCGGTCGTCGTCGGCGGCCTGGCCGATGTCGAGGCGGTGGAAGCGGCGCTGGCCGCCGGAGCGGCGTTGGCCGCAGGGCACTACGAGCGCCAGCGCTCGCCGTCGGCGGCGGCCGCGCTGCCGCCGGCGATCGCGCCGGTCACCCGGCTGCTGCAGCTGCTGCTGCACGGCGCCGAGCTGCCGGCGATCGCCGCCGAGCTGCGCGCCGACGTGAGCCTGTCGTACGAGCTGCTGCGCCACGCGAACAGCCCGTTGCTGGGCCTGGGCCGCCAGATCGACGCCACCGACCAGGCGGTGATGCTGCTCGGCCGCGACGCGCTGTACCGCTGGCTGTGCGCGCGCCTGCTGGCGGCGCTGCCCGGGCGCACGACGGCGCGGGCGCTGCAGGAGATCGCACTGGCGCGCGCCTTGCTGTTCGAGCGGCTGGCGCCGGCCTGCGGCCAGCCGCCGACGACGCTGTACACGCTGGGCATGCTGTCGCTGCTCGACGTGATGGTGCCGATGCCGATGGCCGATGCAGTCGCGCCGCTGAACCTGCCGGCGCCGGCCCGTGAGGCGCTGGTCGGGCACGCGGGTGCGCTGGGCGCGTTGCTGAAGCTGGCGATCGCGCTGGAACGAGGCGACGCGGCCGCAGCCGCAGCCCTGGCGCCAACCTACGGCGGGCTCGCCGCGGTGCTGGCGGCCCAGGACGCGGCCTGGCTCGAAGCCCGGCAATGCGCCGCCGAGCTCTGGCCGGCGCGCTGACGCGATTCAGCCTTCCTCACGGTCAGCTTTCGGCCCTTTGCGGTCCTTCGCCGCTGCGCCGAAAGCAGTCCTCGTTCGGGTGCGAAAACGTGGCACACGGGGCCGCCGACGGGGTGGCCAACTCCGTTCAGCCAAATTCTTATTCACTCCGTTGGCCACCCC
>JAFEFZ010000225.1 GCA_018240325.1 Pseudomonadota bacterium
ATCTCGCGGTTCATCGCCGGCGCCAGCAGCAGCGCGCAGCGTTCGATGGGCCGCGCCAGGCACAGCAGGCTCAGCAGCTCGTCGGCGCGGCCCTGTGCCAGCTTGGCGATGAAGTCGGCGCTGGCCGGTGCCACCAGCACCGCGTCGGCCTCGCGCGTCAGGTTGATGTGCGCCATCGCGTTGGGCTCGCGCAGGTCCCACTGGCTCAGGTACACGCTGCGGTTGCTCAGCGCCTGCATCGTCACCGGCGTGATGAACTGCGCGGCGGCCTCGGTCATCACCACCTGCACGCTCGCGCCATGGCGCACCAGTTCGCGCACCAGCTCGGCCGACTTGTAGCAGGCGATGCCGCCGCTCAGGCCGAGCACGACGTGGCGGCCTTGCAGATCCTGCAGCTCGTTCATGGGGGGTTCCTCAGCTTGCCCTTCCGGCAAACCGCCCGCGCGGCCGCCGTGCGTCTGCGATGCGGCCGGCAGGCCGGCTTGCGCGTCGCGGCTCACGGCTGCGCACCCGGCGCACCGTGGCACTTCTTGAACTTGCGGCCGCTGCCGCAGGGGCAGGGATCGTTGCGCCCCGGCCCCTTCTCGACGTGCCGCGGCGCCGGCCGCAGCGACTGCTCGAGCCAGAAGCAGCGCAGGTCCTGCACCGCGAAGCAGGCCTCGTCGATCAGCTCGTCGCGCGACAGCGCCCGCCCCGGATGGCGGGCCGCGAGATCGGCGCGCAGCTTCGCGGCGTCGCGCTCGACCAGCGCCTGCACGCACTGCAGGCATTCGCGAAGGATCTGCGCGTCGTCGCTGCCGTCGTCGATCACGGTCCAGTCGCCGGCCACGCGGTCGATCGTCTCCAGGAAACCGATCGCCCAGATCTCGCCGGTGCCCGGCCAATCGGCCGCCTGCTCGGGCGTGAGCTCGCCTTCGGCCAGCAGCCGGTCGCGCAGCGCCGGGTCGAATTCGTCCATCAGCGGCTGCAGCCGCAGGCGCTCGGGCTCGCCGAACAGGGCTTCGGGGTCGAGCTGCGCGGCCACGACGTCCCAGCGCCGCAGCAGCGTGCCCAGCGCCTGCTCGACATCGTCGGGGTCGGCGAAAGTGCGCTCCCAGGTGTCGTCGAACAGCAGCGGCAGCCATTGCGACGGCGCCAGCACGCGCGGTACGCAGATCAGCGCGGCCAGGCAGCCGTCGAACCACTCGAGCGACAAGGTGTCGTCGAAGCCGGACAGGCGCTCGAACAGGGCGTCGAGTGCTTCCAGATCGGCTTCGGTGCTCTGCGGTGGGGTGCTCATCGGATTCGGGCTGCGGCCGGCGATGCCGGCCGGCACCGGAATGTTCGCACACCGGCGCAGCCGCGCCATCCGGCCGGCTATGCTGGCGCCGATGCATGCCGCCGCCCGCCCGACCCCGGCCGCCCTGGCCGCCCTGCTTGCCGGCCTTCTTGCCGC
>JAFEFZ010000226.1 GCA_018240325.1 Pseudomonadota bacterium
ACGCTCGAGGGCCACGCGCCGCTGCAGTTCCGCTGCCGCCCGGGCATCGCCTGCTGGAACGCCTGCTGCAGCAACATCGACATCGCGCTGACGCCGGTGGACATCGTGCGCCTGAAGCAGCGCCTGGGGCTGGCGTCGTGGCAGTTCCTGAAGGACTACACCGTCCCCTACGAACTGGAGAAGGACGGCATCGCCGGCGTCAAGCTGCGTCCGGTCGAAGGCGGCAGCGCCTGCCGCTTCATGACACCCGAGGGCTGCAGCGTCTACGACGCCCGCCCCACCGCCTGCCGCTACTACCCGGTGGCGCTGCTGGCGATTCGCAGGCAGGACGAGGCCTTCGACCGCCAGTGCTACGCGATCGTGCGCGAGGACCATTGCCTGGGCCACGCCGAGCCCTGCACCCAGACGATCGACGCGTACCGCGCGGCGCAGGGCGTGGTCGAGTACGACGAGGCCGCGCGCGGCTGGCGCCGGCTGATCCTGAAGAAGAAGAGCTCCGGGCCGACGATCGGCAAGCCGAGCAAGCGCAGCCTCGAGCTGTTCTTCATGACCTGCTACGACCTCGACCGCTTCCGCGCCTTCGTCGCGAGCGACGCCTTCGCCGGCGTGTTCGACCTGCCCGCCGAGGAGCTGCGTGCGGCGCTCGCGGACGACCTGGCGCTGCTGCAGTTCGGCTGGCGCTTCCTGCGCCAGGTGCTGTTCGGCGAGACGACGATCGCGCTGCGCCGCGAGGGCGTCGAGCAGCGGCGCGCGCGCGTGGCCGAACGGCGTGCGCGGCTGGAGCGCGAGGCCGCCGAGCGGCTGGCGCGCGACGACGACGAGGGCGGCGCCTATGTCGACATCTGAGCCTGCGCCACGGGCGCGGGCAACAGCCGAAGGGCCGGCACAGGACGAGAGGCGTCATCCAGCCGCGGGCGCGACGAGCTGGCCGACGTGCTGCTCTACCTGGTGCGGCTGGCCGACGTGCTCGGGGTCGACCTGGACGAGGCCTGCCGCACCAAGCTGGCGGCCAATGCGGCGAAGTACCCGGTCGAGCGCGCGCGCGGCCGCGGCTACAAATACGACGCGATCTGACCGGCCGCTACACCTGCCGCCACGGCAGCCCGTGCTTGCGCCAGCCGCCGAGCGTGCCGCGGTGGTGCTCGGCGTCGAGCTCGCCCTCGAAGCCTTCGAGCACGTTGCTGACTTGCGTGAAGCCGTGCTTCTCCAGCTCGAGCCCGGCGTCGACGGAGCGCTTGCCGCTGCGGCAGATCAGGATGATCGGCCGGTCCTTGCGGCCGGCCATGCGCAGCACCTCGTCGGCGAAGTGCGGGTTCAGCTCGAAGTCGGGTGCCCGGTTCCACTCGATGTTGATGGCGTCGGTCGGGTGGCCGACGTAATAGAACTCGACTTCGGTGCGGCAGTCGATCAGCAGCGTGTTCGGACTGGCCGTGACGATGTCGTAGGCCTGTTTCGGGTGCAGGTGTTCCATGGCGGTCGTGCTCGGGGAAGCGCCGCGCCGGGGGCAGCGCGGCCGTGGGGCGCGGTCGGAGCGGTGCATTCTCGCGGCCGGGACGGGTGGCGCGACGACGGCTTCGTGATATCCATATGCCGTCGGCGGGCCGCAGGTGCATATCACCGGCGGCGATGAACTCATGACGAATGACCATTTCCGTTTGCGCGGCGGCCGCGCCACCATCGGTGCCTGCCCAAATGCCGGAAGCCCACGTGACCATCGCCGAAGCCGCCACTGCACGCCCTGCCGCCGCCGCGCCGATCGCGTTCGACGATGCCGGCTTCCTCGCCGATCCGCGCGCCTGGACGCCCGCGCTGGCCGAGCAACTCGCGCGGCTCGACGGCATGGGCAGCCTGGGCGCCCAGCATTGGCAGGTCATCGATCTGGTGCGCGAGCGCTGGTACCGGCTCGGCGCCTTGCCCGTGATGCGCCTGGTGTGCCGCGCGGTGCAGGTCGATCCGCAGGCCGCGCACCGGCTGTTCAGGAGCTGCCGCAGCCTGTGGCGCATCGCCGGCCTGCCGGACCCGGGCGAGGAAGCCCGCGCCTACATGAACTGAAGCGCGCCGGCGGCTCGGCCTGTCTCGCTACTTCTTCTGCGCCAGCGCCTGCAGCTGGGTCGGCGGGATCACGTGCTCGTCCAGCCCCGCTTCCTGGAGCGTGCCGCCGTAGGCCACCGTCATCAGCTGGCTGTAGTAGGTGACCGGCATCGCCAGCCGGGTGCCCTGCTTGCGGTTGATCTCGGCCTGGTAGACCTCGACGTTGGTCTGGCACAGCGGGCAGGGCGTGACGATCATGTCGGCGCCATGGTCGTAGGCCGACTCGACGATGTCGCGGATCTGCTGCTGGCTCTTGTCGGGCTCGGAGAAGGCGAGTGCGCCGCCGCAGCAGGTGACCTTCTGGTCGTAGGCCGCGATCGGCTCGGCGCCGACGGTCTCGACCAGCTTGTCGAGGTACATCGGGTTCTCGAAGCTCTCGCCGGCGATGCCGAAGGGGCGGTTGGTCTGGCAGCCGACGTAGCCGGCGAACTTCAGGCCCGCCAGCGGCTTGACCACCGGCGCGCCGAGCTGCTCGTAGCCGAAGTCCTCGATCAGCACCTCGACCATGTGCCGCACGCCGGCCTTGCCCTGGTACTGCAGCCCGGCCTCCTTCAGCGCCTCGTTGGCGTCAGCGAGGAAATCGCGGTCGAGGTCGAGCTTTTCCTTGCTCTCGCGCGCGTTCAGCCAGCAGGCGGCGCAGGTGGCGACGACGTCGCGCCCGGGCATGTGCTTCTCGGCCAGCGCGATGTTGCGCGCGTTGAGCACGTGGCGCGTCAGCTCGCCGGCGCCGGTGTAGCTGATCGACGCGCCGCAGCAGTTCCAGTCGGGGATCTCGGTGAGCCGGATGTCCAGCGTCTTGCACATCGCGTTCGTCGACCGCAGGTAGTTGGCCGCCGACGCCTTGTACTGCGACGAGCAGCCCGGGTAGAACGCATATTCCTTCTTCGCCATCGCCGGTCTCCTGGGCGCTTCAGTCCTTGGGCTGCGCCGCCTTGCGCTGCTCGATCTGTGCCGCCTTGGCGAGCATCGCCTCGAAGCCCTTCCGGTCCTGCACCTCGTGGCCGCCGAAGATCTCGAGCGGATTCAGCCGCCCCGCCTTGAGCATGCCCAGGCCCACGCGGCGCATCGACCAGGCCTTCTTCACCCCGTCGACGAGGCCGCCCCGGAAGTAGACCCACAGCGTGAGCTTGAGCTCGTTCACGCGGCCGGTGCGGCGGAAGTTGTCGTAGAAGGCGAGCGAGAAGTCGCGCGTGGGCTGCATCTTCGGCGCCAACCCCAGGCGCTGCGCGTAGCTCGCCAGCCCGTGCATGATCGTCGTGATCGGCAGCTTGCGCGGGCAGCGCACCACGCAGTTGTAGCAGCTGGTGCACATCCACATCGAGTCGGTGCCCAGCACCTCGTCGCGCTTGCCCGCGCGGATCATCATGAAGAGCTTCTGCGGCGAATGCTCCCAGTGCGCGCCGAAGGGGCACGAGCCCGCGCACACGCCGCACTGCATGCACATCTTCACCATCTCGCCGCCCTCGACCTCGCGCTCGACTTCGCGCAGGAAGTCGCTGCGGTAGGGCCTGGCGCTCGGGTTCGTCGGCGCGTCCATCGCGGCGCCTTCAGGCGAAGCCCTTCATCGGGCTCATGCCGATGGCGGTGATCTGCGCCACGTAGTCGTTGATCAGCCGCGGCAGCCGTTCGATGTCGGTGATCGCCACCTCGTGGCTGACCACGCGCTCGGTCTCCAGGCCGAGCTGCTGCAGCGTGTCGTCGATCTTGCGCATGCGCTCGTACGCCATCTCGGAGCCCTTGACGAAGTGGCACTGGTAGTCGTCGCCCTTCCGGCAGCCGAGCAGCATCACGCCGTCCCAGCCGCCGTTGAGCGCGTCGGTGACCCAGATCGTGTTCACCGAGCCGAGGCAGCGCACCGGGATCACGCGCGCGAAGGCCGACACCGTGCGCCGCTGCAGCGCCGCCATGTCCAGCGCCGGATAGGCGTCGTTCTCGCAGGCGAGCACGAGGATGCGCGGCTTGCCGCTGTCCTCGTCGGGCATGTCGACGGCCTTGATCTGCGCGCCGACGCTGTCGACCGAGTAGTTCTCGAACGAGATCACGCGCACCGGGCAGGCGCCCATGCAGGTGCCGCAGCGGCGGCAGCGGCTCTCGTTGAAGACCGGGTAGCGCCGCTCGTCCTCGTCGATCGCGCCGAACGGGCACTCGACCGTGCAGCGCTTGCACTGCGTGCAGCCTTCGAGCCGCACGATCGGGTAGCTCAGGTCGCCGCTGCGCGGGTGCGCGGCGCGGCCCAGCGCGGCGTTCTCGACCGCCTGGATCGCCTTCATCGCGGCGCCGGCGGCGTCCTCCACCGCCTGCGCGATGTCCATCGGCCGGCGCGTCGGGCCGGCGGCGTAGATGCCGGTGCGGCGTGTCTCGTACGGGAAGCAGATGAAGTGCGAGTCGGCGAAGCCGTACTTCAGCTGCGGCAGGTCGGGTCCCTGGCGGTAGGCGAGGTTCAGCACCGAGACCCTGGCCAGCGCGTCCTTCTTCTCCACCGCGGCGGCGTCGCCCTGCTCGGCCCCTGTGACCGCGGCGTCCCACTGGTCGAGGTCGACGCCGGCGTTGGCCACCTGGCCGGTGGCGAGCACGACGAGGTCGGCGTCGGCCGCCGCGTCCTCGTCGAGGATCAGGTCGCGAAAACGCACGCGCATGCCGTCGCCTGCGGCCTCGACCGCCTGCGCCACGCCCTTGGCGAAGGTCACGCCCTTGCGCTGCGCGCTGCGGTAGAAGTCTTCGGCCATGCCGGGCGTGCGCAGGTCGGTGTAGAGCACGATCGCGCTCGCCTGCGCGTCGGCGTCCTTCAGGTACATCGCCTGCTTGATGCTGGTGCCGCAGCAGTGGCCGGAGCAGTAGGGCAGGTGCCGGCCGGTGGTGTCGCGCTGGCCGGCGCACTGGATGAAGACCACGCTCTTCACCGGCCGGCCGTCGGCGCGCTTGATCGGCGCGCCGTCGGCGGCGCGCGCCAGCGCCTCGAAGCCGGCCTGGTCGACGACATGCGGATGGAGGCCGCCGCCGAGCTCGGGCAGCCTGGCGATGTCGTAGTTCGTGAAGCCGCTGGCCTGCACGATCGCGCCGCAGACGGCGTCGCTGGTGCTGCCGTCGGCGCGCTCGATGCGCAGCTGGAAGCGCCCCGGCGCGCCGCTGGTCTGCGCGACGCGCGCCCCCAGCATCAGCTCGATGCGCGGGTGCGCACCGGCGCGCGCGATCAACGCGCCGATGCCGGTGTCCACCGGATCGTCGTAGGGCTCGCGCGCGGGCACGCGCTTCCACAGCCTGGCGGCCCAGCCGCCGAGCGCGGCTTCGCGTTCGACGAGCAGCACGTCGTAGCCGGCGTCGGCCGCCTCGAGCGCCGCCGTCAGGCCGCTGACGCCGCCGCCGACCACGAGGATGCGGCGCGCGTCGCCGCGGTTCGGGCTGCCGGCGGGCACCTTCAGCCGCTTCAACTCGGCGCAGCCCATGCGCACGTAGTCGTCGGCCATCTCCTGGCGCAGCTCGTCGTGCGCGTCGCCTTCGGCCACGATCCACAGCACGCCTTCGCGCAGGTTGGCGCGCGCCATCGCCGCCTCGGGGAAGTGGAAGGCCTCGGTCTTCATGCGGCGCGAGCAGGCGGCGAGCATCAGGTGCGTGACGGCCTCCTCGCCCTCGATGTCGGCGCGGATCGCGGCCACGCCCTCGTCGCTGCACAGGAAAGGGTGCTCGCGCACCAGCGCCATCTTGCCTTCGCGCTTGGCCACCTTGGCCAGCCGCGCGGCGTCGAGCTTGTCGCCGATGCCGCAGCCGGTGCAGATGTAGGCGGCAGCCCTGGTCTCAGCCATGCGATGCCTCGGCGCGCGTGTTGCGGTGGATCACCTGGATGCCGCGCAGCGCCGCCGCGGTGGCGCATTGCACGGCGCGGTTCACGTCCAGCGGCGCCGCTGCCGCGCCGGCGGCGATCTGGCCGCCGCTCAGGCTGCCTTCGAGGAAGCCGCTCGAATCGCGCACGATCTCCTCGGGCAGTTGCACGCCCTCGGTCTCGGGCTGCATGCCCACCGCCAGCACGACCAGGTCGTGCGCGTTGGCGTAGCGGTGGCAGCCCTCGGTGTCGACGCCGTGCAGCACCGGGTCGGCGCTGGCCTCGTCGAGCGCGATGCGCGCGACCTTGCTCTTGATGAAGGTGACCGTCGGGTCGGCGTGCACGCGGGCGTTGAAGTCCTCCAGCCGGTCGATCGCGCGGATGTCGATGTAGTAGACGGTGGACCTGGCGTCGCCTTCGGGGTAGGCCTCGCGCACGTACTGCGTCTGCTTGAGCGTGGCCATGCAGCAGATGCGCGAGCAGTGGCGCAGGTGGTTCTCGTCGCGCGAGCCGGCGCACTGGACGAAGGCGATGTTGCACGCCGGCCGGCCGTCGCTCGGGCGCAGCAGGCGGCCGCCGGTGGGGCCGGCAGGGTCGGCCAGGCGCTCGAACTCGACGCTCGTGATCACGTTCTGGAAGCGCCCGTAGCCGTAGGGCTGGATGCGCGCGGCGTCGTAGGGCCGCCAGCCGGTGGCCCAGATCACGCTGCCGGCGGCCAGCTCGAGCGTGCGCGCCTGCATGTCGAGGTCGATCGCGCCCACCGGGCAGGCGGCGCGCGCCTTCTCGGCCTCGGGCGTGCCGATGATGGAAGGGTCGAGCACGTAGCGCGGCGGGTGCGCCAGCCCGTGCGGCAGGTACGCCGCCGGCATCTGGTCGAGGCCGTAGTTGTAGGGGTTGGGGACGCGCGCCGTCACCGCGCGCGCGCACTCGCCGCAGGCGGTGCAGCGCTCGTTGACGTAGCGCGGGCGCTGGCGCACGCTGACCCGGTAGTCGCCGGCGCGGCCCTGCACCGCGGTCACCTCGGCCATCGTCAGCACGCGCACCCGGCGGTTGGCGCGCAGCCGGCGCAGGTTGATCTCCAGCCCGCAGGTCGGGTGGCACATCTTCGGGAAGTAGCGGTACAGCTGCGCGGTGCGCCCGCCGAGCGTGGGCTCGCGCTCGACCAGGATCACCTCGCGGCCGGCCTCGGCCGCCTCCAGCGCCGCCGTCATGCCGCTGATGCCGCCGCCCACCACCAGCAGCGTCGGGTCGGCGGCCACGGTGCCCGTCATCGCCGTCTCCTGCGATCGGCCTGCGCTACAGCGTGCGGATCTCGAAGCGCATGCGCTCGAGGTCGCCGAGGATCCAGGTGGCAGGCGCGCCGGCGATGCCGGCCACGGTGCCCGGGTTGACGAGCCATGTGCGCTCTCCTCGGATGTCGGGTTGCCGCGTCGTCTCGGCGGCGTGCGAATGGCCGCAGCACACCAGGTCGTAGTCGCCGGTGCAGGCCATGCCGCGCGCCTGGTGCGGATAGTGGGTGACGTAGATGCGCCGGCCGCCCAGCACGAGTTCGGCCTCGCCGCCGTGGTAGTGCAGCCGGCCCTGCGACGCTGCCGCCAGGCGCGCCAGCGCCAGCGCATCGCCCAGGTTGTTGCCGTGCACCACGTGCACCGTCAGCGCCAGCGTATCGAGCGGCCGCAGCGTGTTGGCGCCGATCACGTCGCCGCAGTGGATCAGCGCCGTCGCGCCGTCGCGTGCGGCCGCCTGCGCCGCCGCGAGCAGCGGGTCGGCACGGTCGTGACTGTCGGAGGCGATGCAGATCTTCAACGGAGCTCGACCGGACGTGGCCTGCCGCCCAGGCATCTTGGGGAACCGCGTGCATCGGATCACAGACGCGCGTTGCGGCCCATAACCCTCGTGGGTAGGCCGCTCTACGCCATCGTGGGGGTACCCGCTGCAACGGCGGCTTGCGCCTAATAGCGTGCCGGCCGCTACGGCATGATGCGCGCTGTGCAGGCGTGCCGGCACTGGTCGCGTCGGGCACACTGCCGCCGGCTGGTCACATCGCCGCCGGCCGAATACACCGCACACTTGGACATGGCGCACGCTCCGCTGCACGACCCGATCGCCGATCCCGGCGCGCAGGCGGGCCACCCGATCCGCAGAGCCACCTGCGGCAGGTGCGCCTGCCGCTGCCGCAACCGGGTGCGCCGGCGCGAAGGCCGCGTGCGCTGCATCGACGGCAACCGCGACCACCGGCTGAACCCGGGCGTGCTCGGCGCCAAGGGCCGCTCGGGGATCACGAAGCCGTGCGCGCCGCTGCGCCGGCCTAGCGCCGGATCTTCTTTGCCGAGGCTCGGCACCCGCAGAACCTGCACCACCAGGCGGCAGCCTGAGAGCCTGTGAACAAATCCGACACACCCGCTCGGCCGCCCCAGACGGCGGCACGCTTCGTTGCCGATGCTCGCCGCAGCCGGCGCTGCGGCTGTGCGTTGCGCCTGGATCGGCACCCTCTGGTGCGCCCGCTCGGGCGCGCCGGATTCCTTCACAGGCTCTGATGCGCGGCGCCGGCCTGCTGCGCTGCCTGCCGCGCGCGCTCGGCGTGGCCGGCGCGTTGCTGCTGCCGGTGCTGGCGGCGGCAGCGCCGGCGGCCGCCGGCGCCGCGGCCGAGGGCTTGCCCTGGTGGGTGTGGCCGCTCGGGCTGCTGCTCGCCTGCTTCGTGATGGGCATCGTCGCGGTGCCGGCGGGCATCGGCGGCGGCACCTTGTTCGTGCCGATCATCGGCAGCTTCTTCCCGTTTCACCTCGACTTCGTGCGCGGCGCCGGTCTGCTGGTCGCGCTGGCGAGCGCGCTGTCGGCCGCGCCGACGCTGCTGCGCAGCGGGCTGGGCAGCCTGCGCCTGGCGCTGCCGCTGGCGCTGCTCGCCTCGGCCTCGTCGATCGCCGGCGCTTTCCTCGGGCTGGCGATGCCGGTGGCCGTGGTGCAGATGCTGCTCGGCGGCCTGGTGCTCGGCATCGTCGTGCTGATGGCCGTGTCGAAGAAGTCGGAGTTTCCGGAGGTGGCCGCGCCCGACCGGCTCTCCCAGGCGCTGGCGCTGCACGGCGTGTTCCTCGACGGCGCCTCGGGCCGCGTCGTGAACTGGCAGGTGCACCGCACGGTGCCGGGGCTGGTGCTGTTCCTCGGCATCGGCGTGCTGGCCGGCATGTTCGGCATCGGCGCCGGCTGGGCCAACGTGCCGGCGCTCAACCTGCTGATGGGCGCGCCGGTCAAGCTCGCGGCGGGCAGTTCGGGGCTGGTGCTGTCGCTGGTCGATTCGTCGGCGGCCTGGGTCTACATCAACGAAGGCGCGGTGCTGCCGATGGTGGCCGTGCCCTCGGTGGTCGGCATGATGCTGGGCGCGCGCATCGGGGCGCGGCTGCTGCACGTGCTGCACGGCGCAGTGGTGCGCCGGCTGGTGATCACGGTGCTGCTGTTCGCCGGCCTGCGCGCGCTGCTCAAGGGGATGGGGGTGTGGCCGTGAGCGCGCCGGGCCGCTCCCAAGCGCGAACCTCGCAGCGCGCGGCGCGGAGGGTCGTCCAGTGCGCGCATGACCGCTCCAAAGCGCTCACACCGGAGCGCGCAAGTGCGGAGCTTGCCTCATGAGCGCGGAGGTTGCCTTATGAGCGAACACGACCAGGTCCAGCAGTCGCCCGAGCAGTTGCGCTATGCGCGCCTGCTCGACTGGGGCACGCGCGTCGGCCTGGTGCTGCTGATCGTCAGCTTCGTCGCCTACGTGCTGGGCCTGGCCGAAGCGCACGTGCCGCCCGAGCGGCTGCCGCAGATCTGGCAGCACCCGGTCGGGCGCTACCTCGAGCTCACCGGCTCGCCCACCGGCTGGGGCTGGCTGGCGCTGGTGCATCGCGGCGACATCGCTGGGCTGGTGGGCATCGCCGTGCTTGCCGGCTGCTCGGTGCTGTGCCTGCTGGCGCTCGTCCCGATGTATCTGCGGCGCGGCGACCGCGCCTACGCCGCGCTGTGCGTGGCCGAGGCCGCCGTCGTCGTGCTGGCCGCGTCGGGCGTGCTGGCCGCGGGGCATTGACGATGGCGCCGCCCTTCACGCGCCTGCTGCTGGCCTCGGAGCACACCGACTTCGACCGCGGCGCCGAGGCATTGGCGTTCGCACTGGCGCAGCGCTGCGGCCTGCCGCTGGCCGCGGTGCTGCCGGTGACCAGCAACCCGGAGTACGAAGCGGTCGCGCCGCAGCTGGCCGCGCGCACCGATGCGCAGGCCGCCGCGCGGCGCGAAGCGCTGCAGGCCGCGGCGGGCGCGCACGCGGTGGCGCTCGATCTGCGCGTGCGCCGCGGCGCCGAGCCCTACGCCGAGATCGTGGCCGAGGCGCGTGCGCGCGGCGCCGATCTGCTGATCATCCGCCGCCGCGGCCGGCGCGGCCTGCTGGCCAACCTGCTGGTCGGCGAGATGGTCAGCAAGGTGATCGCGCACGCGCCCTGCAGCGTGCTGGTGTGCCCGCGCGATGTGGTGCTGTGGCGACGCCGGGTGCTGGCGGCGATCGACCCGCAGGCGGCGCAGGCCGGGCTGGTCGACTGCGCGGCGGCGGTCGCGGCCGAATGCGCGTTGCCGCTGAGCCTGCTGCTGGTCGTGTCCGACGAGGCCGGCCGCGCGGCCGCACAGGCGCTGCTCGATGGCCATCTCGCGCGGCTGCGAGCGGCCGGGCAGGCGGCGCAGGGCGAAGTGCGGATCGGCCGCGCGCACCAGCAGATCGTCGCGGCGGCCGCGCAGCAGCAGGCCGACCTGATCGTGGTCGGCCGCCACGGGCCGACACGGCTCGATCGCGCGTGGATCGGCGGTACCGCGCAGAAGGTGATGGGCCAGGCCGAGTGCCCGGTGCTGGTGACGGCCGGGCCGGCCGGCGGGTGAAGGGGTGGACGGGCGAAGGGGCGAAGAACGACGATGAGCGCTGCGCTGGACTACCTGACGAAGATGCGGCCCGAGGCGATGGGCCACTACTTCGCGTTCCTGAAGGATTGCGGCACGCACCTCGACCCGAAGACGCGTGCGCTGATCAGCGTGATCACCAAGGTGCACGCGCAGACCGAGCGCGGCCTGCGCCAGTACCTGAAGCGCGCGCTGCGCGACGGCTGCACGCCGGCCGAGATCCTCGACGCGCTGCTGATGGCCTTCCCGGCGCTGGGGCTGGCGAAGATCGTCTGGGCGGTCGACATCATCCTGGCGATGGACCTGCCGCAGTTCCGCCTCGATGCGCCGGCTGCCGCGTCTGCCGCGTCTGCCACGTCTGCCACGTCTGCCACGTCTGCCACGTCCGCCACGTCCGCCACGTCCGCCGCGTCCGCCGCGTCCGCCGCGGCCGCCACATGGCACGACCTGATGGCTGCCGACGCGCTGGCGGTGGGCGCGGCGCGTCGCGTCGAGTGCGACGGCCGCGGCCTGCTCGTCTACCGCGCCGACGACGAATGGCGCGTGTACGACAGCCGCTGCCCGCACCAGGCGACCGACATCCCGCAGCCGGCGCTGCAGGGCACGACGCTGACCTGCCCGAAGCACGGCT
>JAFEFZ010000227.1 GCA_018240325.1 Pseudomonadota bacterium
CCGGCGCGCGCCGCCAGCGCCAGCGCGCGCACGCGCGCGATGTCGTCGTCGCTGTACACGCCGTTGACGCCCGAGATCGCGGCCAGCTGCATGCCGTGCTTCAGCCCGAGCTTGTAGATCTCGTGCACCTTCTCCCACTCGATCGCGCGGCCGACGGTGTAGTTCTCGAAGCGGCCTTCGAGCGCGAGCACGATCGTCTCGGCCAGGCACGCATAGGCCACGCCCGGCGGCAGGCCGATGTTCTTCATGCGCACGTCGCCCGGCAGGCGCACCTCGCCGCTTTCGATCACGAGCACGTCGGGGCGCTTGGCCACGTCTTCGGGCGACAAGTCCAGCGGCCGGGCGACGTCGGTGATCACGCAGCCGGGCTTGGCCAGCATGATGTCGAGCACCTTCTTGCCGGCGCCCGAGGTGGCGGTGACCACCATGTCCATCTGTGCCAGGTGCTCGTCGGCCTGCGCGCTGAGCACCACCCGGGCATCGGGCGTCTCGCGCAGGATCGAGCGCTTGAGCGCCAGCAGCTTGGCGGTTTCAGGCGACACCAGCACCACCTGCTCGGCCGCGCGCACCAGCAGCCGCGCACAGGCCGCGCCGATCGCGCCGGTGGCGCCGACCACCATCGCCTGAAACTTCACCCGGCCCTTGCCCTCGGGCTTGGGCAGCAGGTTCAGGCGCAGCAGCGCGTCGTGGGCCGCCCACAGCGCGCCGCTGGCGCTGTAGCTGTTGCCGGTGGTGATCGGCAGCGGCGCGCGCCGCGCCACCGTGACGCCGGCGTCGCCGACCACCTTGGTGAACGCGCCCAGCCCCATGATCTGCGCGCCCAGCTTGCGCGCCATCTCGGCGGCCGCCAGCAGCCGGCGGTAGGTGAACTCGGGCGCGTGCGCCATGATCTCCTTGGGCGTGCCGCCGACGCTGATCAGCCAGCCTTCGGCCTCGGCGCCGGTGGGGCTGCGGATGCCCTCGACGCGCGAGTAGACGAAGGGCGGCGCCCAGGCCATCACCTTCTCGAGCGTGTCCATCATCGGCGCCACCAGCGCCGGCGGCGACACCTGCGACAGCACCTCGACCGGCCGCACCTTCTTGAAGTACTCCTGCGACAGCGGGTGGATCACGAAGGCGAAGCGGTTCAGGCGCCGCTGCCCGTTCGGGCGCAGCAGCCGCGGCGCCAGGCGCTCGCCGACGAGCACGTCGAGATAGTCGTCGTCGAGCAACTGGTCGCCGGCCTTGCCCGTCGCGGCGATGATCATCGCGTCGAGCAGCGCCGGGTCGAGCACGTGGCCGTCGCGCTGCGGTGCGCCGTCGATCACCAGGTGCACGCCGCGTTCGCGGAACTGCTCGAGGCGCTCGTCGTTGACGGTGGTGGTGATCACGGTCTTGCCGGCCAGCTCTTCGAGCCCCATCGGGTCGAGTTCGTGTACCGGCGCCACCACCACGTCGGCGTGCCGCAGCGCGCGCCGCAGCGTGTGCTGCGCCCACTGCTGGCGCAAAACGTCGGGCACCAGCCGCGGCGGCGCCCAGCCGGCCACCGCGTGTGCGCCGGCCGCGTACAGGCCGAGCGCGTCGAGCGAGCCCAGCAGCTTGGGCACGCCCAGCTGCAGCAGCGGATCGGCGAAGCGCAGGTTGGGCGTGTACTCGGCCATCGACAGCGCGAGCTTCTGGTGCGCCAGGCCGCTGAAGAACAGCACGCGCGCGTTGTCGAACCAATGCCCCAGTTCGGCCTGCGCGTGGCGCACCGCCCACTCCAG
>JAFEFZ010000228.1 GCA_018240325.1 Pseudomonadota bacterium
CCGGCGGCGCCGGCCGCGCGCCCGGCCCGCGCTGCAGGTCGGCGACCAGCGCGCGCCAGCCCGGGTCGCCGCGGTCGCCGTCCCAGCCGATCAGGTCGAGCGTGTGGATCGTGCCGAAGCCCAGCGGCGGCTGCACATCTTCGATGCGCAGCGGCAGCAGCTTGCCGGCGTCGCGTGCGCGCGCGGCCTCGTCGCGCACGAAGCTGGAGTTCACCGACGCGTGCGACCACAGCACCAGCACGACGCGCGCGGCCGCCAGCTGCGCAGCGATCACGTCGGCGAAGTCGTCGCCGCCGGCGAGCTGCCGGTCCCACCACACCGACAGGCCGGACTCGGCCAGCGCCGCCGCCAGCGTCTGGGCCGCGCCGTGGTCCTCGCGCGCGTAGCTGACGAAGACCTGCGGCGCGGCGCCGGCGTTCAGCGCGTCGGGCATGCGGGCTGCGCGCGGCGGGGCCGGCGGGTCGGGTCGGGTCGGGTCGGGCCGCTCAGGCGCTCTCAGACGGTGAACGGCCGCTGCTTCAGGAAGGCCGCCACCGCGCCCATCGTGTACAGGTTCGGCGTCTGCACCGCGGGCATGCCGGCCTTGATCGTCGCGTGGAAGGTCGCGTAGTTGCCGCTGAAGCTGCCGCGGTTCCACACGCTGAGCAACCTGGCGGTGAAGGCGCCGTTGTGGTCGCCGTCGTAGGAGCTCTGGTTGTCCTGGCAGCCCGAGATCAGGATCGCGCGCGCCTTGAAGCGCTTGGCGAGCCTGGTCAGCCGCGTGCTCACCGCGACGCCGGCCAGCGCCTCGTCGGGGTCGACGACGACGCCGGTCCCGGCCTTGGCCACCGCGTGCTGCAGGTCGTCGTAGAAGCGCTTGTGGGCTTCGTAGGTGCGCGCCGCCACCGACGGCGGCATCATCTTCGAGCGGCCGAGCGCCGCGGTGCCCGGTGCCGGCGGGCCGGCGCGCACCACGGTGCCGCTGTGGCAGCTGTCGGACAGCACCAGGATGCGCACGCCGGCGGCGAAGCGGCCGAGCTCGAGGTACAGCTCGTCGTCGATCAGCTGGCCGTCGTACAGGCACCAGGTCTCGTCGAGCTTGTCGTCTTCCTCGCCCGACACGTCGGGCACCTGGCCGCCATGGCCGGAATAGCTGAGGAAGAAGAAGTCGCCGTGGACCAGCGCCTTGGCCGCCGCGCGCAGGCCGCCGAGCACCTTCGCGCGGGTCGCGGCCTTGGTCAGCAGCGTCGTGGGCTTGATGCCGCCGGCGGCGGCCAGTGCCGCCATGTCCTTGGCGTCGTACTCACAGGCGGCGAGCGGGCCGGTCCAGCCCTCGTAGTCGGCGCCGCTGACGCTGTTCAGGCCGATGTGCAGCGACAGGCCGGTGGGCTGGCGCGCGGTGGCGGTCTTGGTGGCAGGCATCCCGGTTCTCCCCGATGCCGCGCGACGGCGCGGCTCTTGCGCGCGCCACTGTAAGACCGGACCGCGGGCGTGGGCAGCCCTAGAAGCGTGGGCGCGGCGCCGCGGCGGCGCCGCGCGCTTCGCGCGGACGAAGGGCCGGTCAGCGCGCCGGCAACGCCAGCGGCTGCAGGGCCGACATCGCGGCGCGCACGCGCCGGATGATGTCGTCGGCGTCGGCCCGGCTCGGGAAGGGGCCGGCGCGCACGCGGTACACGCGCCGGTCGTCCTGCACGTGCAGCAGGGGCTCGAGCCAGCCGAACTCCCCGCCCAGGGTGCGCCGCAGTTCGAGCGCGCCCTCGTGCCGCCCGAACGCGCCGAACTGCACCCAGAACCCGCCGCGCCCGGCTGCCACCGCGGGCGACGGCGCCGCGGATGCGGATGCGGATGCGGATGCGGATGCGGATGCCGAGGCCGTGACGGCGGGCGTGGCCTGGGCCGGCCCGGGCGAAGCCGGCGGCTCGGCGCGGCGCAGCGCGATGGCGGCTGCCCCGGACGGCGAAGTCGCATCCGGCGCCGCTGGCGCCACCGGTGCCGCTGGTGCCGCTGGTGCCGCTGGTGCCGCTGTTGCCGCGGGTGCCGCTGTGGCCCCAGATGCCGCCGGCGCCGCAGGTGCGGCAGGCGGCACCGGCGCCGCGATGGCGACGGCCGTGGTGGCGGTGGCGGCCGTCGTGACGGCCGCGCGCGGGGGCCCGGCCGGTGCCGCGGCCACGGCGCCGCGTCCGTCGCGCCAGCGGCCGGTGCGGATGTCGTCGTGGGTCAGGCGGCGCAATTCCACCGGCGCGGCGGCGCGCTCGACGCCGAGCTTGACGGCGGCGGCATAGCTCAGGTCGAGCATGTGGCGCTGGTCGAAGGGGCCGCGGTCGTTGATGCGCACCACGATCTCGCGGCCGTTGGCCGGGTTGCGCACCAGCGCGTAGCTCGGCAGCGGCAGCGTGCGATGCGCGGCGCTCAACGCGTACATGTCGAAGACTTCGCCGTTGGCGGTGCGCCGGCCGTGGAACTTGCGGCCGTACCAGGACGCCTTGCCGGCCTCCTCGAAGGGCAGATCCGCGGCCAGCGGGGTGTAGCGCTCGCCCAGCACCTCGTAGGGCTTGTTCGGGCCGCCGCTGCGCAGGGCTTCGACGCGCGGCTCCGGGTCGGGCTGCTGCGCCAGGTCGGGCGGCGGGTTGGCGGGCGGGCCGTCCTTGACCACCATCCCGGGTGCCGACGGCACCGCTGCCGGGCCCGCGGCCGGCGGCGCGACGGCGCAGCCGCCGAGCATCGTCAGCACCAGCGCCGGCACGAGCAGCAGTGCGGCGCCGGCGCGTGTGCCGGGCAGGGCCTGCGTGTGCAGTGCCCGCGTCATGGCTCGGCGGCCGCCGGCTCGTCCAGCCGGATGTGCCAGACCGCGCCCGAGCCGAGTTCGCGCACGCACAGCCACGGCGCGCAGGCCTCGGCCCGGAAGCGGTCGCGCTCGGCCGGAAAGCGCAACGCAGCGCTTGGGTCGCGGGCCGCGGCGAGCATCGCCACCGCCGCCTCGTCGCCCGGGCCGATGCGCCAGACCGGCGCGTCCTCGCGGCGCGCCAGCACGCGCACTTCGGCCAGCGCCGCCGGGCGGCCGTCGCGGCGCTCGACCGCGCCGACGATGAACAGCAGCCAGCCCGGGGCCAGCGCGCGCGGCGCATCGAGCAGCAGGCCGTTCAGGTCCCAGCCGCCGCGGCCGGCGGCATCGGCACCGGCGTCGAGCACGCCGAACACGATCCGCGCCGGCCGCAGCTGCTGCGGCGACCGCAGCAGCGGCTGGCGCACCAGCACCACCGGATCGCCGCCCGCCGCCGCCAGTTGCGCATCGAGCGGGCCGCTCCAGCGCGCGAACAAGTCGCGTGCGGCGGCTTCCATCAGCGGTTCGGCCGCGCCGGCCGACAGCGCGACCGCGCAGGCGGCCAGCAGCAGCCAGCGCCGGCTCGCGGCGCCCGGCTCAGCGCGTCGCATCGGCGGCGGCCGGCCGTGCGGCCGCAGGCGGCTGCGGCCCGGCGACGAGCAGATGGGGCGGCGGCGGCTGCTGCGCGAGCCGGGCTTCTATGGCGGCGTTGCCCGCCTCGCGCGCCAGGCCCAGCGGCGTCGCGCCGGCCCGGTCGGCGGCACGGGCGTCGGCCCCGTGGGCCAGCAACTCGTCCACGAGCGCTTCATTGCCGGCACGCACCGCCAGATGCAGCGCCTGGGTGCCGGCGGCATCGGCGAGGCGCGCGTCGGCGCCGTGGTCGAGCAGCAGCGCGGCGAGCCGCGCGCTGCCGGCCAGCGCGGCCGCGTGCAGCGCGCTCTGCCCGAAGCGGCCGCGCACGTTCGGGTCGGCACCGCCGCGCAGCAGCAGCAGCGCCGTCGGCGCCTGCGCTTGCGCGGCCGCGACCATCAGCGGCGTGGCGCCATAGGCGCCGCGCGCATCCACCGCTGCACCCGCGGCCAGCAGTGCCTCGACGGCTGCGGCCTGGCCGGCGCGCGCGGCCGCGTGCAGCGCGGTGTCGCCGTCGGCATCGGCAGCCGCGGGCGAGGCGCCGGCGGCGAGCAGCTCGCGCAGCCGGCCGACCTGGCCGTCGTGTGCGGCCCACCACAGCGCATCGCGCTGCAACGCGGCGGCGCCGGCGGCGTCTGATGCGCCGGCCGCCTGCGTGGCGCCGCTGCCGTCGAAGCAGATCGCGGCCATGCTGACCGGGCGATCGGGTCTTGCCTGGTGGTCGTAGGGCACGCCGTAGACGGTGCCCAGTTCGCGCTCGATCGCCTCGAACTGCGCGCGTGTGCGCAGCCGGCCGCGGCCGTCGCGGTAGGCGTCGAGCGCATCGGCGCAGCGCTCGGCGACGAGCTGGCGCACGCGCCACGCGAAGTAGCGCGCGTACACGTTCGGGTTCAGCACCTCGTTCCAGTGCGGCAGCACGAATACGGTGAAGAAGTCGCTGTCGGGCGTGACGGCCAGCCGCCAGCCGCGGCCTTCGCGCTCGAGCATCGGCGCCAGCGTGCGCTCGCCCCAGCGCAGCGGCTCGGTCAGGTTGCGGTAGAAGGACAGTCCGGCGTAGTCGGCGGCGAGGTCGCCGTTGGAGCGGATGCCGGTGGTGAAGCCGCCGAGCATGCCGTCTTCGGAGGTCAGCGGGTTGGCCGAGGTGGCCGCGATCGCCGCCTGCACCGCCGCGTCGGGCTCCAGCCCCTGGGCGATGCCGTCGAGGTAGGCGGCGTGGTAGATCTGGCCGACGTTGACGAAGTGGATCAACTTGTCGGTGCCGAAGAGCGTATCGCCGACGCGCACCATGCCGGCGCGGAAGGTGGAGCGCACGATCTTCGTCAGGTCGATCACCAGCAGCGGGTCGTCGTAGATGGTGTCGCCCGGCCGGTAGAGCGTGACCAGCCCCGGGTAGCGCGCCTGCATCCCGGGCGCCTGCAGCCACAGGTCGAGCAGCTCGTTCGTCGGCATCGCCGCGAACAGGTGCGACCACACGCGCGGCGCGATCAGCTCGGGCGCCTGCAGCTGGGCCAGCGTCATCCGGCGGCCGGCGAGCACGGCGCTGTGCTCGCCTGCAGGGTTTGCAGCCTCGGCGATCGCCGCGTTGACCTCGGCGACGGCGGCGGCGACGGCGTCGTAGGCGATGCGCGAGAAGTGCGGGCCGAGGTCGGCGAACTCGCGCCCGACCGGCAGCGTGTATTGATCGGTCTCGTGCGCCAGCGCCGGTGTGCCGGCGGCCAGCGCCAGCGCCAGCGCCAGCGCGGCTGCGGCCCATGCGCGGCGGCCGGGGCGGTGCTGGGCTGCGGGGGTCAGGGGCATGCGGGGCGTCAGGCAGCGGCGGCAGCGGCCCCACCGGCGGGGTTGCGCGGTGCGGCCGCGCCGATTGTGCCGTCCCGAGCGCGGTACGGAATCCCTAGCCACGGCGTTGCCGCTGCGGCCACGGCTTCCAGCGGCGGTGCGTCCACCACCACTGCTCGGGCCGGCGCACGATCAGGTGCTCGAGCGCGCGGTTGTAGGCGCGGGTGGCCAGGCGGATCGCCTCGTCCGGGTCGGCGTCGTCCACCGGCGGCACCGGGGCTTCGAAGCGCAGCACGTGGCGGCCGGGCGCTTCGCGCCAGCAGCTCGCCGGCACCACCGGCGCGCCGGTGGCCAGCGCGATCACCGCCAGGCTGCGGAAGGTGCCGGCCGGGTGGCCGAAGAATTCGACCTGCACGCCGTCCTTGCGCTGCGCATGCTGGTCGAAGGGGAACACGATCAGGTCGCCGGCGGCGAGGCGGTCGAGGATCGCGTCGAGCCCGCCGCGCTTGGGCAGCACGCCGAAGCCGGCGGCGCGAAAGCGCCGGGTGACCAGCCGGTCGAGCCACTCGGGCCGGATCGGCCGGCGCACGAAGTGGAAGCGCCCGTGGGCCTGCGGGAACTGCGCGAGCCCGGCGACGGTGGCGATCTCGAAGTTGCCGAAGTGGCCCGTCAGGATCAGCACCCCCTTGCCCTGTGCGTGGGCGGCCAGCAGCAGATCCAGGTTCTCGACCCGCGCCATCGCCAGCTTGCGCGCGCGCGGCAGCCACGGATAGCTCAGGAACTCCCACGCGAGCCGGCCGAGGTGGCCGTAGTGGCCGATCGCCAGCCGTTCGATCTCGGCTTCGTCGACGGTGTCCCCGTAGACGCGCCGCAGGTTGTCGAGCACCACGCCGCGCCTGAACGGCAGCAGCCGGTACAGCCAGTGCGCGGCGCGCGACGGTTGCGCGTGTTGCGGCAGCGCGAAGGCCATCGCGGTGGCCTGATGCCGGTCGTGCGTCAGCGACAACTGGATGCCGCGCAGCCGGTTGCGCCCGAGCGCGGTCTGCGCGGCGATGCTCGCCTCGACCTGCGGCGCGCCGTAGCCGTCGCGCACCACGCCGAAGTCGGTCGGCCCGACCAGGCCGAGCGCCACCTCGCGCGGCAGCAGCTTGGCGCAGGCTTCCTTGGCGGCGAAGCGCGCAGCCAGGCTGGCGGCGCGGCCCGGGCCTACGCCCGCGTCGTGCAATTCCTGTGCGCTGAACCACTGGCCCAGGTGTTCGGCCGGGGTTTCGGCCAGCAGCCGCTCGATGCGTGCGATCTCGACGGTATCGACGCCGCAGCGCACCGCGTCGGCCGGCGCGGCGGGCAGCTCGCCGGCCGGCGCTGCGGGCAGGTCGTCGGCCGGGCCCGCGGGCATCACGCCCGCAGCCGGCGCGGCGCCGTCGGTCACGGCAGCGCCGCGCGCAGCACGCAGGCCACGTTGTCGCCGCCGAAGCCGCGCGAAATCACGAGCGCGGTGTCGCCGGCGAGCGGCCGCGTTGCGGCGGCGACGTTCAGCCCGGCGCAGGCCGGATCGAGCGTGCGCAAGGTCGCGATGCCGGGCGCGCTGCGCGCGCGCAGCGCGGCCAGCCCGACGGCGGCCTCGATCAGCCCCGACGCGGCCAGCAGGTGGCCGATCGCCCACTTGAAGGCGGTCACCGGCGGCATCGCGGCGCCGAACACGCGGCCGAGCGCGCGCGCCTCCGACGCGTCGGAATTGGGCGTGCCGTTGCCGTGCGCGACCACCAGCGCGATGTCGGCCGGCGCCAGGCCGGAGGCGGCCAGCGCCGCCTCGACCGCGCGCTGCAGCGCCGCGCCTTCGTCGTCCACCGGCAGCAGGCCGAGCGCGTCGCCGGCGTTGCCCACGCCCAGCACCTCGCCCAGCACCGTGGCGCCGCGATCGGCCGCGGCGGCTTCGGTTTCGAGCAGCAGCGCGGCCGCGCCTTCGCCCATCGCGCTGCCGTCGTGCTCGGCGTCGAAGGGGCTCAAGCCGCGGCCCGACATCAGGCCCAGGCGCTGGTAGTACAGCAGCGCCTGCGGCTCGATCGGTGCGTCGTGGGCGACCGCGAGGGCGCGCGCGCATTCGCCGGCGCGCAGCGCCTCGGCGGCCTCGGCCAGCGCCAGCAGGCCGCTGACGCTGTGGTGGGTGATGCAGGCGTTCGGCCCCTTCAGGCCGTGGCGGATGCCGACGTGGCCGAGCACGTTGTTGGGCAGCGCGGTCAGCAGCCACATCGGGTTGACGGTGGCGCTGAGCTCGCGGCCGAAGGTGGGCAGAGCACCCTGCGCGATCAACGGCAGGTAGTCGTACTGGTTCGAGAAGTTGCCGCTGCCCGAGCCGACGTACACGCCGGTCGAATCGGCCGCCTTCGCGGCCGCCGCTTCATCGAGCGTGCCGCGCCAGGCGTCGAAAGCGGCTTGGTCGAGCGCGCGGCCGGCGGCGAACAGGCCGAACACGTCGCTGCGCCGGATGAACTTCAGCAGCTTGCGGTCGCCGGCGAGCTTGGCGGCGTTGTACTCGGGCACCTCGGCGGCGATGCGCACCGGCCAGCCGCTGGTGTCGAAGCTCTCGACCGCGCGGATCGCGCTGTGGCCCGCGAGCACTGCCGCGAGCACCTCGTCGGCCGAGCGCCCGGCGCCGCAGATCGCACCGGAGCCGGTGATGACGATGCGCGGGTCGCTCATGCTGCGAGCCTTCGCGCTGCGCGTTGCGGGGCCGGATTCAGCGTGAGCCTGCTGACTTTCACGCCGGACGGCAGCATGGCTGGCGCAGCAGCCGGATGCACAAGGACCGGCCCTGGAGGAATCGCCTGAAAGCGGTACGGCGCACTCATTTCGATTGCCCCATCGCGCGTCGCGTCAACCATGAATTGCAGGGAGACGACGACTGTCGGTCCTGTCCCGCCTCTCGGAACGTCTGCTGTTCTTCGTTGCGTTTCGAGGCCGTTGAGGCAAAGCCGCCGAGGGGGTAGCCGGCTGCGTTCAGCCAAATTCTTATTCA
>JAFEFZ010000229.1 GCA_018240325.1 Pseudomonadota bacterium
CAGCAGCAGCACCGCGCGCACGATGTCTTCCGCGGCCTCGGCCAGGTCCTCGGGCGGATCGGCGGCGTCGATCGCATCGAGCAGCGCCGGCTCGGCGTCGAGGTCGTCGGGATCGAGGTGCTGGTACAGCAGCGCCAGCGGCTCGAACAGGCGCGGGTCGGCGAGCGCCAGCAGGCGGTCGAACTGCTCGACTGCCAGTGCGAAGCCGGCGATCCACGGCAGCAGGCTGTCCGACAACTCGGCCGGGGGCTCCAGCTCGAAGATCCACGGGTCGAACCACTGCCGCTCGGCGATGGCGCGGTCCAGCTCGGCATGGCGGCGGCACAGCAACGCCTGCAGTTCAGTCAGGTCCAGGCCTGGCGGCGCGGCGCGGCCGTTGGCGTCGATTGCCAGCGCCAGCCAGCGCGCCTGGTCGATCGGCTCGGGCTGCACCAGCACTGCGCAAAGCAGACCGTCGATCGCGCTCGGGTCCAACGGCTCCAGCGCAGCCGGCAGCGCATCGAGCAGTGTCTGGATGCGGCCGATTTCGGCGTCGCCGATGGGCGGCGGGGATGACTTGGGCAGCATGCGCCATTGTGGCTGCGGCGGCGCGCGTGCACGGCTCGCCCCGCGGACGCAATCGGAAGCCGGAAGCCGGAAGCCGGAAGCCGGAACACGTCGAACTAGGGATAGCGAGAGAATGACGGCTGACGTACATTGGTCCGCGTAGCTGTCACACTGCAGTTTTCACGGCGGCGCCCAAGCGGCACGCCGGGGCCAGGCTCCCGGGAAGGCAAGTTCGGAGCAGGTCCATACCGGTCCCAACGACGTCCTTCATGAAGGACTTGTCAGGGCCCACCGCTCAGGCGGTGGGCTCTTTTTTTTGTTGCGCCCGCCGCAGGCGGCGGCCAAAGGGGCCGTGCGGGCGATGCGTTCGCCGGCGCTGCGATCGGGGTGCCCGCGCTCGCCCGGCCGCCTTTGCAGAGACGGCCCCTGGCGCCCGGCTAGACTGCGCCGATGAAGGAAGCGCCCTACGCCTGGGTCGTCGTCTGGGCGACCTTCGTCGCATTGGCGGTCATCTTCGGCGTTTCCTACTCGTTCGCCGCGTTTTTCGCCGCCTTCGCTGCTGAATTCGACGCACAGCGCGCCGACGTGTCGCTCGTGTTCGGCCTGTCGGGAGGGGTGTACTTCGTGTTCGGCGCCGGCGGCGGCATGCTGGCCGATCGATTCGGCCCGCGCCTGGTCACCAGCGCCGGCATGGTGCTGATCGCCGCCGGTCTGCTGCTGGGCAGCGCCGCGCAGGGCATGTCCACCGTGTATGCCGCCTACGGCGTGGGCGTGGGGCTCGGCATCGCGCTGGTCTACACGCCGTCGATCGGCTGCGTGCAGCCATGGTTCAAGCAGCGCCGCGGCCTGGCTGCAGGCCTGGCCAGCGCCGGCATCGGCGCCGGCACGGTGGTGGTCCCGCTGGCTGCCGCCGCGGCGATCGATGCGCTGCAGTGGCGCGACGCGATGCGCGCGCTGGCTGCCGCCGTGCTGGTGGTGGGGCTGGCGGCAACGCTGCTGCTCAAGCGCGCGCCGGTGGCGGGCGCCGCTGCGGGCGCCGCCCAAGCCGTGCGCATCCCCGGCGCCACGCTGCGCGAGGCGCTGCACGACCACCGCTTCTGGTGGCTGTATGCCAGCGTGGTGCTCGCGGCGCCGGGCATGTTCATCCCCTTCGCGCATGTGTCGGCGGCGGCGCGCGACCTGGGCATCGACGCGCCGCGCGCGGTCGGCCTGGTGGGGCTGATCGGCATCGGCAGCCTGGTCGGCCGCTTCGTGATCGGTGCGCTGGCCGACCGCATCGGCCGGCTGCTGACGCTGTTGCTGATGCAGCTGTCGTCCGGGCTGGCCCTCGTCGTCTGGCTGGGCGCCGGCGGTTACGCGGCGCTGGCGGTGTTCGCGCTGTGGTTCGGGCTGAGCTACGGCGGCATCGTGTCGCTGCTGCCGGCGCTGTGCATGGACCTGTTCGGCGCACGCGCGGTCGCCGGCATCATCGGCACGCTGTACACCGGTGCGGCGCTGGGTAACCTGGCCGGCCCGGTGCTGGCCGGCGCCGTGTTCGACCGCAGCGGCAGCTACGCGCCGGTGATCGTCGGCTGCATCGCGCTGTCGGCGCTGGCGGCGCTGGCCTGTGCGCGGCTGAAGGCGCTGCGCGGCGCCGCCTATTGAGGCCGGCGCCGCAGGTCAGAACCTGCGGCCGGCCGCCACCAGCCCCGACACCGATCTGTACCGCGCAGCCCGTACTGCAGCGTGCCGTCGGCCGACGACAAGCGCCAGCCGATGCCGTTGGCGGTGCCGGCGAACCAGCCGTTCATCTACTGGCAGTCGATCGTCGGCAGCACCTACAGCTTGCGTTCGCTCGAGCCCAGGTACTCGTGGCCGGCGATCACCGCGGCGCCGACGATGCCCTGGCCGTCGTCGGCCGGGATCGCGAACAGCCGCACCACGTCGATGGCCTGGGCCTGAGCAACCGCGGCGGCCAGCGCGAGGGCGGCCGCTGCGGCCATGCGCGTCAGCGGCAGGGCAGGGGCGTGGGGCATGCCGGGTTCATCGGGCGAACAGTCGGCCGGGGTCGGCGAAGGCCTTGAATTCGAGCGCGTTGCCGCTCGGGTCGAGGAAGAACATCGTCGCCTGTTCGCCCACCTGGCCGGCAAAGCGCAGGTGCGGCTCGATCAGGAACTTCAGCCCGGCGCCGCGCAGCCGATCGGCCAGCGCCTGCCACTCGTCCATCGACAGCACCAGGCCGAAGTGGCGCACCGGCACGTCGTCGCCGTCGACCGCGCCGGTGGCGCGATGGCCGGCCTCGCCGGGCGCCAGATGCGCGACGATCTGGTGGCCCTGCAGGTCGAAATCGACCCAGGTGTCGGACGACCGGCCCTCGGGGCAGCCGAGCAGGCCGCCGTAGAAGGCGCGCGCGTCGGCCAGCGAGGCGACCGGAAAGGCGAGGTGGAACGGATGGCGGACGGTCATGGCGCCTGCGGACGGGGCATGTGGAGCGGGGCGTGATTGTCGCCGGCACGCCGGGCCGTGTTAGAAGCACGGCCCCACAACGCCGGCAACCGGGGGTGACGTGAAGCTGCGCATGGCCGAGAACTCGCTGTTTGCGATCCTGCTGCGCTCGCCCTGGTGGGTGAGCCTGGCGATCGCCGCCGTGCTGGCCCTGATCGCACGGCTGCTGCTGCCGGCGGACTATGCGGTGGTGGGCATGCTCGGCATCGGGCTGCCCTTCGTGCTGATCGGCGCGCTGGCCGCGCGCAGGCAACTGCGCGCGCCGAGCCGGCGCCAGCTCGAAGCCGCGCTGGCGCAGATGCGCACGCTGGGCGGCGAGCCGCTCGTGGCCGCCGCCGCGCACGCCTGGCAGGCCGATGGCTGGCAGGTGGCGCGCCACGCCGGCGCCGGTGCCGACCTGGTGCTCGAGCGCGCCGGCCGCTGCCGGCTGCTGAGCCTGCGCCGCTGGAAGGCGGCCAGCACCGGCGTCGAGCCGCTGCGCGAGCTGCAGGCCGCGTGCGCGCGCCGCGACGGCGCCGACGGCATCTACGTGCATGGCGGCGAGTTGAGCGACAAGGCGCGCGACTTCGCGCGCACGCACGGCCTGACGCTGCTGCCGGCGGCCGAACTGGCACACAAGCTGGCGGCCAGCGGCGCGCTGCGCAGCGGGCGTTGACAGCAGGCCCGCAGGCCGCAGGCCGCTGACTGCCGACCGCCGCGCCACGCCGGCGCCTGCACGATGGCAAGTGCGGCCGGGGCCGCCTAGACTGCCCGCATCCCCACCCCCCGCGGCAACGCGCACCCCCACCGGAGATCCATCATGGGCGCACCCCAAGCCTTCACCGCCACCACCGACGTCGGCCACTGGATCGGCGGGCGCCTCGTGCCCGGCACTAGTGGCCGGCAGCAGCCGGTGTGGAACCCCGCCACCGGCCAGGTCGCGCGCCAGCTGGCGCTGGCGTCCACTGCGGAAGTGGATGCCGCGGTGGCCAGCGCCAAGGCGGCCTTCCCGGCCTGGGCCGACACGCCGCCGATCCGGCGCGCGCGCGTGCTCAACGCCTTCTTGCAGCTGATGAACCAGCACCGCGACACGCTCGCGGCGATGATCACCGCCGAGCACGGCAAGGTGTTCACCGACGCGCAGGGCGAGGTCACGCGCGGCATCGACATCGTCGAGTTCGCCTGCGGCATCCCGCAGCTGCTCAAAGGGGACTACACCGAGCAGGTGAGCACCGGCATCGACAACTGGACGCTGCGCCAGCCGCTGGGCGTGGTGGCGGGCGTCACGCCCTTCAACTTCCCGTGCATGGTGCCGTGCTGGATGTTCCCGGTGGCGCTGGCCTGCGGCAACGCCTTCATCCTCAAGCCCAGCGAGCGCGACCCCAGCCCGGCCCTGTTCATGGCCGAGCTGCTGCAGCAGGCCGGCCTGCCCGACGGCGTGTTCAACGTGGTGCAGGGCGACAAGGCGGCGGTGGACGCGCTGCTCGCGCACCCCGACGTGCAGGCGCTCAGCTTCGTCGGCTCGACGCCGATCGCGCAGCACATCTACGAGACCGGCGCGCGCCACGGCAAGCGCGTGCAGGCGCTGGGCGGCGCCAAGAACCACCTGGTGGTGATGCCCGACGCCGACCTCGACCAGGCGGTGGACGGCCTGATCGGCGCCGGCTACGGCAGCGCCGGCGAGCGCTGCATGGCCATCAGCGTGGCGGTGCTGGTGGGCGAGGCCGGCGACCGGATCGTGCCCAAGCTGGCCGAGCGCGCGCGCGCGCTGAAGATCAAGGACCCGATGGCGCTGGACGCCGAGATGGGGCCGATCGTCACCCGGCAGGCGCTCGAGCGCATCGAGGGCTACATCGAGCTCGGCGTGCAGGAGGGCGCGCAGCTCGTCGTCGACGGCCGCGGCCACCGCGTGCCGGGGCTCGAAGGCGGCTTCTTCACCGGCGGCACGCTGTTCGACCGCGTGACGCCGGCGATGCGCATCTACAAGGAAGAGATCTTCGGCCCCGTCTTGAGCTGCGTGCGCGTGCACGACCTGGCCGAGGCGCTGCAGCTGATCAACGCGCACGAGTTCGGCAACGGCGTGGCCTGCTACACCAGCGACGGCAACGCCGCGCGCGAATTCGCGCGCCGCGTGCAGGTGGGCATGGTGGGCATCAACGTGCCGATTCCCGTGCCGATGGCGTGGCACGGCTTCGGCGGCTGGAAGCGCAGCCTGTTCGGCGACATGCACGCCTACGGCGAGGAAGGCGTGCGCTTCTACACCAAGCAAAAGAGCGTGATGCAGCGCTGGCCGCAGAGCATCGCCAAGGGGGCCGAGTTCGTGATGCCGACGGCGAGCTGAGGGCTTGGCGCGGCGCGGACGAAGCAGAGCCGGTCGGCCACGAGGTTATTGCGGCGGCGATGGGCGGCTGTTGTCGCGCCGCCGAACCGTGCCCATTCCGCAGGCGTATCCGGATACGCCATCGGAATTGCAGGCGTATCCGGATACGCTTGCAGAATTGATGTCGAGAACACGTTAGACGCCATGAACGCTCCTGAGTACCCCGAGCGAGTATGGGTGGCACCTGGGTACACGAGTTTGCGCATCTTCGTCCTTGGCGAGTCCTGGTACGGCCACTACGAAGGCGATCTCGCCACTGACGACGGATACATCCGCGCTTACCTGGAAGGTAAGGTCGTCGACGCCATGTATACCCGGCTTGCGAACGCTACGGGTCTCAAGAAGCAAGCCTTCTGGCGCAGCGTCATGTTCACCAACTTCGTTCAGCGAACCGGCCCAACACGAGACCATCGCCCCACGCCCGAACAGTACCGCGCAGCAACCGAAAGGCTCGCCTCGCTGTTGGAGGTTCATCGCCCACTGGGTGTCTGGATTCTCGGCAAGGAGCAGTCGCGCTACTCAGAACCGGTGGTACGAAGTGCAGGCATAGCCGCCGAAGTCGCGCCGCACCCAACCAGCTACGGCGTCAAGAACACTGTACTTCGCGAGAGTTGGGCTGCGCTACTGGCAAAGGCCGGCAGGTCAGAACATGGCGTCTAACCCCTCGGTCGAGGCGACCCGCAACGGCATGGGCCGCTCCGGCGCCAGTGGTCCATCGTCGCCTCCGCGGCCCATGCCGCTGCGGGCGCCTCACCTCGAACGTTGGGCATCAAAGAAAACTTAATGGCAATCCGATTCTTCACCATACTGCTATCTACCTTCTTTCTTACCTCATTCGTGTATGCGCAAGAACATGTGGTAATCCGTTCAGACTGGAAAAAGTTCTTCAGCGACCTCCAGGCCGAAGGTGCAATCGTTATTGCAGACGAACGTCAAGCGAAGCATACTTTATCGGTTTTTGATCAAGAGCGAGCGGCAAAGCGTTACTCGCCAGCTTCAACCTTCAAGATACCCCACACACTTTTTGCACTCGATGCAGACGCCGTTCGTGATGAGTTCCAGGTTTTTCGATGGGACGGCGTTAAACGGAGCTTTGAAGGTCACAATCAAGACCAAAACTTGCGATCAGCGATGCGAAATTCTACGGTTTGGGTTTATGAGCTGTTTGCAAAAGATATCGGAGAGGACAAAGCAAAACGCTATTTAAAGCAAATTGATTATGGCAACGCCGATCCTTCGACAATCAAGGGCGATTACTGGATAGATGGCAATCTTAAAATCTCAGCGCACGAACAGATTTTGTTTCTCAGAAAACTCTATCGAAATCAGCTGCCATTTAAGGTGGAGCACCAGCGCTTGGTGAAAGATCTCATGATTACGGAAGCGGGGCGCAGCTGGATACTACGTGCAAAGACCGGCTGGGAAGGCAGGTTTGGCTGGTGGGTAGGGTGGATTGAATGGCCAACCGGTCCCGTATTCTTTGCGCTGAATATTGATACGCCAAACAGAACGGACGATCTTTTCAAAAGAGAGGCAATCGCACGGGCAATCCTTCGTTCTATTGACGCATTGCCACCCAACTAACCAATCCAGCCGACGCCTTCGACGCGGCTGATTTCAAACGTCTAGCCGTTGACTTTGGGACACGATGGCCTAAGTGCGATCTTGACAAACGGTACGCTTTCGCGTACGCTAAAATTTGCGCCAAGTGCAAAGGACGTCTGATGACTACGCTTACCGCCAGCGAGGCTCGTGCCAACTTATATCGCCTCATCGACCAAGCGGCTGAATCGCACAAGCCAGTGTTTATCTCCGGCAAGAGGCGAGCGGCTGTTCTCGTGTCTGAAGAAGATTGGAACGCAATACAGGAAACGTTATTCCTGCTCTCTATGCCAGGTATGCGAGAGTCAATCAAAGACGGAATGGCTGAGCCTTTGAGGGAAAGCTCAAAGGAACTAGACTGGTGAACTGGACGGTTGTCTATTCAAAGCAAGCGCAACAGGACGCAAAGAAGCTCGCCGCCGCTGGGCTACGTGCCAAGGCCGAGAATTTGCTGAGAATACTATCAAACGATCCCTATCAGAACCCGCCCCCATTTGAGAAGCTCGTTGGTGATCTTGAAGGTGCCTATTCACGACGTATCAACATCCAGCACAGGCTGGTGTACGAGATCTTCACAAGCGAGCGCGTCGTTAGAATTCTGCGCATGTGGACGCACTACGAATAGCGGCGGCTCACCAACGGGTCAACTGGACAGCCCACAGCCGGCCGCGCCGGCCGTGAATTGCCGGTTACCCGCAACGTTACCGGGAAAACCCTCCACGATGAGGCCACAGGCAACCCTCCCGCGCACGGCGCAGGATCGGCACGACCGCTGGGCCCGACCCTTGCAGGGTCAGCGGTGAATCAGTGCGCCGCGGCGGAGTTGCCCGCGGCTGCCGGCTGCGGCCACTTGCCGATGGCCTCGAGCTGGCGGATCCAGCGCGGGGCGTTCTTCCTCGCGCTCATCGCGGCGTAGTCGATGCCGCGGTCGATGTAGGGCTCGCGGCGGCTGAGCAGCAGGTAGATCAGCCGCAGCATCTTGTGCGCGACGGCCACGATCGCCTTCTTGTGCGACTTGCGCACCATCAGGCTGCGGTACTTCGCCGCCAGCGTGCTTCGTGTCATGCGCGCGGCGTTGGCGCACTCGCACAGGATGTGGCGGATCGCGGTGTTGCCGTGGCCGATGCGGCCGGACTTGCGCTTGCCCGCGCTCTCGTGGTTGCCCGGGCTCAATGCCGCCCAGCACGCCAGCCGCTCGGGCGAGCCGAAGCGCGCCATGTCGTCGCCGATCTCGATGAGGATCAGCGCGGCCGCGATGCGGTCGATGCCGGGGACGGTCTGCAGCAGGCCGTGCGCCCAGGCGTAAGGCGCCATCGCCTCGATCAGGTACGCGTCGATCTCGGCCAGCTGCCGCTCGAGCACTTCGATGTGGCCGTGCAGCTGGCGCAGCACGAAGCGGTGCCGCGCGCTGAGTTCGCCGTCCAGGCCGGCGGCCAGCGCTTCGGTCTTGCGCTTGAGCGCGCCGCGGGCGTGCACCAGCAGCGAGCCCGGCTCCTCGCCCGCGATCAGGCCCTTGACCATCGCGCGG